>CALUWM010000006.1 GCA_944324485.1 Candidatus Gastranaerophilales bacterium | reverse complement strand
TCACCGTCACGCCCTTCACACATCTTTGCCCTCGCCTTCGCTTAACGTGTGCAGTCGCACATCGTTTCGCTCGGCTCGGGTGCAAAAAAAGCCCTGAAGTTCAGGGCATAGCAATCAGAAGAGTTGAGGATTTACCTTTTAAATATAATTTTTTTTCGTCTACTTTAAATTAGATTTTGTGATAATTTTAAATTAGTAAAATAGTTAACATAATTAACACGAGGTGCAAAATGAGAACAGATGGAAGAAACAATAACGAATTAAGGCCAATAAAATTCACACGAAACTATACAAAACATTCTCTTGGTTCTGTTTTAGTAGAATTTGGAGAAACAAAAGTGCTTGTATGTGCAAACTATGAAGATACAATTCCAAAATGGATGGATAAAGAGTCTCCCGAAGGATGGCTCAGTGCAGAGTATTCGCTTCTACCGCAAAGCACAAACACTAGATGTCCAAGAGAAAGAACAAAAATATCAGGAAGAACACAAGAAATTCAAAGATTAATAGGCCGTTCATTACGTTCTTGTCTTGATTTAAAAGCAATAAAAGGAAAAACTTTTATTGTTGATGCTGATGTCCTGCAAGCTGACGGCGGAACAAGAACTGCATCAATATGTGGAGCATTCATTGCTGTTTCAGATATGGTAGAAAAATTAATTAATAAAAAAATTATAGACAAAAACCCAATAATTGAGCCAATAGGGGCAATCTCGGCAGGAATTGTAAATAATCAAATTATGGTCGATTTATGTTATGAAGAAGATTCATCTGCGCAAGTTGATTCAAATATAGTTCTCACAAAATCGGGAAAAATTATCGAATTTCAAACAACAGCAGAAGGGCTGCCGTTTGAAAAACAACAACTTGATGAAATATATAAACTGGCAGAAAATTCTATAAATAAAATTATAAATATGTACTAGCAATTTTATTTTGAAATTTTACTTTATAAAATATATCATTAAATTTTTAATCAATTCAGAGTATTAAAAATGAAATTTCAAAATACAAAATTCCAAAATAACTTTAAAAAAGAAGAAATCGAAGATATTTTAAGTTTTTCAAAATTAGAAAACAAAAAATACCTTTATCAGGTTTTATCAATAAAAAACATTTCATCTTTTGATGCAAGCTACATACTAAACAAACTTACTCTTGATGAAAACAAGCTTGAAATTCTAAACCTTGCACTCAAAAAATACGAGAAAGATGAAAAAATTAAACAATCTGAAAGTTACAATGATTTTTTATTTAGAATAGTAAGGAATATAGAAAAATTGGAAAAGCGAAATACAAAACTTTTAAATGAAATAAATAACTGTAAAGACAATTTAGAAAATTTGAAATTATTTGTTGATTTTTTAGTTGCAAAGTCAGCGAGCCTGTTTTCAAGCAATTTTGAATATTCAATGAACAAAGAGTTTGTATTTTCAAAAATTTATATTGATGAATAAAATTTTTCAAAAATCAAAAATGAAATTCTTATATTATTTCACTTTTGATTAATTCATCCTTAATTTTATCTAAACCAGATTTTATAATTCTTGAAATTCGGCTTGGAGATATTGAAAATTCATCTGAAAGTTCGTGGAGTTTCTTTTCTTTAAAAAATTTGGACTCTATTAATTCTCTTTCTCTCTTCGGAAGAGTCATGACAGCTTCTTTAATACCCGAAGAAAGCATAGAAAACTCACAAGTTTCTTCTGGATTTTTTCTAATATCCTTAACTTCAAATGTGCGTTCTGAATCATACATTTCATCAGTTGACAAAATAGTTTTATAAATAGCTTCTCTAAGCTCGTTAGACTCATCTTCAGATAACGCTTTACTTTGGCGAACACCATACCATTTATATCTGCTTCTAAGCTCGTTTCGAATTGCCCATTTAATTGCAGTAGAAAGGTATGATTCATTAAATGAATTAAAATCAGATTGAGAACATAATATATTTATGGTCTGAAATCCAATATTAACTAATTCTTCATATTCTATTAAGTACTGAACACCCATTGACCTGTATTCTACTTTGGCAATTTTATTAATAAGGTCAGTATATTGCCTCAAATTAATGTCTTTTAATACTTTTTCTTTAATATTTTGCATGTTACTTTAACCAGAGAAGATATATTAGCATGCTTATCATCTTAAATAAAGCATGAATTTATAATTATTAACTTTTGTGTACAAAAATTATGACAAAATAAAAAAATAACCTAAAAAAATAAATTGCTAAAACAATAATTAAATATGAAGTTTTATTAAAAAAAGATTGACAATATTTTTTAATATAATAATATTAGAACAGTACCAAAGACGGTTGGTGACCCAAAAAGTCTTAATTTCCAACTCAGGTTCAAAAGTAAATTTTAATAATTAACTTATTGGGCTGTTTTGCGTACTATACTCGCAAAACTTTTTTATTTTAAAAAGAATGCGAAGTCTAAAGAAAGGAGAAATACGCAAGTAATGGCAACTAAACAATTTAAAAATGAAAAAATCGAATACTACAAAAAACAATTCGAAAATGCTAAAGTTGCTGTTGTAGCTGATTATCGTGGTCTTTCAGTTGAAGAAATTACTGAATTAAGACGTAATCTTCAAAAAGAACAAGCAGACCTTACAGTAACTAAAAACACTTTATTTAAAGTTGCTTCAAAAGGTTCAAACTTTGAAGTGATAGAAGAATTAATGCAAGGTCCTACCGCTGTTGCTTTTGGCTATGGAGATGAAGTTGCAGCTGCAAAAGTTTTAGCAAAATTCATTAAAGAAAACAAAAAAGGAGAAATCCTTGGTGCAGTTCTTGATGGCAAAGTTTTATCAAAAGAAGAAGCTACAAAACTTGCTTCAATGCCTTCAAAAGAAGAACTTTACGCAAAAATTCTCGGCTCTATCAATTCACCTGCAAGCGGCCTAGTATACTCTATAAACGGTGTTATGTCTGCGCTTGTTAGAGCAATTGATGCAGTTAGAGAACAAAAATCAGCATAGAAAAAAATAAGAAAGGTAATAATAAAATGAGTAACGTAGAAACAATTTTAGAATCAATTGAAAAATTAACATTATTAGAAGCAGCTGAATTAGTTAAAGCTATGGAAGAAAAATTCGGCGTATCTGCTGCTGCTCCTGTTGCAGTTGCTGCTGCTCCTGCTGCTGGTGCTGCTGAAGCTGCTGCTGATGCTCCATCTGAAGTTAATGTAATCTTAGCTTCTGCTGGCGCTAACAAAATTCCAGTACTTAAATTAGTTCGTGAAATCACAGGTTTAGGCTTAAAAGAAGCTAAAGATTTAGTTGATGGAGCTCCTAAACCATTAAAAGAAGGTGTAAAACCTGAAGAAGCTAAAGAAATTAAAGCTAAATTAGAAGAAGCAGGCGCTACTGTTGAAATCAAATAATTGGTTTTAAGATAAAAAATTAAAAGACTGTGTAAAAATGCACAGTCTTTTTTTGTTTATTATATAATTTAATTATGAAAAATGAATCTAAAAAAATAAAAGTTGCTTTTCCGCATATGGGAACGATATATGTAGCTTGGGAAATGGCTCTCAAGACTATGGGAATAGAACCATATATTCCTCCTTACACAAGCAAAAAAACGCTATCACTAGGCACAAAAAATTCACCCGAGGCAATTTGTTTACCTTACAAACTTATCTTGGGAAACTTTATTGAAGCAATTGAAGGTGGCGCTGATTATGTCTCAATGATAACTTCGCCAGGAATATGTCGACTTGGAGAATACGGAAGAAATATTGAACAAGTCTTAAAAGAGTTAGGGTATAAAACAAATTACATTGAACTTAGCCTCTATGATGGCTTTAAAGGAATGATGGATTATCTAATTAGAATAAGTGGTTCAAAAAATTACTTAAAAATATTCAATGCGATTTATCTAGCAGTAAGAACGGTTTTTGCTGTTGACGAACTGCAAAACTTTCTTTCCTACCATAGAGCAAGAGAAATCAACAAAGGGGATAGTGAAAAAGCTTTCAATAAAGCAATTAAGCTAATAAGGCAAGCAACAAATGCAAGCGAACTCTCAAAAGCACTGAAACAAGGGCTGAGTCTAATTTCAAATGTTGAAATAGATAAAAATAGAGACATACTACACGTTGACCTTACTGGTGAAATTTATATAGTAAATGACGAATTTTCAAACCAAAATATGGAAAGAGAACTTGGAGCAATGGGTGTACAAGTCAGACGTTCGCTTACTGTGTCATCTTTTCTAAAGGATGCTATAATTCCAAAAATATTTAAAAAAGGAGAAACACACTTAGAAAGAGCATATAGGCTTGCAAAACCATACCTAATGCGAGATATTGGCGGCGATGCACTAGAATGTATATCTGACGTCTTGTATGCAAAAGAAAGAAATATAGATGGATTAATTCATGTTTCACCATTTACCTGCATGCCAGAAATTATGAGTCAAAATATCTTTCCAAAAATGAGAGAGGATGTTAACCTACCAATTTTAACGCTTATTATGGATGAGCAGACAGGAAGAGCCGGATATATTACAAGACTCGAAGCCTTTGTTGATTTAATGAGAAGAAAAAAAATAAAATCAAAAATAAACGAAAAAAATAAAACTATCAATTCTGAAGAAAAAACTGCCCAAAAAGTCTAATTGGAAAAAACCGGCCAACATGCTATAATTCCTCATAAACAAAGGAAATATTGTGGATAAAATTTTAAAAATTAAAGACTTAAGTACAGGTTTTTATATAGAAGATAATTTCTATTTTGCACTTAATAATATAAATTTAGAATTTGAAAAAGGTAAAATACATGCCATTGCAGGCGAATCCGGTTGCGGGAAATCTGTTTTTATAAATACAATATTAAAGCTTCTGTCAAAAAACTCAAAAATAACTTCAGGAGAAATACTTTTTGAAAATCAAAATCTGCTAAAAATAAAAGAAAAAGACTTTAATAATATCAGAGGAACAAAAATCGTTCTTATTCCTCAAGATCCATTTATGTCTCTCAATCCTCTTTACAAAATAGAAAACCAATTATTAGAAGTTAATTCGCTCAAAAACAAAAGTAAAGAAGAAGCAAGAAAAATTATAATAAAATCGCTAGAAGAAGTTAAAATACAAAACATAGATAATGTTTTAAAATCCTATCCACATGAGCTGTCTGGCGGAATGAAGCAAAGAATAATTATAGCAATGGCACTTATTTCAAATGCTGAACTTATATTAGCAGATGAACCAACAACCGCTCTTGATGTTAGTGTTTCAAATTCAATATTGAATCTGTTGTTAGAATTAAAAAACAAAGGTAAAACAATTATTTTAATTACTCATGATTTATCCATTGTTTACAACTACTGTGATACAGCAACAATTATGTACTTAGGAGATATAGTTGAAAGTTCGGATGCAAAAGAAATCTTTAAAAACCCAAAACACCCATACACAAAAGCACTTATTGAAGCACTGCCTACCTTGAGAGGAAAAAAATTAAAAAATATACAAGGTCAAATTTCACCTATAACAAATCAAATAAAAGGATGCAAATTTCATCCAAGGTGTGAATATAAAATGGATATATGCTCATCAAACAAACCCAAGCTTAAAGAAAATAATTTTTGCAAAGTAGCTTGCTATTTATATGAATAATTGCAAATACATACATTAAATGATAGAATTTTATTAACTAAAACACAAAAAACGGATTTTTATTGGTGAGTAATTATTTAAACTTAGAAAAGTATAGTGAGTTATCAGATAAAGATTTAATAGAAAATTTTAAGAACTTCAATCTGTCTGATAAAAATACAAACATAATTGATTTTGCATCGCTTTGTGCAGAGTGCATTAAAAGATCACTTGACTATAATATCAACGAAAATGATATAAATATATTTAAAAAATTTGTTGATAAATATAGTCTAAATACCAAAAATAACTACGAAGTAATATATTCATTTGCATTATACAGCCTATTTTTAATAAAAAAGAAAACAAACTTACATGTTATATACATTAACAAATTTCTATTATCTGACTATTATGAAAAATTGAAGCCTCTATATAAGTTTCTTAACCTAAAAGCAGAAATCAATCTTAATTATGATGATATGATTGAAAACAAAACAAACACCACAAAAGAAGAAATATACAAGTCAGACATCATTTTTGCAAACTTGGAAGAATTCTTGCATGACTATTTAATAAATAAAAATATAGAAAGAATTTCAGACAGAGTTGATTTTAAATTTGAAACCGCTTTTATATTTGATATTGATAGTGTATTATATGACAGATATGATTTAACTTTTAAAATTAACGGTTATGACATAGAAACAGACAAACTAAAAATAAAAGACTTTTTTAAATTATATAAAAATATACTAGGAGTTTCTCCTGGATTGTTTTTTGAAAATATATCAAATGCAAAAAAATATAACTTAAAAATTGAAAAATTGACAAATAAAAAAGATATTCTAACAAATCTAAAAGAAATTAAAAATTTATACTTTATAAATAAAAAAGAAAAAATTAAAAATATAACACAGTCAATAAAAGAACTTTTAAATAAAAACAAAACAATAATTATAGATGCAAATGATAATGATGACTTATTATTGCTAGAATCCGAGCTAAAACAAAATAAAATTAAATACAATACTATTTACGACTTTCAAATAGCAAATAAAAAAATAATTGCTGAAATTTTAACGGAAAAAAAAGTTACGATTCTTGCAAATCTAACAAGCGTATATATAAAACCTGAGCTTGGCGGAGATTATGAATATATAGCAAAACTAAAAACCGAATCATATGGAATAAAAGAAAATACAAATTTCTACAAAGAAAAATATAAATCAGAACTAAAAAAACAAAAAGAACAATCCAAGCTAAGTGCAAAAAAAATTAAAGAAAACAATAGTTTATATTTATTTTTCACATCAAAATATCCGGAAATTAAAAACGAATACCTTACAATAAACAACTACAAAGAAAATATAAATATAGAAAATATAACAATATATAATAGTCCCGAAGATGAATTATATCAAAAATTCAGACTTAATAAACTTTCAATTTTAAATTCAAACACAAATGAGCAAAATGAAATTCTTTATAGAATTATAGATATATACACATTTTACTTAAGAAAAATATTTCTTAAAAAAATAATTTTAGAAAAAAATAAATATATAGAATATACTATTAAAAAGAAATAAGAAGAAACTGTATGACAAAAAAATTTTTTAAATATCAAGATGTAGATTGGACACTCCCATTGCTTTTTCAATATGACACAATATGGGGAACAATATATAACACATTAAAAATGTTTGAAATTAAACCTCCAAAAGCAAATCTTTTTGGCTCACCTTCAAACATCTGGGCAGGAGGAAGAATGCCAGCGCTATTTGGCAATTTCGACAAAGAAACAATTAGCAAATGGCTTAAATATATAAACGATATAAACGCATATCCAACTTTCACTTTTACATCAACAACTCTTACAAAAGAAGATTTAAAAGATGAATATGCAAATTTTATTTTAGAAACATCATTTGAATATAATGCCAGATTTATCGTATATTCAGATTATTTAAGGGATTATATTAAAGAAAAAAATCCTGATGCTACTGTGGTTGCGTCAGTTATTAAAGCAAATTGCAGATTTCAAGGTCCAAATAAAATAGAAGAAGCAACAATTGAAAATGAAACAAATTATTATAATAAATTACTGAAAGAATATGACATAGTTGTTGTAAGACCTGAATATTCTAAAGATATATTACCTTATCATCCTGAATATATAGATGATATTTCAAGATTAGAAGTTCTAATTAATCAACCTTGTATAAAAAACTGTCCTAAAATGCCTGAGCATTATAAATTTCTTGAAAGATTTAATAAAGATCCTAATCAGGACTGCGGTTTTACATGTATAAGAGCTGACATCCCCAATACTATTTTTTATGAAAACAACCTTATACATAAAGAAAATATTGTTGAAAAACTTGTTGAACATGGTGTAAAAAATTTAAAGCTGCAAGGAAGAAGTACGAAAATTACAATTGAAGAGCTCTTACTTATACTTACCGATCAAATGTTTAATAGAGATGGTAACAATGAATTAATTATCAATGCTATGGAAAATAATTTAAACTGGGAAATAAACAAATTTAGTGAAATAATAGGCGAACAAAAAGAATTAAGTTCTCCGTTTGCATAATAAAGAGGCAAAATGACAAATAATATAAACAAATACAAAGAAGATATTGAGTGGGATTTAAATCTGTTATTTCAATATGACACAGTCTGGCCAACAATTTATAATACATTAAGAAGTTATAATTTTACAGCTCCAAAAGCAAATCTGTTTGGCACACCTTCAAACATCTGGGCAGGAGGACAAATACCCGGAATATATGGAGAATTTAAAAAAGAAACTTTAAAAAACCTCTATGCTTATTTACAACAAAATTTAACAAATCCAATTTTAAATTTTTCAAACACTAATCTTACAAAAGAAGATTTAAAAGACGAATATGCAAATTTTATTTTAGAAACATCATTTGAATATAATGCCAGATTTATCGTATATTCAGATTATTTAAGGGATTATATTAAAGAAAAAAATCCTGATGCTACTGTGGTTGCGTCAGTTATTAAAGCAAATTGCAGATTTCAAGGTCCAAATAAAATAGAAGAAGCAACAATTGAAAATGAAACAAATTATTATAATAAATTACTGAAAGAATATGACATAGTTGTTGTAAGACCTGAATATTCTAAAGATATATTACCTTATCATCCTGAATATATAGATGATATTTCAAGATTAGAAGTTCTAATTAATCAACCTTGTATAAAAAACTGTCCTAAAATGCCTGAGCATTATAAATGCACAGAAAAACTAAATACCAACTTAAATCAAGATGTAAACTTTGAATGTATAAAAAATAATATTCCTTGTACGATATTATACGAAAACAATCTTATACATGATGAAGAAACTATTAAAAGGCTTACAACAAACGGCATTAAGCATATAATGCTATCAGCCAAACAACAAAACAGCTCAAAATCAATATTATATGAAATGTTTAAAACAATCTTTGACACAACAGGAAGCAATCAAATTGTAATAAATGACGCAATGACTTCTAACCTTAAGGAAGAATCAGAATATTTTAACCAAATAATCGGTAACACAGAAGGGCTATTTTCTCCATTTATCAACTGATGGTAAGTTCTTTAACAAAGATTCAAAAGTCTTTAAAGGAAAACCTATGACGTTGTCAAGATTTCCATTAATATCAGTTGCAAAATCAAATCCTTTATCTTGAATACCGTAACTTCCTGCTTTGTCATAGGGTTTAAATTTTAAAATATAATTTTTTATCTCCAAATCAGTTAAATTTCTAAAAGTCACATAAGTAATTTCAGTATTTTTAAATAAAGAATTATTATAAATTAAGCACACTGACGTAGCAACAAAATGAGTATTACCTGAAAGTTTTTTTAACATATCAAAAGATTCGTTTTCATCTTTTGGCTTACCTAATATTCTGTTTTCTAAAACAACAACAGTGTCAGCAGAAACAATTAAATTAACGCCTTTTAATTTTTCATTAACTTCAAGAGCTTTCTTTGCAGCGCAATCTTCAACAAGCTCCTTAGTATATATACAATTACAAATATTTTCATCATAACAAGAAGGTACAACTTCAAAAGTATATCCCGCATTAGATAAAATTTCTTTTCTTCTCGGAGAAGCACTTGCTAAAATTATATTCATAAAAAAATTATACATAAAAAACACCAATAAATATTGGTGTTTTTTATTCTAGGGATTTATTTAAAGAAATTATCCTTTTATTTGATTCATTACTTCTTCAGCAAAATTATCTTGTCTTTTTTCAAGACCTTCACCAAGAACGTATCTTTCAAATCGTACGATTTCACATTTACCTTCTATTAATTGAGCAACTGTAACATCAGGATTTTTAACAAATTGTTGTTCTAATAAACATCTTTGAGCCATTAATTTATTAACTCTGCCTTCAACAATCTTTTCTCTAATTTGTTCTGGTTTATTTGCCAAATCTTCTTTGCCCATTTCAATACGTTTTTCCTCAGCAATAACATCAGCAGGAATTTCTTCTCTTGAAACAAACTCAGGAGCATTAGAAGCAATATGTAAACATATATCCTTAGTAAGTGTTTCATCACAAGATTGACATTTTGCTTCCAATAAAACACCGATTTTGCCATTGTGAATATATGTATTTACGCAACAAGAAGCGTCATATCTAACAAATCTTCTGATTGTGATTTTCTCGCCAATTTTTGCAATTTTTTCTTTTATTACCTCTTCTATTGGTTTTTTGCAAACAGGACAATCCATTTTAAGCAATTCGTCAACAGAAGCAGGGTTAAGCTTAGCAACAGCTTGCGCCATCATATTTGCAAAATCTTTAAAGTCATCATTTTTTGCAACAAAGTCAGTTTCACAGTTAACTTCAACCATAGCACCAACTTTACCATCAATTACAGAAGCTACTACACCTTCTGCTGCAATTCTGCCCATTTTTTTATCTGCAGAAGCCATGCCTTTTTGTCTTAAAAGCTCAATCGCTTTTTCCATATCACCATCAGTTTCAACAAGAGCTTTTTTGGCATCCATCATTCCGGCGCCGGTTTTATCTCTTAATTCTTTTACCATTGATGCTTTTATTTCCATAATTATTTTCTCCTAATTCTATAACTTATGCTTCAACCGTTTCGGCATTAGCGTCTTTTGCTTCTACCTTTTCAATTTTACCGGATGTTTTAGCATTATTTGCTCTTAATTCTTTTCCTTCTAAAACAGCATCTGCCATTTTTGATGTAATTAATTTGATTGAACGAAGAGCATCATCATTACCTGGGATGATATAATCAATTCCATCAGTATCAGCATTAGTATCAGCTAAACATACAACAGGAATACCTAGCTTGTTAGCTTCCTTAATCGCAATAAGTTCTTTTTTCTGATCAATAACAACCAAAATATCAGGCATACCTTTCATTTCTTTAATACCGCCCAAAGTTTTTGATAGTTTTGCAACTTGTCTTGTTAATTGAGCAATTTCTTTTTTAGGTAATTTATTTGCAGCACCGGATTCTAAGAAAGATTCCAGTTCTCTTAATTTGTTAACTCTGCCTCTGATTGTTTCAAAGTTAGTCATCATACCGCCCAACCAACGGCGATTAATGTAATATCCGCCACAACGAACAGCTTCTTGAGCAACTACATCGACTGCTTGTTTTTTTGTTCCGACAAATAAAACATTTTTACCTTGTGAAGCAAATTTTCTAACAACCTCGTAAGCTTTATCTAATAAATCAGAGGTTTTTCTAAGGTCGATAATATAAATACCATTTTTTGCTCCGAAAATATATTGTTTCATCTTCGGATTCCATTTTTGAGTTTGGTGACCAAAATGTACACCTGCATCCAATAATTCTACTAAAGTAGCTACTGCCATAGTTTCTTGTCCTTTCTTTTTTCGGTTTAATCCTGACCCCTATGGAACGGGCTGGTTAAAATACCATTTGGAAGTAATAACCGAAAAGGTAATCTAATAACAAAGAAATCATATATAAAACATGTTATAAATGCAAGAAAAATTAAAATATATTAACTATCAAATTCACTATAACAAATAATTGTACGATCTATACAATCTAAATGTCTTTCCTGCATTATAGCCAAATAAATATAATTATATTTTTAAAATTATTTATGAGTACTAATTGACATTAAGTTAGGTTTGCCTTACTATATGAAAAAAGTAAGGAGAGCCTAACAATGATAAGTGCAAGTCTCGAGGATTATCTTGAATTTATACACAATACAATACTGGAAAAAAAAGAAATAAAAGCAATTGATATCTCAAAAGCATTTAATATTTCAAGGCCATCGGTATCTGAAGCATTAATTAAGCTTGCAGATAAAGATTTAATTATTTATGAAGGAAGAAAAGGCATAAAAATGACAAAAAAAGGGATAGAACAAGCCCAAAAAACAGTAAAAAAACATAAAATTCTATCCGATTTTTTTACGAAAGTTCTCAAAATAGACAGGGAACAAGCAGAAAAAAACGCTTGCAAAATAGAACATGTTATTGATGATGAAATAATTGAAAAAATGGAAAACTACAAAGAAAGTAAGTATAAAGACAATGAATAATCTAAAAATTTTTGGAAAATTTCTTGATCAGCCAATATTAATATCAAAATTAAATAAATCAATGCCAAAAATAATGGCTTGTGGAGCAGGAATAATTTTAGCAAACGATGCAGTTGATGTTTTCAAAAAAAGTAATGAAGATAAAAATGCAAAAAAGGAGTTATTTAAAAAAGCCGCTACAATGACTTTTGCAATAACAAGTGCTTTATTGGCACCTAAAATTGCATCAAAAATCACAAAAAGAAAACCTCTTGAAACAATATATGAAATTGAAAAGAAAAATGAAAAATTAATTGGCAATTTTCTAAAAAATAATAATTTGTCAGATGAAGCAAAAAATCTGCTTGAAAAAGCCAAAAATAAAATACTTACTTTTAATGAAGTTAAAAAACTCACACAAAACCTAAGCCAAAATAATAACGGCAAAAAACTTTTCAAAGAACTCATACCTGACCCTCAAAATATTCAAGCAAAAGATATTTTTTCAGAAATCGGTTATCTTTCAATATATGGTGCAATTCCTGTAATAGGGGGGATATTAGGGGGTATATGTGCCGATAAAGCAACAAAAGAAAACAGTAAAGAAAAAATAACAGATAAAATTAACGAAGGAGTTTATCAATATCTTGCTAATATCTTTATGTGCAACGTGGGTGCAGGACTAGCTTTATCATTGTTAGAAAAAGCAAAAATTACTTCAAAATCCGCAAGAGCAATAGGAATGACAACAGGAATTATTTTGACAGGCGTAGTGGGTGGCTCTAAAATTGCAAATATGATTTCAAAAAAAATTATATGCCCTGTAATATGCCCAAATAAAAAACAAAAAGAAAGAAAACCGGAAATAATGGATTTAGGTTTACACACAGATGATATTGCAACTGTTTCACTGTTATCCGGATTAAAATGGATAGAACCCATTTTACCAATTTTATATAGTATATCAGGATATAAAGCAGGAATAGGATATAGAAACTAATATCCTACTATATAATGAAGTTTTATTAATCACTTTGATATTTAAAAACCAAAATGTAGAATATAGATTATGGATTATATGGTGCAAACAGAAAAAATTTTTAAATATCTTGATTTAAATATAGAAATTGAAGATAAAATAACAATTTCAAAAATAAAACAAATATTTAACAATGACCTAAATTTATTTGGCTGTTTTATAAAAGACTTTTTAATGATAAAAAACCCAAATAAAACCATTGAAGACGAATGTTTATATAATGATTTTGTTTTATATTTTGAAAATGTAATTACAAAAAACGAAATAAAAAAAGAACTTTTAGAAATTTATAATTTCGGGAAATACTATTTAACAATAGTTTTCGAAGATACAAACGACATAGAATTACAAAACACAATTTTAATTGTAAATTCTTGTTTTGCCTTAGATAGCTATCCTTATTTAATGATTTTGCAAGATAAATATAAGAAAAAAGAAATTAACAAAAATTCATATATTTTAATGTTACAATCTATCTCTGATGTAATACTTAAAACATTTGAAAACCCAAACAATTTATCTATTAAATTTAATGAAACAGATATAGCAAAAAAAATCTCAAATACAAAAGAAAGGTTAGTAAGTTAAATTGGCAGCTTTTATAGATAAAGCTAAAATAAAAATTATCTCAGGTGCAGGCGGAAATGGCGCGCTCGCTTGGCGCAGAGAAAAATACGTTGACAAAGGAGGCCCTGCAGGCGGAGATGGCGGAGACGGAGGCAGTGTATATTTTGTTGCAACATCAGACATGTCAACGCTACTTGATTTTACACACAAAACTGTTTTCAAAGCTCAAAGAGGAGAAAACGGCAAAAATAAAAATTGTCATGGTAAAAACGGAGATGATTTATACATAAAAATGCCCGTGGGCGTTATTGTCAAAGATTTAAAAACAAACAAACTAATAGCAGACTTAAACAAGGATAAAAAGACAGTATTAATAGCAAAAGGAGGCAGAGGCGGCAGAGGAAATGCACGCTTTGCAACAGCACAAAAAAGAGCCCCTCAATTTTGCGAACCCGGTGAACCTGCTATTGAAAGAGAACTTGAACTGGAGCTTAAATTAATAGCTGACGTAGGATTAGTAGGCATGCCAAATGCCGGTAAATCCAGCTTAATAAGCACAATTAGTGCAGCAAAACCAAAAATTGCCGATTATCCTTTTACAACATTAATTCCAAATCTTGGAGTAGTTAAAAAACCAAATGGGGATGGATTTGTTATTGCAGATATCCCGGGATTAATAGAAGGTGCATCAAAAGGTCTGGGATTAGGTCATGAATTTCTGCGACATGTCCAAAGATGCAAATTATTACTGCATATTGTTGATATCTCTCTTGAAAACAGTATAGAAAACTACAAAAAAATCAATAAAGAACTAAAAAAATTTGATTCATCTTTATCAAAACGTGAACAAATAATTATATTAAACAAGTCAGATTTAATAGATTTTGAGCATGCCCAAGAAATAAAAAAAGAATTCATGTCTAAAACAAAAACAAAAAACGAAATTTTTATTATTTCTACGGCCACAAAACAAGGTATAAAAGAACTTTTAAACTACTTATACATAAAACTTGAAAACACAAAAGATATAAAAATAGAACTTGATATAGAAGAGGATTTAGATTCAATAAATAATGACGATTCAAATTTTGAAATCACAAAACTTAATAAAAATACATATGAGGTAACATGTGGTAAATTAAAGCGTATAGCTTCAGTCACTGATATTAGAAATATGTATCAAATTAAAAGATTTGCAAATATAATGGATTCTATGGGGATATATGAAAAATTAAGAGAGTATGGAATAAAAGACGGAGATACAATTATAGCAGCAGGAATTGAACTTATGTTTGATGAAAATTATTACTAAAAAGTTACATTTTGACAAAATAAAAAGTCATAGTAAACTTAAAATTAGGGTAATAAATACAATTATGTATGGTACTATTAGTATTAGAAAAAGAGTTTAACATTAATGTTTTTTGAGGATGAAAAAGATATTATAGAAAGCGGAGCTGATATACAAATATCAGAAGATGGGACCGTTACTTGGGAAGACGTTTTAAATGATACGGATGAAAATATCGTTTCAGTCAAAAATGTTCCTCCTGTTAAAAATGAGCCTAAAAAAGAAAGTACTATTGATTTAGGTGATGAGTTAGAGCTTGTTTCAGATATAGACGAAGATATCAATGAAGCTGATTTAGCTCAAATTCTTAACGAAACTCCTTCACCAAAACAAAAGGCCTTTGACTCATTTGGAACATCAGAAAAAGATTCAACGGAAGAAAATAGTGAAGACAGCGATTTTGACATTGATGAACAATTAGCAAACGTTGCTTTGGAAGAAAACGGACAAAAAAATGACGAAGAAGAAATCGTCCTTCCAAGAAAAAATGAACGCAAAAGTTCACCAAGTTTAATGGTTTTCTTGCTTGCTATTCTTTTTGCCGTTGTTGTTGTAGCTGGAGTTTACTACATTCTTGAATACACAAAAGAAAATAATCTAAATCAAAATGAAATCCAAACACCTCAAAGTGTACAACAAGAAATGAATAATATAACACCGGAAGAAATAGCTCAAAGAAAAGAAGATACGATTCCGGTTGTAAACGAAAATGAAGTTGGCGAAATTAAACCTGACGAACAACAACCCCCTGAAGAAAAAAAAGAAGTAATAGATATAAAACCAACAGGAAGAGCGAATCCGTTTATGCCTCTTCAAAAATATATTGCTGTTGAAATACCTGAAACAGTTATACAATATGACAAAACCGGACTTCCTAAACCACCTGAAAGTTATGGACTAAAAGACGAAAAAACAGTCAAAATGTTGGCTATTGCAGTTTCAGGCATAATGTATGATGACACCAATCCTTCAGCAATAATAACATTTGATAATAATGATTATTTTGTACAAAAAGGTGACAGACTGGATGATTATAGAGTGGTTGATATAGCAAGAAATTCAGTTACAATTGCACTTGGAAAAAATTTATATAAAGCAAACATAGGTGAAGAATTTAAAATATCATCTTCATTCTATGGAAGCGCACAATACTTATCTCCTAAGCAAGGGGGAGGAAGACAGTATCATGCAGTATCAAACGAACAAAATGATGTTCAACAGCCAACACGAGGCGTAATACCTGCAAACAGATATGTCTCAGAAGAAGACGTAATAATAAATTCAAAATAATTTTCAATTTGGGAGAAATATAAAAATGCAAAAATTTAAAGCAAGCAACATAACTAAAGCCTGTTTAACCATTTTAAGTTTAACGTTAATGGTACAAACTGCGTTTGGATATGATAATAACAAAGTTTCATATCTTGATAGCGTTTCAAGTGGGTATCTATACAATAGTCAATCAGGAGACAGCAACAGTATACTGAATATAAATTCAGTTGATGCAAGAGGTATAGAAACCACCTTAAAACTTGATAATACTCCCGTTATTACAAAATCAAATTCAAAAATTAATCTATCCTTAAGGGATTCTGATTTAAAACAAGCTTTAAGAATGCTTGCAGATAAAGCAAAGTTAAACATAATTTTTGATAAATCAGTAGAGGGAAAAATCACTCTTGACTTAAACAATATCAACATAAACGACGCTTTCATGGTTATTTTTAAATCATCACAACTGACTTATACAATGGATGGAAATACGATAACCGTGATGACACTTGATGCAGCAAACGAATTGGCATACACAAGAAAAAGTATGACTGTTTTGCCTGTTAAATATGTAAATGCTGAGAGTGTTGCAGAGTTTTTAAATGCCAATTTATTTAAATCAAGAATATTTGGACTTTCAAATCAACCAATAGTTACATCAAACCCAAGAACAAATCAAATTGTAGTTTTTGGAAGCAATGCAGATGTAACAGCAGTCAAAAGAGTTTTACCGGTACTTGACACCAAACCGATGGTAAACAATTTTAAAGTTAATCATACAACACCAAAAGAAATGGCTACATTGATTTGTGATTCATTATTTTACAACAAAAACTCAAGCGGCTCTGAAGGTTCTTCAAGCTCAACGGACTCTGAAGATGTTGTCTTAGGCGGCGGAACAGTTGCTTGTAGAGATGAATCAACAGAAGCAGGATCCGGCAGCGAAGGTTTGTCTGCATTTAAAGCTAACCCACTAACCATAACATATTTTCCAGAATTAGGAAAAATATCGGCTTTTGGCGGATCGGTTGAACAAATAGAAGTTATTAAAGAATTCATAAAAGAACACGACAAAAAACAACTAATGGCATATGTTGAACTTTCAGTAATTGAACTTAATGAAACAGGTTCAAAAGAATTTTCTAACACTTGGCAATTATGGACACCCTTTATTTCGCTAGGGTTTAGTCCTTCAGATGGTCTAACTACAAATTCACTTTCGCCATTTTTCATATGGGGTGATCATTATCCAACAAGAGTAGTAACTGAAAGTACTGATGCTGATGGAAACGTAACTTCAACAGAAACAATAACTCAAGTTACAAAATCAAACAATTCTGCTCTTACTTACCAATTAAAATATTTGGTTGAAAACGGCAACGGTAGAGTTCTTACAAATCCAAAAATTATGGTAACAAATGGTAAAAAAGCTACCATAGATATGACTTCAGACTATGTAAAATCAGTTACAAGTCAAATTCTACAAGGTTCAGACACTGTAACAAGTGCTACTCAAAGAACATACGACATTGGTTCTGACGAAGGTTTATTAATTGAAATAGTACCATTTATATCACCTGATGGATATGTTTCTATGAACATTTCGCCGGAATTCGCAACAATTAAAAGCCAAGTCTACACAACAAATGAACTTGGACAGCAAGAACTTGCTGCAACGCTTTTACAAAGACGTGATTTAGAATTAAAAAACATAAGAATAAAAGACGGGGAAACGCTTGTTTTGGCAGGGTTAATTAAAGAAAATGAAACCCAAACTGTTCAAAAAATGCCGATACTGTCTGATCTTCCATTCATAGGAGCATTCTTTAGAGGCAATGCAACCACTAAATCAAGAGAAGAGCTTGTAATTGTTGTTACTCCGCATATCGTAAAAGACGGACAAGATTTCTCAGATGACAAAATATATGACTTATAGAAAAAAATACAAATGGACAATAGTATAATAACAAAATTAATAGGTAAAATAAATTTTGATTTAGCAGATAAGTTTGAATTATCGGTGGCGGAAGAATTATCTTTCGTCCCCGTTAATATGCAAAATAATGTTTTCTTTATTGCGGTATATTCAAACTCGAATAAGGAAAAGATAACGGAATATGTTAGTAAAATATTTGACAACAAAATTGAGTTCATCTATTTAACCAAAGACAATTTCGAACGACTTTTTGATGCCTTTTTAAAAAAATTCTCTGCAAAATATGGCATTGCAATTAAAAATCCAGTCCGACAAGATGAAGATGACTCTTTTGAATTTGATTCTGAAGATTTTAACAATATCGATGAAAATGATGACGAGCTTATAATCGATGAAAATGATGACGAGCTTATAATCGATGAAAATGATGAATTAGATGAGTCAGAATCTAAAGATGCAGACCTATATTTAGATAATAGTGATGACAGTGACGATTCTGAAATTTTTGAAGAAACTGAAATAAAAACCTCTCCTAAAAAACAGCAAATTGCTGACGATGGTGACGGAATAGCAAAAGCAGACATATCAAAAGTTAAAGCTCCGCAAACAAAAAAACTAGGAGAAATCCTGCTTGAAGAAGAGCTTATAACAAAAGAACAACTTGAAATTGCTCTTGCTGAAAGTAAAGCTCAAGGAATACCTCTTGGTTCTGTGCTTGTTAAAATGGGATTTGTTACAATAAAAGACCTAAAAGAAGCTCTAGGGGCTCAAATGGGTCTTAAATATGCAACAGCCGAACAATTAAAAGCGCTTCCAACAGCAATATCAATTCTACCTGAAGATTTTGTCAAAATTAATAAGGTTATACCTTTAAGTATGACAGAAAAGTCTCTTGTAGTCGGTATGGTTAACCCTAATGACACTAAAGTTATAAATGAAATTGTATATCAAACTGGTTTAAAACCAACAGTAATGCTTGTTACACATGTGGAGTTTGAAAACTTTATTAACACTTATTACAATGTTGATAAATCAGACGCAGATGAATTATTACAACAAATAAATGACGATGATAAAATCGAATCTAATTCATCAGGATTATGGGAACAAGTAGAGCAAGAAATACAAGATTCAGATAGTGCTGTCTCGCAACTTGCAAATAAAATTATTACAATGGCAATAGACAGACGTGCTTCAGATATTCATATAGAACCTCTGACTGTCGGATATAGGGTACGCTTAAGGGTAGATGGCTCTCTGCAAGAAGCGCTTAAAATTCCTGCAAAAGTTGACAGTGCAATTATTTCAAGATTTAAAGTTCTATCAAGAATGAATATCGCAGAACACAGACGTGCTCAAGACGGTTCTTTTACCCTTAAGTATAAAAATAAAGCACAAGATTTCCGTGTAAACACTCTTCCCGTTGCAGGTAAAGAGAAAATGGTAATCCGTGTTCTTGCACCTCAAATGGACTCCAAAGAAGCAAAAGCTGATAAAATTGAAATCGTTGGAGCATCTGAAGATGATATTAAGAAAATAAGATATTTAGTATCTTCACCAAATGGAATAGTTCTAACCTCCGGTCCGACAGGTTCAGGTAAAACTACAACATTATACGCACTTTTAAGGTATATGAACTCAGATTCTGTTAACATAACAACAATTGAAGATCCGGTTGAAATAAAACTTGAGGGTATTAACCAATCCTCAATAAACACCAAAGCCGGTATCACATTTGCAAATTCCTTACGTGCAATTCTAAGACAAGACCCTGATACAATATTAATCGGGGAGATTCGTGACTATGAAACACTAGAAGTTGCAATATCAGCTTCACTTACAGGGCACTTGGTATTATCAACAGTCCACACTAACTCAGCAGCAGCAACAATTACAAGACTTATTGAAATGGGGGCAAAAGATTACTTGATATCATCAACAATTTCAGGAATTATAGCTCAACGTCTTGTTAAAAAATTGTGCCCAAATTGCAAAGAAGAATACTACCCAAGTTATGAAGAAGCAAAACAAATTTTAACAGATCCTATTGAAATTCAAAAATTAACACAAACTAAAATATACAAGCCACACGGATGTCCAAATTGCAAAAACTCAGGATACTTAGGACGTTTGGCTGTTCTGGAAATCTTGGTTATAAATAACGAAATAAGAAAAATGATTGCACAAAGAGCACATGATGTCGAAATTGAAGATTATGCAATAAAACAAGGTATGAAAACTCTAAAAATGTCTTGCTTAAGACATATCTTAGAAGGAAGTACATCAATAGAAGAACAAGTAAGAATTTTAGGATTGGCGGGCGAACAATAATGGCAGTTTTTCTATACACAGCAATAAAAAATAATAAAACTGTTGTATCAGGACGTGTAGAAGCGGCCGATATTAGTGAAGCCAGAAAAAAGGTTCGCCAAATGGACCTTATTCCAACATCATTTGCCGATGCAGAAACAGCAGAAAGAAAAAAAACAAAAGGGAAAGTAGCAAGAGTTAGTGCGCTTAGCCTAAAAGAAAAAATCGATTTTACTTCTACTTTAGAAATATTAACATCAACAGGTATACCAATTATTGAAGCCCTGTTATTTATAGAACAAAATTCCGATTCTCAAAGAATAAGGAAAATTACACATGAATTTAGAAAACAAATTATAGGCGGATCAACATTAGGCGAAACTCTTGAAAGATATAGAAATATCTTTGGAAGGGTTTATATTGGTTTGGTTAAAGCAGGAGAAGATTCAGGAGAGCTCGATAAAACCTTGATGCGTATGTTGGAGCTTCTAAAAAAACAGGACGCAGTAAAAGGAAAAGTTATAGGAGCGCTTATCTATCCGGCAATTGTTGTATTATTAGCAATAGTAGCTGTTATTATAATGCTTGTATTCGTATTCCCTGCATTTGACGAAATGTTTAATAATTTAGGTAAACCCCTACCTTGGATAACCAAAGCCTGTATGAATATGGGCGTATTTATGAAAAAATATTGGTTTTTATTCTTACTGGGAATTGTATGCGGGATTATTGGAATTAATCAAGCATACCAAAATCCAACGATTAGAAAAGCAATTGATAAATTCGTACTTCATATTCCAATGATGTCTGAATTAATGAAATTTTCAAATTTTTCAAACTTCATTGCAGTTTTACAGGTATCATATGAAGCTGGTATACCAATTGTAGATTGTTTATTTTTAGCAAATCTCACAATGGACAATTTTGTATTAAAAACAGCAATCATGCAAGTAGCCTCAAAAGTTCAACAAGGTACGCACCTTTCAGTTGCACTTAAAAGCGTAAATGAAGTACCCACAATGATGACATTCATGATTGCAACAGGCGAGCAGTCAGGACGTCTTGGAGACTCTTTGTATCACTGCGTAAGTTTTATCGATAAAAAACTAGACGCAGTTATTGATGCTTTTACAAAATTAATTGAACCATTGCTAATGGTATTTATCGGTGTATTAGTTGGATTTTTAGGTTTAGCATTGTACTTGCCATTATTCCAAGCATATCAACAATAACACCTAAACCTTTTAAGACCTGGCTTAAATTAAATTTTTATTGCTTGTTGTCAAACAATAAATGTTTAATAATAAGCAAAATACAGGATAATTCAAAACATATTAATATGCCTAAATTTTATTTAACTAACTTATTTATTTGCAACATCAATTAAATAAACAAGAAAGCACCGTATTATGTACGTTGCTTTCTTGTAATTATAATTAAATTCAGAATCTATAATATATTCGAAGTAATCATAAAGTGAACTCTAAAGCTTGATGCGTCATCAGGACGATTTACTATTGGAACACCAAAATATACATTACCGGATAAATATCTTGTCATTTTTAATACCAATCCGCCGCCAACACTCATTACAAAACTTGAGCTTGGCATTCCATACCCATAATCACCAAACCAACCCATATCACAGAACGCAGCAAGTCTGATTGAGTCATCAATAAATCTTAATTTGTCCGGTAAATGATTTAAGAATGGCACAGGCGCTCTTAACTCTGCAGAAGCTGTTACACCATAGTCCCTAAGGAAATAGCCTTCTTCAAAACCTCTTACAGAAGAAATACCACCAATTTGCATTTTATCAGAATACCAAACATTTCTATTTACCCATTGACCATTAGCGGTAAATATACCCATCATTCTCCATGGTAGCACTTGCAATCTTGCAATTGAAGCCTGTAATTTTACCATTTTATTAGTAGGGGTTTCTCTGGTGTACACACCAAAAGCATCATTAGAAGCACCAAATACATCAATACCTTTAGCTACACCAATATTACCAAACCACTTACCATAAAAATCGTCTTTAACATTAGTTAAGTTTAATTTAATTGCTCTTGTTCTATAACCATACAAGTCATAGCCTTTTAAAGTGGTATTTGTATTTCTCATATCAAAGGCAATATCACCATATAGTTTGTAATTTTCAGTTTTTACAAGTCTTCTGGATAAATCAACATAGAAACTATGGGACTTACCTTGAACATCTAAATCCTTTAATATGCCTTTATCCAATTTTGTACCTGAATAAGAATAACCTAAATTTAATTTTGTTTCATGTCTTCCTATTGGCACAGAATAAAATACACCTTGTCCTATTGAACTTCTTGCAAGAGAAGTTGTAGATAAGATTTGATCACCAAATCCTGTTAAGTTACTCATTCCTGCAAATATTACGAAACGATTCAAACCGACAGAAGAACGACCTTGGTTATCAAAACGAAAATCGAAATCAATAGGAAATCTGTCTTTTACATTCAATGTTAAATCTGTATATTGTTCTGAATCTTCATTATCTTGAAGTGCAACGGCACCTTTTATATAATCTGTCGCATTCAATTCACGCAAAGATTCTTGAATATCAGCTACATTTAGCACTTTATCTTCCTGAATATTTTTATCTTTCAAGAAAGTAGCACTTAAATATTTTTTTCTAGCCCATTTATTACCTTCAATGGTAATATTACCGTACTTACCTTCTAAAACAACTATTTCTACATTACCATCTTCTACTTTTTGAGGTGGTAAATAAGCAGTTGTGGAAATATATCCATTCTTTTGATAATACTCTGTTATTGCATTAGCCATACCGATTAGATCGTTAATTGTAACAACATCACCAATTTTTTGGCACACAAGATTCATTAACTGTTCTTCGGTATATTCAGTATTTCCTGTTATATGAATAGAATTAAGAGTAAAACTGACCTCTTTATTTGGGAGATCTTGCATTTTATCTCTCATTTCTTTATTCATTTCGATTTTTTCTTCGTAATGTTCTTCTTCTCGGTCATTTCTAATTTTCTGTTCATAATCTTTTATCTGACGCAAATTCGTCTGGTCAATAACACCAGCATCAAAATTTCCAATCCCATTTGGAATTAAATTCGAACCTGCCTCAGGTCCTGCTAATACACATAATGGGGAAAGTGTAAAAATAGTAAACAATACAAGCAATTTAGCTTTTAAACCGCGATTTAAATACATATGCACTTTTCTTAAATTCCTTTTCGCTTAAACTGTGGAACTTGCACAATATAAATTTACAATTCGTGCAATACTATCATAAGACATCTTTTTTCAATTAACAATAAATTATATTGATGATTTTTATCTTACTATAAAAAAATAATAATGGTATAAATTTGCTATATTATTAAATTATATGAAAATCATATATATACTAATATATATTAATTATATCAAATATTGATTTAATTATTTTTTTTTGATAACATATTCCTCAAGAAATAAATGTAAATTTTTGTAAATGTGAGTATTGTATCTGAAAAATTTTTATCCCTATGTGGTTTTTATATTATATAAGCATATGGATGCGAGAAAGATTGTTTTATGAAAGGGAACCATAATGAGTCAGTTTAAAAAGAAAATTACAGCGTTTACCGCAATGCTTGCCTTTTTATCAATAACAGGCGCAACTGCTTTTGCAGCATCGGTAAATGATGTTATTAATAATACGAATAACATTGGCTTTGGCACATCTGATAACAGACTTGATGTTAATATCATAGGCGGTCAACATGGTGCCGTTGGACAGGTTGACTGGAATGATTTTTCAGTTGGCAGAGGAGAACAAGTTAACTTTGGATTTTCCGGTCTTTCTCAAACAATTATAAACCGTGTCTTAGGCGGCAGACCATCTGACATTATGGGTAGCATAACAAATTCCTGTATTAACGGCGGTGCTTGTGATTCATTTGCAGCAACAGGAAAAGTTATTTTAATTAACCCAGCAGGTGTAATGTTTGGAGCAGGTTCAACAGTTGACTTAAATTCTTTCACTGTTTCAACATTTGACTTTAGAGGTGCTCAAAACTTAAAAGGTATGACTGAAGCACAAATGGCAGCTTATCAATCCGGTGTTCTTAATAAACTATCTCCAACTCCGGAAGTAAATGGTGAAAACAGAGTTTATGGTTCAATCACTTTTGATTCAAACTATACAAAAGCATATGAAGATGCCGGCATAGTATTTAAAAAGGGAGACACTTTTGTAAGTTTAGACGGAACAACATTTGCTCACTTTAACGAAGATGGAACATTTAACGAAGCAAATCCAAATAAATCTGTCGCAATTATATCAGATAACATAAAATATAAAGATTCAATAATTAGAACAGGAAACAACCACAACTATATTACATCAAACGGCTCTCAATCTTTCTCAAATGTAAGATTAATTACAGCAGATGGTGTAACATTTGATTATTTAGCAAACGGATATCTAGATACCCTTAAAGTAGCAGAAGATACCGAAAATGACGTACAAAGAACAATTGAAATAGACAACTCAGGTCTTGCTCCTGATCAAACTGCAATAAGATCAGGTGATGTTCATATTATCAATAAATCAAATGCAGCAGGATCAGATATAAAAATTTCAAATTCTGTAATAAAAGGTACGAAACTTGTGAACAAAGAAAATGGAGACATTATGATAGTTGGTTCACAAGATGTTTTAGTTGATAATTCACGCCTAGAAACAGTTAACACAAATGTAACTGATAAAAATGGAACAGTTATTAATACAGAAGGACAAAACGGCGGTGAAGTATTCATAACAGCAGGAAAAGATGTTACAGTCAAAGATTCATTAATTTACACTGCTGGTTCGAAAAATCAACCTGAAGGAAGCAACGCAGGTGCAGTTAGAATATTCTCCTATGGTGGAAAAGCTAAATTGGACGGCACAAAAGTTATTGCTAATGGCGATGCTTATGTACAATCAGTTGATAAGGTAGAAGTTAATAATTCCCTTATACAATCAACAAATACTGTTGATAAAAACGATATAACCAATATAACCCTTGCAGGAGCAGGCGAAGTAAAAATTCACAATTCAATAGCAAATGCAGCAGGTGATGTTGACATATTGTCTGCATATTCCGATGGCTCACTTGCAGGAAACATAATTATATCGAGCGATTTAGACGAAAACGGAAACAATCAAACACTAATTGCAGCAGGAGATAAATTATCAATACAAGGTTCAAACACTTTAATTGATAACTCATCACTAGTATATGATGAAATCAAATTCTACAACGATGGAACTACCGGTCTTAACAATGTTACAGTTGCAAACAACTCAACATTTAGCCCGTTAACATCTGATGGTAAAGTTGGTGGAGATATTACCCTAGAAACAAACGGTAACTTCACTCTTGATAATGCTACGATGAAAAGAGCAGCTTATTCACTGAAATTTGATAGAAATGAAGACGATTCATTAGTTGATGATGGAACAGCAGATGCTATCAACTATAAACTTACAATAAATACAGCAGATGCAAATAATCTAAATGTAACATCAACTGAAGGTGATGTCATTGCAACAAACAGCACTAATGTACATGTAAACAATGATATGAATCTTTTATCTAAAAAAGGTGATGTTAAAATTGATAATTCAACACTAAAAGCAGACGGAAACCTTAAAGCTGAAGCTACAAAAGGCGGAATGTTTGTTAAAGATAATACAACCATTAACGCAAAGAAAGACGTAACTCTTCAAGCATACGAAACTATCAATTTCGGAAAACAAGGAGAATCAAACGTTAATATAGACAACACATCAAAAATCGCCTCTGGAGAAGATATGTACATTACTTCAACAGGCGGAGATATTAATGCAGAAAAAACAACAATGCCAGTACTTGAATATGGTGATAGATTAACATTTAATGCAAAAGGTAATAACACTTTCACAAGTGAAGACTCACTAAAATCAGTAAATGTTGACTATATTGCTGGTGGCGCAAACAGATTCTATACTAAAGGCGATATACAATTTGTAAATTCATCATTTGAAGCTCCTGAAAACTTTATCGAATCAGGACATGACGTAATAATGAATGATTTAACAATAAAACAAGCAACAGCTAATGCTAAAGATACAGTTACTGAAATTTATGCAAATGGCGATGTTACAACTGATGACGTAACCGGAACAGCAGCAGAAGACGTTGCAGCTAAAACTCACAAATTCCCACAAAGTGTATCAACTGATAGATCTGGTACAGGAAAAACAGTTCTTGATGTAAACAAAACAAAATTAAAAATCACAACTGAAACTGTTAAAGATGCAAATGATCCAACAAACGGCAGCATAGTAGTTGACTTAAAAAATGCAAACAACAAAGATGCCGGTGTAGAATTAATTGCACAAAACGTAGATAAACTTGATAAAGATCCAACAGGTGGCAACTTCAGACCAGGATACTATTTATCAGGAAATCAAAAATGGGATGAAAAAAGCGAACAATACGAAGGTCCTGAAGTACATGTAAACGCTGTTGATAACGAACTTGCAGTATCTAAAATAATAACAGATAAATTATTTACTGACGGAAACGACAAGATGTATGCTTCAGAAACTAACTTAACACCTGAACAAATAGCAGGATTACCTGAAGGAACACCATCAAAAGGTTATATTGAAGTCAGAGACTATATGGGATTCAATCAAGACAACGATTTCACTAAGGATCCTACCGATTTTGATTACACCGGAAGCTATGTTGAAGGTACAGTAAATACACCTGATGGCGTTATAGATGTATACGAAAAACATACAATCAACTTTGGTGACACAGATGAAGACTTTATATTGGTATACGACAAACCAAGAGAAGCTGATTGTCCTGAACCACCACCGGTAGATCCTGAAGACACAGATATAGATTCTATGATTAACCAAATTAAATTACCTAGAGAACAAGTTGAAATTTCAAAAACTTCAAAAGTATCAGATAATACAGTTGATCAAACATCAAATATCATGTCTGCAGCCGCAAAAGTAGATCTCGGTCAAGATGATGACGAAAAAAATGATGATGACGAAGAATAAAAGAAAATAAAACAAAAAAAAGAGACTTTCAACAAAGTCTCTTTTTTTATGAAATAAAGTTATTGTTGATATATCCAAACATCAAAACCAGCAGATTTCAATTTTTGTGCTTGTTTTTTTGCAACATTAAAATCTTGAAAAGAACCCATTTGAACACTAAAAACATCACCGACTTTTCTAACAAAAGGAGTTAAACTGGGTTCTTGCGTCTTTATGGCTGTCTGCATTCGTTTTGCTTCATCAAAATTTGAATATCTACCGATTAGCACTTTTGACATTACTATAACATTTTTTTCAATCAAAGTTTGCTCCGGCTCTTTTTTAGTATGTGTAGAAATTTCTTCAATAGCCGCCGATATTTTATTTTGTTCTTTAATTTGTATTTGCTCTTGTTTTTTTACTTTATTCGCTTCTTTTATAGTCTTATCAATATGAACAGGATCGATCACTTCAACGTTCGTTTTTTCTTTTGTTATAATTCTTGCTTCAGACGGAGCATTTTCCTCTTGTTGAATAAGCATCAATCTTTTATCAATCTTTTTTTGCTGCTCTTCTTCAACAGCAGGGGTATATCCGGAAAAATTCTCCATAGTATCCGGATTTCTTAAAGACAGGTCTCCTTTTGAATATTCGATATCCATTTTAGCCGAATACTTCATAATAAATACAACAATTACAATAAAGATAATTATAAAAGTAGCAATAAAAAGCTGAAAAAGAAAATTCAACTTTGAAATTGGTTTTTTTGGCTTTTCAATTTCAGACTGCATTTTATTTTTTTTGTATGCAAAGTAATCTGACGTATTAAAATTCATTATTAAATTAAACCCCTTACTTTGTACGTTGCAAGTTTTATACTTTCAGCTTCTGCTCTAAATCTAGACATTACTTCTAGAGCAAATTTTTTAACATCAATAATACCTATCTCTGTTAAATCCGATGCCTGAATAGGAGCACCCTCTTTTATTATATTCAATGCGGTATGAATAAGGCAAGAATTTATTGACTTTGTTGCAATCGAAACTGAAAGCTTTCGATTATCATAGAACAAATCATCGCCATCTCTTGATACAGAAACCCCAAAATCCTGAATAATATCCTTAATAATAGAAATAAAAAGTCTTTGAGCCCAAACCATCTGTTCCAAAGTGAAATCAAAACATTCAATAATAAAATTTAACATTTTCTTTGAATATATCGGCTCATTATTAATAACATCCTCAATATCGACCATTTCATCTAACTTTACATCAACCTCACCAATAAAAGAAACTATGGCATCTCCAAGGATATTAAATTTTTTATAAATCCAATGAGGCGAAAGCTGATTGCCGGTATATTTAATTTCATTATCTACAAAATGTGTTTTCATTAGAATATTTCCTTAATAAGCTCTGGCTTTTTGCTTTTTTGAATAGCATTTTTTAATAACTTGCAAGATAAACATTTACCGCAATGTTTTTTACCGGTATTCAAAGAAGAATCATAACAACTTTTTAAAAACTTTAGCGGCACATTATTATCAATAGCATAATTTACAATTTCAATTTTATCAAATTGTAAACAAGGCGCAAAAACAATTGGTTTATTTAAAGTTGAATATTTAAAAAATTCATCAGAAATTTTTACAAATTTATCGGAATTATCAGGGAATTGCCTTCCCTCTTCTTTATTTGCACCAAACACAATAAAATCATAATTATATTTATCACAAAAAGAAGCAGCGATATTTAAAAACAAACCATTTCTGTTTGGCACCCACACAGATTCGAAATCTTCAAAATTTCTATTGGCACAGTTCATTTCTTTTATAAATGGCAAATCTATAAATTTCAATTTTAAATTATAAAAATTAGCAATATCAATAGCAGCTTGCTTTTCTTCATAATAAGCATATTGACCATAATCAAACATCAATGCAAGCTCTATATTCATTTTTCTTGATGCAATATCCAAAGAAACCAAACTATCAAGTCCGCCAGATAGCAAAATTATCCCATTTTTATCCATTATCATCCTCATACACTTTTAGTAATTGAAGAGCGTAATCTTTTAATACACCTTCAAAATCACCATTTATTACATCGTCCAAAATTTTTCTATCACTTAAATTATATAAAGCAATTAAAGCGTTCTTTTTTACTTCAATATCTGAATCATATTTTAAACAATCAAAAATTAACTCGTAATTTTCACTACATTCACTATTCATTAAAGCCTCAATAGCACTAATTCTAATCTTAGGAGATGAATCACTTAAAGTCTTCTTTAAAATTTCAAGCGCTTTACGGTCTTTTGAAACATCAAAATTAGAAATAGCCTCTATTATTTTCTCTTTTAAATATAAAAATTTATCCAAAAACATTTGTTTAGTATTTATTATAGAATCAAACACATCCAAAGCGCGACTGTCTTTTAACATACCCAATGCAGTTACTGCTGATTCTTTTACATAAGCAGACTTTTCTGTTTCATCACTTACAACATTTATAAGAGAATCAAATGCGTTTTTATCGCCAATTTTTCCAAGTGCTTCAGCAGCTGCCAGTCTTATTTTATAATTTGAATTTTTATCATTTAAACAAAATAATAAAGGTTGAAGCGCAGCTTTGCTTTTATAATTTGAAATTGTCTTTATAGCAAGAACTTTAAGATTTAAAAAATCATTCTCTGGGTTTTGGATTAAAATAAAGTCTATCAAAGGATTCAAATTATCAACAAAACGATATTTATTAATTCTCCTAATTGTTTCATTTAAAAGCTGAATATTGTGTTTATTTTTTAAAATATAATTAAATAACAAACTTAATTCATTCTTTTTAAATTTTATTTCTAAGTCATTAAATAAAGAAACAAAATTGGTTTCTGGTTTCATCTTTTTTTCCAAATATTCAATTATATCATTAGAAAAAAACTCTTTCATACATCCCAAGCTATGTCAATAATATAGAAAATTTAAACACAAAGAAAAAGCCTTGTAAACTTTTTTAAACTATTTTATTAAACACCCTTTAAAACATGTTGTTTTGATGTTAAAACAAAACAGAATACTAAATTAGAGTTTATTTTGGAAGATGTCGGAAGTTTCATATCAGCAAGCAGTCGAGCAAATAAAAAACAATCTAGATATAGTTGATGTTATATCAAAATATGTAGTTTTAAAAAAGACAGGTAGAAACTTTCAAGGTCTTTGCCCGTTTCACAACGAAAAAACACCATCATTTGTCGTAACTCCGGATAAACAAATTTTTAAATGTTTCGGATGCGGAGAAGGTGGAGATGTTTTTACGTTTCTTATGAAAATAAATAATCAAACATTCAATGAAGTAATTGAAGAACAAGCTTCAAATATGGGGATAGAACTTCCAAAAAGAAATTTAAAAAATATATCAATTCATAAAGCCGAAAAAGAACGTCTATACGATGCAATGGAACAAGCTTGTAAATTTTTTAAAAACAATCTTGAATCAAATCAAAAAGCACTTGAATACTTAGAAAAACGTGGAATAAACGAAATAGCAATTTCAAAATTTTCTCTGGGACTTGCACCAAAGGGAAATTTTGAACTAAAAACTCATCTTACTAAACTGGGTTTCACCATAGAAGAACTAAACAAAGCAGGTCTTGTTTATGAAAAAGACGGAAATTTTATAGATCGCTTTAAAAACAGAATCATTATCCCCATAAAAGATGTAAATTCCAATACAATTGCTTTTGGAGCAAGGGCAATTTTAGACGGACAAATGCCAAAATATATAAATTCGCCTGAAAGCATTATTTACAATAAAAGCAGTGTTTTATTCGGATTAAATAGAGCAAAAGATACTATAACAAAAAATGATTCCGTAATTTTTATGGAAGGATATTTCGATGTCATATCAGCACATCTTGGTGGAGTTGAAAATGCCGTTGCAACCTGCGGAACTGCACTTACTCAGCAACATATTAAACTAATAAGCAGATATTGCCCGTCAAGAAGAATTTATCTTGCTTTTGATACAGATAGTGCAGGTAAAAAAGCAATTGAACATGGTGCAGAAGTAATCAAAAACATATTTTCCGCCTTAGGAGATATAAAGCAGTACGACTCAAATTTTAGAAATAATGAAGAAAATGTATGTGAAATTAGAGTTGTTTCAGAGATACAAGGAAAAGATCCGGACGAATTCATAAGAGAATTTGGAGGTGAAGAATATTTAAAAAAAGTTAACGAAGCACCGCTACTATTAGATTATCAGATTAACAAAATATACAAAGAAATCCAAGGCAATCTGACACCACAAGAAAAAAGTCATCTTGTCATACAAATTGCCGATATTTTATATCAAATTAAAAATCCTATAATTTTGGACGATTATATAAAAGCAGCTGCTTTTAAGTTAAATGTGGCTGAATCAATTTTAAAAACTCAAATCTTAAACAAACAAACGGAAGAATTTGGCATTTTAAAAATTGAAAACGAAAATCCGATAAATAAATTAAGACCATTAAACAGAGATACAACAAACTTATATGAATTAATGGAAGAAAATTTAATAAAATTAGCTTTTGCCGCTAATACAGAAGATAAAAAAAATTATTTACAAGAAAAATTATCAGGATATAACTCACAAGACAAGGAAAACTCAAAAATATTAGAAAGCATTGACAAAAAATTTTTGGAAGTAAATAATGTTGACGAACTAGCAAAAAAACTTTTTTTAGGGTTTTATAATGAACAGCATATACAAAAAAAAATCTCAGATAATATTTTTTCATCGCATGAATTTAACAACCTAACACAAGACAACTTTAAGCAAGCAGTTGATGAAACATTTGAAAGATTAGAAAATTTAAAACAGCAATACAGGAAAAACGAGTTGAAAAGAATGCTAAAAGACAACAATTTAACACCGGAAGAAAAGCTCGAAATTTCAACAAAAATTTTTCAAGAATTAAAACAACAATAAACAGATTGGAGATAATTAATGAGTAGAAAAAGAAATACCGACAGTTCTGTAATTAATGTTATGGATAAATCAGAAATGATTGAAGAAGATGAGTATTTTGAAGGTACAGGTCTTGAAACAGACAACATTTCAAACATTATGAGAACTCAAGGTGTAAGCACCGTTGAAACCTCCAGCGTTGCAACCTTTTTCGATCAACAAGATACAGAAGGTGAATCTGAAAATGACTTAACCGTACCAAGAGGAATTTCAGTTGACGATCCTGTCAGAATGTATCTAAGAGAAATAGGCAGAATTAAACTTTTAACTGCAGATGAAGAAATTGATCTTGCAAGAAAGATAGTAGCTGGCGGCAATAGTGGTGCTGTTGCAAAAAGAAAATTGGTTCAAGCTAACTTAAGACTTGTTGTATCAATAGCAAAAAAATATGTAGGCAGAGGCATGCTATTTTTAGACTTAATACAAGAAGGAAACCTTGGTCTAATTAGAGCAGCCGAAAAGTTTGACCACGAGAGAGGATATAAATTTTCAACCTATGCAACATGGTGGATAAGACAAGCAATCACAAGAGCTATTGCAGACCAAGCAAGAACAATAAGAATACCTGTTCATATGGTAGAAACAATTAATAAACTTAAAAAAGTAACAAGAAAACTCGCTCAAGAACTTGCAAGAAAACCGTCTGAAGAAGAATTATCAGCAGAAATGGGTATTTCAATCAATAAACTGAGAGAAATTATAAAAGTTGCACAAGAACCTTTGTCCCTTGAAACCCCTATCGGAAAAGAAGAAGATTCAAGATTAGGTGATTTTATTGAAGATAAAGATGCTGATGCCCCCGTTAAAACGGTTGCCCATGAACTCTTAAGAGAAGACTTAGCGGAAGTCTTGGGCTCTCTTTCTCCACGTGAAAGAGATGTTTTAAGATTGCGTTTTGGAATGGATGACGGAAGGCAAAGAACACTTGAAGAAGTCGGACAATTATTTGGCGTTACCCGTGAACGTATAAGACAAATAGAAGCCAAAGCTTTAAGAAAATTAAGACATCCAAATCGCTCAAAAAGACTAAAAGAATATGTAGAAGTGTAAAAATAAAGACCTATTAAAGGTCTTTATTTTTTATCAAGCCTTCCCGAATTAAGATATTCTTCACTCTTAGCTCAAAATCATCCACTACTAAACCTTTTTCGTTATTAAACATTGGTAAAATTCCGCCCAATAAATAATTTAAATTTACATTATAGTCTTTAAATAACAATACTAATTTTTCGTTATTCAATAAAGTTCTATCTGTTTCAATATTAGAATAAAATTGCTTTGAAATACCTAAAGCTAAACCTAACTGCTCTTGAGTAAGATTTAAGCGATTTCTAATATTTTTCAGTCTTTTTCCTTGTGTAGACATAAATTACCTTTATTGTATTTATATATATTGACAAGTATTGTAATTTATGTATATAATAATATTATCAATTCAATACAACAATTACACACTTAACTATACTACAAAATTATACTTGTGGCTAAATTGTATTTAAACTACCTTATAAAAGGTGTATTTGTTATGCAAAAAATAAAAAAAGAAATTTACAGAACATTCAAAGCATTTTCGTTAATTGAACTAATGATAAGCTTAATTACAATAAGTTGCCTTTTTGCAGCATTTAGTCCTGTTGTTTTTAGAAAAATTACAGAAAAAAACACAGTGTCTCCTGGTACTAAATTTAAAGTATGCAACAAGGGTAATTATTTTGATGGAATTAAAGACTGTAAACCATGCCCAGAAGGTCAATATCAGGACGAATCCGGTAAAACATTCTGCAAAGACTCTCCAATTGGTACATATTCAGACAATGAAGCAGCAATAAACTACACCATTTGTCCGGAAGGTCAATATCAAAGTCAAACAAAACAAACAAAATGTATTGCATGTCCCAAAGGACAATATCAAAACCTAAAAGGACAAGCGGCATGCAAAGACTGTCCAGCAGGATACTATCAAGATACAATAGGTGCTACTTCTTGCAAAAGTTGCAGTAGTGGCAAATGGTCAAACATAGGTGCGTCTTCTTGCTTTGAATGTGGCATTGGAACAAATTGTCCATTCGCATCTACAAACTCCAGCGCCCAACCTGGACTTGAGCAATTTGAAGGTTACATGGATGGCTGCCAAAAAGGGTACTTTAAAACATCAAGCGGAAATTGTAAAAAATATAGACCCGGTATAGTAGACTATGTCGATGCAAGCTTAACAATCAAAAGAAAAACAAACAATGCATATTATTGGGATTGTTTAGAGTATAAAGTATATGGTCCTTGTAAAATTACAATAAGACCCGTTATATACTCAAATGGAAAATATGTATTTGGACCAATTATAAAAGAATATCCGGCAGCAATAAGCACAATGGGACCAGGTCGATTTGACGATACAATTGATAACTTTGAATTATCCTGCAACAAAGATACTTTAAATATGAATTGGGAATAAAAATATTTTCATATTATTTTTTGTGTTTTGGTTAGGATGATAAATTTATCATCCTTTTTTTTAAATAAATGTTTGTTATATAATTAGATAAATTAGTATATTTTGGTAAATTATGGCAAAAAACAAAGCAAAACTTATAATATTCACTGGTCCTTCAGGCGTTGGCAAGGGAACAATATTGGCTGATTTCTTTAAAAAAGTAGACAACAATATTGTATATTCAATTTCAAACACAACAAGAGCTCCCAGAGATGGTGAAATAAACGGAATGCACTATTTCTTCATATCAAAAGAAGAGTTTGAAAAATTAATAAAAGAAAACGCCTTCTTAGAATATGCAAATTACAGTGAAAACTACTACGGAACAAGTAAAAAATTCGTAGAAGAAAAGCTAAATGAAGGAAAAAGTGTCCTTCTTGAAATCGAACTCCAAGGAGCACTCCAAGTAATTAAAAAATGTCCGGAAGCAGTTACGATTTTCATTAAACCCCCTAGCTTTGAAGAACTTGAAAAACGACTCAGAGGACGTCACAGCGAAAGCGAAGAAGCAATTAAAAAAAGACTTATTGCCGCAAAAGAAGAAATAAATAACGCTAATAAATTTCACTATGTAATTGAAAATAAAATTGTTGATGAAGCAGTAGATGAACTAATCAAAATCTATAACAAGGAAACAAAATGAACTCAAAAAAAAATATCCTAATTGGCATAACCTCATCAATTGCATCATATAAAATATATGAATTAATAAGGCTATATAAAAAAAACAATTATAATGTAAAAGTTGTCCTAACAGATAATGCAGTTAATTTTGTATCCACTCTTGTACTGGAAACTTTAACCGAAAACGAAGTTTATTTCAAACAATTTAGTCCAAGAACAAACGTTGAACATATTAATCTTGTTGAATGGGCAGATATCTTTGTCATTGCACCAATTAGCGCAAATACAATTTCAAAATGTGCTCAAGGAATAGCCGATAACTTATTATGCAGTATTTTCTGCGCATATTTATCTACAAAAAAGCCAATTCTAATGGCACCTGCTATGAATACAAATATGTGGAATAATCCAATTATACAGGAAAATATTGAAAAACTAAAAAAACTAAATGTTGATTTTGTAAATCCCGAAAGCGGTTTTTTAGCTTGCAAAACATCAGGAATTGGAAGACTGGCAAACATAGAAACAATATACGAAAAAAGCTTAAGAAATATTTTTCAAGACAAAAAAAATAATAATAAAAAAATAATCGTAACTCTTGGAGGCACAAAAGAAGCAATTGACAACGTTCGCTGTATAAGTAATTTTTCATCAGGCAAAATGGGAAAAGCAATATGCAAATGGGCATACAGAAAAGGTTTTGATGTTCTAGCAATTTCAACAGTTGAACTTGAAAATGTACCATACAATTTCATTAACGTAAATACAGCAGAAGAAATGCTTAATAAAATTGAAAGCAATGATGATTTTGACATTTTAATTATGGCGGCAGCAGTGTGTGATTTCAAAGCAAAAAACAAATCAGAAAAGAAACTAATAAAAGAAAATATAGATAATGAATTCATACTTGAACTTGTAAAAAATCCTGATTTAATAAAAACAATAGCCCAAAACAAAAAAAACAATCAAAAAATAATAGGCTTTTGTTTAACGGACGATGACTACATAAACAGAGCAAAAGAAAAGCTTAAAAATAAAAATCTTGATTATATTATTGCAAATGAAGTAAATATTGCACTAAACACAGACAAAAACAAGGTTACAATTATTGAAAAAAGTGGTAAAATTATAAATATGGACTTAGACACAAAAGACAACACTGCTAGAAAAATTTTGGAGGTTGTTTGTGATTAAAACAGATTACATTATTTCAAAAATTGAAAAATATGCTTCATTAGAACTTGCTGAACCTTGGGATAATTCAGGCTGGCAAATAAATCTTGAACACGATTATACAAATAAGGTGCTTGTTGCGCTTTCTTTTACCAGAGATGTACTGGAGCAAGCAGTTACAAATGATTGCGATTTAATTATCACACATCATCCTTTAATTTTTAATTCAATTAAAAAAATTGATAATTCCCTTATAGCTGAAGCCATAAGAAATAATATTTGTGTATATTGCGCACACACAAATCTTGATAAAACATATGGTTCAACAACAGACGCTCTCTGCGGTGTATTAGGTTTACAAAATCTTATAACAGTAGAAGACTATATCAAAATATCTCACCTAAAAGATGAATTTGCTTTAGATCAAATGATAAAAAATATAAAACAAGCACTAAATCTTGAACATTTAAAACTTATAAATCCAAATAATATAGATACGGTTAAAAATGTCGCAGTATGTGCAGGTGCCGGAGGAAGCTTTATAGACAAGCTAAAAGATTACGATATAGATCTTTATATAACAGGTGACATCAAATTCCATAAAGCTCTTGAAGTCGAAGGATTTGCAGTTGCTGATATTGGACATTTTGAATCAGAGCTTCCTGTACTTCCATTAATTCAAGGTTTAATTGCAAAAACTAAAGTTGAAGTTATAATCGCACAAGAAGAAAAACCTTGGACTGTTATATAAGAGGATAGAATGGCAATACGTTTTTTAACATCTGGAGAATCACACGGCGAAAAACTAAATGCTATAATCGAAGGAATACCTTTTGGTTATGAACTGGATTTTGACTTTATAAATTCCGAATTAGCCTCTCGACAAAGCGGATATGGCAGGGGAGGCAGGATGAAGATAGAAAAAGATAAAATCAAAATAGTTTCAGGAGTCCGCTTTTCAACCACAACAGCAAGCCCGATATCAATCGAAATAAGCAACAATGACTGGCAAAATTGGCTTTATCCGATGAGTGTTGAAAAAATCGACTTTAATAAAATCGACAAAGAACTTGCAAAAGAAATAAAAGAAAAAATAAAAGAAAAAAAAATTACAAAATTAAGACCGGCACATGCAGATTACGCAGGTGCAGTTAAATACAATTTTGATGACATAAGATATGTTCTGGAACGTTCTAGCGCAAGAGAAACAACAACAAGAGTTGCAGTTGGTGCAATTTGTCAAAATATACTTAAATATTACAATATTACTTTTAAATCAGAAGTTATATCAATCGGAGAATGTACAAACAAAAAAGATTTTGAAAACTATATAAAAAATTATCAAAAAGACGGTGATTCTCTTGGCGGAATAATAAAAATAATCATTAAAAACCCTCCAATTGGACTTGGAAGTTATACGCATTGGGACAAAAAATTAGATGGTAAACTTGCACAAGCCATGATGTCAATTCCGGCTGTAAAATCAGTAGAGATAGGGCTTGGAAAAGACTATGCAAAATATAGCGGTTCAAATTCACACGATGAAATTTTTGAAAAAGACGGAAAAATATATCATAAAACAAACAACTCAGGTGGTATTGAAGGCGGAATGACAAACGGAGAAGATATAATTATAGAAATTGCTATGAAACCAATACCAACCATGAAAAAAGCTTTAAATAGCGTTGAAATAAAAACTCACAAAAAAACAACGGCGCATTTTGAAAGAGCTGACAACTGTGCTGTTGAAGCCTGTGGAGTGGTTGCAAGAAATATGTCGGCTATAATCATACTCGATGCCTTTCTTGAAAAATTCGGAAGCGATTGTAAGGAAGATATTGATTTAGCATTTCAAAATTATCAAAAGAGGATAAATGAAATATAAAAAAATTGCACTCATTGGAATGATGGGTAGTGGAAAGACAGCAGTAGCAAAAGAATTAAGTGAAATCATTAAAGTTAAACTTTTTGAAATGGATGATATTTTTGAAAAAAAGTATCAGATAAAAATAAAAGATTTTTTTAAAAATTTTGGTGAAGATAAATTCAGAGAATGTGAAAATAATATTCTAAATGAAATAATAAAAAACGATTCATATATTATTTCAACAGGTGGAGGAATAATCTTAAATCCAAATAACAGAGAGATTCTTTTTAAAAAAAATATAAAAACCATTTACCTAAAAACAAATCCTGATATAATATTTGAAAGAATCAAAAAAGATAAAAATAGACCCTTGCTTTTAGTTGATAACCCTAAAGAAGAAATTAAAAAATTACTTGCTCAAAGAGAAGCTTTTTATAATAAAGCAAATATAACAATACAAACTGACAATAAAACTATTAAAGAAATTGCAGAAGAAATAAATAAAAATTTATGAAAAAAATATATATAAAAAACTCAGAAAAAAACGAAAGTGAAATATTAATCGAAAATGAATTATCTAAAAAAATTCAAGATTTTATAGATATTAAAAATTGTTTTTTAATAACAAATACAAAAATTGCTAAATTGTATCCGGAAATTTTATATAAATTTAACGAAAGAAAAATCATAATAATAAAAGATGGAGAAAAATATAAAAATTTTAAAACTTGCAATCATATTTTAAATAAATTATTAGAAGAAAAAATAGAAAGAAAAAACTGTATTGTAGCGCTTGGCGGCGGTGTTATCGGAGATATGGCAGGATATTGCGCAAGCATTATTTTAAGAGGAGTTAAGTTAATTCAAATACCAACAACTCTGCTTGCAATGTGCGATTCTTCAATAGGCGGAAAAACAGGCTATAATACATCCTATGGTAAAAATTTAATAGGCACATTTTATCTTGCAGACAAAGTATTAATTGACCCTATGTTTTTAAATACATTGGATGAATTTAACTATAAATGCGGACTTGGCGAAATTATAAAATATGCTCTAATTGAAAAATCATGCAAATGTGAAAAATTTTATAATTTAGAAGACATTTTAACAGTCAATCAAACAAAAGATGTTAGAAACGAAATAACAGAAATTATCAACTGCTGTGCATCTTTAAAGGCTAATGTTGTTACAATGGATAAAAAAGAAAGCAACCTAAGAAAAATTTTAAACTTTGGACATACGTACGCTCATGCCTTTGAAACATATTTAAAATACAAAAAAATATCACACGGAGAAGCTGTATCCTACGGAATCAAGTGTGCAAATAAACTTTCATACAAACTTGGAAAAATTGATGAAACATATTACAACAAAATAAATTTCTTAATAGATAAATTCTCCTTAACGAATAAAAAACTTAAGTTCAAAAAAGAAAAAATTGTTGAACTAATGACTCACGACAAAAAAGTTCAAAATGAAAAAATTAACTTACTGCTTCCAGTTGCCCCTCTTGAAGTTGAGCTTTTTGATAATATAGATTTGCCTTTGCTTGAAGCTTCCTTGCCTTAGCTTGATTACCTAGTTTCGCCATAACCAAAGAAGCCTGCTCATAATTATAGGCAATTTGTTCGTAACTTTCTTGAGTATTAGAAAATATTTTAAGCGCATTTTTATACCCGTTTAATGCTTTTTCGTTATCTCCAATATATTGAAAATTTTGAGCACTATTTGAATAAGTATTTGCAATCAAATTCTCATTATTGCTATCAACTGCAACATCAATAGCAAGCTCTGAATATTCAGCAGTGGATTCAGAATCAAATTGTTTTGCATAAAGACCAGCAATACTACTTAATGCTTTTGATTGAATATTTGGATTTTCAGCCTCACCACTATATGCAACTGCAGATAAATAATTATTTAACGCAGGAGAAAACTCACCAAATTCATCATAAATTGACGCAGAACGGAAAAAAGCCTGAGATTTTAAATTCAATTCCTGTGCTTTTGTAGCCTGCCAATAATCTTTTAGCGCAAAATCTACATAATCATAATCATCAAAGATTTTTCCCCTTTCAAAATGAATTGCTGCTTTAATATTTTCATTTGAAGAATCACTATCAGAAAGTATGCCCAAAGCTTCATTTAAAAAATTTAAAGCATCAGTGTCGCCTTGATTTGTCTGAGGCATATTTTTAGCTGAAATATATAACTCTCTTGCCTTAATATCTGCATCGCTTAATGGTGCATATGGACTGGGCGATACAGCTTGAGATGAATTTAAATCATGTTCTTCATCTATCTCGAATTCATTTTCTATCTCGATATCTTCATCATTAATCACTTGAAAATCATTCGCTGTACTTGTTTCTGCGATATCGGGCAAATTGTCATCTACGTCAATTGCAGAAACACTGCTATTTTTAATAGAAACAGTATCGGTTTTACCGCTTGGAGTTAAGACAAAAGAAGATGGTTTTTCCTTTTCTATTTTTTCTTTTGCACTTTGAGGAAATTCAAGCAAAAAGTCAGGATTTATTTCATCGGGGTCAGCTTTTAAATTTATTTTTTGCAAAAATAAAGCATCAATCCAACCCTCAACAACATTAGAGGTTTTTTTTAAGCTTTTTGTTATGAACGCATCAGAAATTTTCGAAGCATTTTTTAAATTGGCAATTATAATATCGCGAGAGGGGTTTTCTTTATGAGATTCTTTTTCAACAAGATTTAAATAATCTGAAACCTCTTGTCTAACATCATCCGGTGCATTTATTGCAAGAATAGTATTTCTAAAATCCATTAAAACTTGAGAAATATTTATTTGACCTTTTGTATAATCAATTGCAACTTTTGCACCATTAGGAAAAGTATTTTGTTTTTTACTTTCTTCGCTAACAACAGAAGTATCCGGATTTTCAGCATCCGGTTTTGGAGAATTAAATTGATTATGTTTTCTATAATTTATATTTATCGGATAGATAGAATTATACAAATCAAGACCTCGACTCTTTCCCCAAATGTATTATAGAAAAAAATATATATCGTTTAGTCATACAAATGGATTAAAAATAGGCTCTTTTACAATAATAATTTAACAATTTTTTAAAATTTTTCAAATTTTCATGCCTTTTTTGTAAAAAATATATATATTTTTTTTACAATACTTAAAAAATAGAAGATTTAGAGCATGGTTTTTATTATAATGTTAATGTATTACTTAGGAGTGAATAAATGCCCCAATATGTTTTTAAAATGAAAAAAGGTGAACTTGAGATAGAATTTTCATCTGATGACGCCGAATTTGTTGAGCAACAACTTGAAAAATGGCGTGAAGAAATTTTGAAAAAACACGCACAATAGAATTAGGAAAAAATGTACTACAATATCAAAATAAAATCGCAGAAAAGCGAATTTATACTTGAATCCAACGATAAACTTGTTACGCAAAGAGAGATGGATATTTATTTTGCGTATATTTTTAACGCAAGTGAAGAATTTGTTTCTAAAATTAAAAAAGTAAAAATCGTAAATGAAAATTTAAAATCTATTGAAGAAATAGAAGAACTCGCAAATAAATCTCAAAATTTTGAAAATAAAATTACAGAAGACAAGCCAAGTTCTGCTAAAAATCTTGAAATAATTAAACAAATTGAACCTGAAACAAAAACTCCTGAAGTAATTGAGCCAACTACGCTTCAACCTGAATTAGTCGCTAAAACCCCTGAAACAGTTGAACAAGTTAAACCTGAAATAAAACAAATTGAACCTGAAACAAAAACTCCTGAAGTAATTGAGCCAACTAAACTTGAAAATAAAAACATTGCAGAAGCAAATTCTACTAAAAGCAATATAGAAGAAATAATCGAACTGGCGCAAAACGAAATTGAATCATTAGATTTATCAATAAATAATGACTTAAAAATATCAAGCCAAAATGAAAACGATAAAGAAGAAGACAATATAATAAAATTTGATATTAAAGAAGAAGTTAAAGCACAGCCTATAAAAATAGAAAACGAAAAAGAAATATACCATGATAACAATCAAGTAAAAATTGATAATATTTTCTTGTCTGATGAAAAAGAAAACACGCCAACCAGACAAGAAATAACTATAACAGCTTTAAATAATGCACTGGAAGAAAATAATCCAATTCAAAATAATGAAATTAAGATAATTTCGCAAAATCAAACACCGCCGGAAATCAAAAACAATGAAATAATTCAAAATAATAATGAAAGCATAACAAAAGAAGAAATAAAGAGCGAACAAGAATTAGTATTAAATGAAGTTGAAATTGATTTTTCTAATGAAAATCAATTCAATTTAAACCCTGAGGAGAATATAAACAAAGAAGAAGAAACAAACCAAATTCAACAAACAAATTTACAAACTGAATATCAAGGTCCAACAATAGATTTCTCGCTTTTTCTTTCAAGCTTCGGGGTAAATGAACTTTTTGATACATTCTTAATTTGTGCATATTACATTAAAAATATACTGCACGAACAAAGTTTTTCTATGAAATTCATCAATTCTAAAATTTTTCCTGCAACCGGAAAAATCGCCGATATGTCAATAACTGAAGCCTTAATTAGAGAAAAATACATAAATACTATAAATATTGATGATATAATAAAATATACAATTACAGAAAAAGGTGAAGAGTACTTCTTGTCAAAATTCAAGAATAAAACCTAGGAAACAAAATTGAATTATATTTTTATTTTTTTAATTTTAATATCTTTTATTTGTGCAACCATTAACAATAGAATGGATATTGTTGTAGATGAAATGTTGAAATCCAGCCAAAGAGCCGTAGAAATTTCATTTGCATTAATTGGAATTATGGGATTTTGGCTTGGAATAATAAACATTGCAAAAAAATCAGGGCTGATTGATATTTTTTCAAAATGTATTAAAAAACCGCTTTTATACATTTTTCCGGATTTAAAAGAAAATAACGATGCACTTTCAAACATTGCTCTAAATATATCTGCAAATGCCTTAGGATTAACTAATGCAGCAACACCTTTTGGTATAAAAGCAATGGAAAATATGCAAAAAGAAAACAAAAACAAGCAAAGAGCAACAAACTCTATGTGTACTTTTCTTGCAATAAACACAGCGGGCTTTCAAATTGTACCGGCAGTTGTAATAGCAATATTAAGTGCCGCTAAAATGGACAATCCATCTCAAATAATCATTCCAACATTAATAGTTACTTCAATTGCTTTTCTTTCAGCATTATTTTTTGTGAAGATTCTAGAAAGGCATTTTAAATGATTAAAATTCTAAACACGCTTTCTGTGTATATATTGCCATTTATAATAACAATTATTTTATGTTACTCACTATATAAAAAAACTCCAGCATACGAAAGTTTTACAGAAGGCGCCAAAGAAGGTTTTAATATTGCTATAAAAATAATTCCATATCTTATTGCAATAATTGTCTGTACGGCAATATTTAGAGCAAGCGGAGCAATTAATATTTTACAGAACATGTTAAAACCCATTTTAGACTACTTTAATATCCCAATAGAAACAACTATTTTAATGGTAACTCGTTCATTATCCGGCTCAGCAACGCTGGGAGTTTTATCAGATATAATTAATCAAACAGGTGCAAATTCTTATGCCACAAAGCTTGCAGCAGTTATAACGGGTAGTTCCGAAACAACTTTTTATGTGGCATCAGTATATTTTGGAGCCGTTGGAATAAAAAAATTCAGACATGCTCTTCTTGCAGGTATTCTTGCAGATATAGTAGGAATTATAGCAGCAATTTGGATTTGCTCTATTTTTTTCTTATAAATTATTCAAAATAACCAACATAATCTAAATTTCGATAAAAACCATTATAGTCCAATCCGAACCCGACAATAAATTTATCATCCACATCAAAAGCTGAAAAATCAGGTTCGATATCAAATTTTCGTGCACATTTTTTATCAAACAATACTGCAAGTTTCACATCCTTAACTTTGCAATTATTCTTGATAAATTTCAAAAGAAAATCCAAAGTTAAGCCCGTATCAATAATATCTTCAACAATTAAAGCATTTTGATTTTCTAAATCGGGAATAGCTAAATTAAGAGCTTTTACCTTGCCGGAAGATTTTTCACTATTGCCATAACTAGATAAAGTAACAAATTCCATTTTAACAGGCATTTTCAAATGTTTTGCAAGCTCAACATAAAACATTACAGCCCCTCTTAAAATACAAATAAGAGTAAGTGTATTTTCACACCCATAAAAAGAATTGATTTCATCAGCTAGTTCCTTAATTCTTTTACTTAAGGTATCTCTATCAATTAAAACTTTTAAATCATTAATATTTCTCATAATTTAAATCCTTTTTAAAATAAGATAATTTATAACAATCAGTGGATTTAACTCTACATTTTTCGCTAATCTTTTCACCTAATATCCACAAGACCTCATTATTTTTACACAATAAAATAAATTCGTCTTTTTTTTCTTGAGATATTTTTTGATTTATAAAGTAATCCTTTAACTTCATTTTACCTTTTTTTAAACCAAATGGAGAAAAAATATCACCATTCTTACGATATCTTAACACCAAAGGAAAAGTACTATTAGTATCAAAAGAAACAAAACATACATTTTCATTAGATTTTGGAAAATTACAAATTGGATAAGAAAATCTTTCTATTTTAAATACAATATCTGAAAACTCATACAATCCAACATCATTTATAACAATTTCAATATCATGTTTCATTTTTTTTGTATAAATAAAAATTTCATCATTCTTAATTGATAAAAAACTACTTGAATTTATTGAACACTTGGAATTTTCATTTAATAAAATAAAATTATCAAATTTTAAGATTGTTTTATAGTCTCTATTTTTCAAATAAACACTTAAAAAATCATTTAAAATTTCAAATCTTATTTCTTGATTTAACAGTAAAAATTTACTTCTTATAATTTTATTTTCTTTAACAACTTTTTCTTTTTCGCAAAAAAGAAATGAATCAATAATTTTTCTTGATGAAATTGAATTTTTAATTAAAATATCAATAGCACTAACATAATTGGTATTAATCTCAGAAAATATAGGTAAAATTTTTTCTCTAATTAAATTTCTTTTATATTTAAGATTAGAATTTGATGAATCAATCAAATAACTTTGATTATGTGAATTTAAATAATTCAAAATTTCAAATTTTTCTACACTCAATAAAGGCCTAAAAAATATACCTCTATTTTCAGGAATTGAACACAAACCTCTAATTGAAGTGCCTTTAATTAATCTATATATTAAAGTTTCAATATTATCATTTTTATTATGAGCAAGCATAACAACTCTGGAATTAAACTTTTTAGAACATTCATCAAAAAAAGAATATCTTAAATTTCTGGCAACTTCCTCATTTTTTTTAGAATTCAAAGGAGCCTCACCTATAAAAAAAGAAGCACCAATTTCACTTGCAAACTTCTTTGTAAAACTAATTTCATTTTTTACTTCATCAATTCGCCAATTGTGATTAAAATAAGCAAGAATCAAATTTAAATTATATTTACTTTTCAGCTTGCTCAAAATTAAAGCCAAAGCAGTACTATCAGGTCCAGATGAAAATCCCATAATAATATTTTCATTTTGAATTTTATATTTTTTTAAAAAATTTTCTACAATACTTTTCATAAATTATGAGGGTAAATCACCTTTTACATCGGCAACTTTAGCACCGTCCAAGTTAAAGGCAGTACAAAGTGCTTTTGCTGCTAATTCAGAATATTTCTTTTCAACAAGACAACTTATTTTTATCTCACTTGTTGAAATCATCTTTATATTTATATTCTGACCAGCAAGTGTATCAAACATTTTGGCTGCTATTCCAGGTCTATCAATCATTCCGGCACCAACAATTGAAACTTTCACAATATCTTCGTCAATAAAAATATTACTTGCTTTTACAATTTCATTAATTTTCTCTTTTAACGCATCAAATTTTACCATGTCTGATTTTGCAATAGTAAATGCAATATCATTAGTGTTTTTCATATTTCTAGCATAAGATTGAATAATCATATCAACACTTAAATCGTGTTCTGCAAGCAAATTAAATAATTTTGCGGCATTCCCTGGTCTATCTTCAACATCGCAAATAACAATTCTTATTTGAGATGTGTCGCAAGCAAGTCCAGTAACTGGTTTATTTAATTCCATATCATCAACTCCTATTATCAAAGTTCCTAAATCATCAAGTTTAAATGAGCTTCTTACTCTCATTTTCATATTATTTAATTTTGCTGCTTCCACTGAGCGGGGATGTAAAACATTTGCTCCAACTCTTGCAAGCTCAAGCATTTCATCATAAGAAATTTCTTCTAATTTTCTTGCTGTCTTAATAACTCTAGGATCTGCTGTATAAACCCCTTCCACATCAGAATAAATATCACACCTATCAGCATTTAACGCACATGCTAAAGCAACAGCGGTAGTATCAGAACCGCCACGACCAAGAGTAGTTATATCGCAATCTTCGCAAAATCCTTGGAAGCCTGCAACAACGACAACTTTACCTTCGTTCAAATGTCTTTTTATACGTGAAGTCTCAATATCTAAAATTCTGGCATGCGTATGACAATTTTCGGTTTTAATTCCTGCTTGATATCCGGTTAAACTTATAGCTTCAAAACCAGCCTCATTAATAGCCATAGCAAGCAAAGACATTGAGATTAATTCACCTGTGGATAATAAAACATCCATTTCACGAGAATTTGGCATGGTAGTGATTTCTTTAGAAAGCTTAATTAAGTTATCAGTCGTATGTCCCATTGCAGAAACAACAACTACAACACTATTTCCTAATTGTTTTTCTTTGATTACAGCATTTGCAACATTTTTAATCTTTTCACTGTCTGCAACTGATGTTCCGCCAAATTTTTGAACTACTAGCCCCATTTCATACCTCGTTAATTGGAGAAAATTGTTTTTTAATACTTTCTATTTCTTCGTCTTCTCCAAAGACTTTAATCATTTTATCACAAATTTCATAAATTGCATTTTTAATTTCAATATTTTCGGGTTGTTTTTTTGAAATTTCAGTCATAGCATACATTTTAATTAGCATAAAATCTTTTCTTGAGTTTAATTCTTCACTACATTTTTCTAAAAGTTGCAACGCTTTTTCAGGGTTATTCAATTTAAGTTCACATTCAGCAAAAGCCAAAAGTGCCAAACTTAAATTTGGATTAATTTGATAAGCTTCTTCAAACTTTTCTTTTGCTCTATAAATATCATCAGATTTTAACAAAATTAAACCATACTTTAATACAATTTCTGAATTATTTTTATCAAGTTCATATGCAGTTCTAATATACCTTAAAGCTTTCAATTTATCATCAAATTCATTTAAGTATGATAATGCTAAATTTACGTATATATTTGGATTGCTCTTATCATATTCTGCTGATTTTAGCCAATATTTAACAGCATTTTTGGAATCATTCGACAAATGATAAGCAGAAGCAATATCAAAATATATATGTTTTAAAGAAGCATCCAAAGAAACAGCTTTTTTGAAATTATCTATTGCATTTTTATACAAGTGTTCATTTAAATATATTTTTCCTAAATTATAATAAGGACTTGCAAGTTCAGGATTTAGCTCCAAAACTTTTTGTATTTCAATTTTTGCTTCGTCAAAGTTATTTAATTTTAAATATGAATAAGAAAGTGCATTATGAGAAATAAACTCATCATCTTTTAATTCAATGGATTTTTTAAATTTTTCCACTGATTCACTCCACATCTCAAATGTCTGAAAAGCAGTTCCCCAGGAATTATAATATTTCCAATCATTTAAACAATATGGTTCGTATTTTTTAAACGCCTCAAGACAATTATCTTTTTCACCTAAATTCAAGTAACTTTCGACTATTAAAATATAATTTTCAATTTTTTGAGGGTTTAAACCAATACATTTTTTACAAAACGCAATACAGTCATTGTAATTTTTAAGTTTCAACGATGATAAACCACACAAATACAATGCTTCAGAATGAAAAGGTTCTTGAGCTAATATTTTTATAAACTTCGAAAAAGCATTTTTATATTCTTCCTCTTGAAGTAATATAATACCCCACATTAATAATGGTTGAACGTTCATGGGATCTAATATATATGCTTTTTTAAACAAAGACTTTGCAACTTCTTTTTGATTATTTTTAATCGAAAAAACTCCATAATTATAATAAGTTACAGGATTGGTTCTATCTAATTGTAGAGATTTTTCAAAAGCGGATCTTGCAAGATTTTTCTCATCAGACTCAGCATAAATTCCAGCCAAATAACCCCATGCACGAGCATTATTTTTATCGAGTCTGACTGCTTTCCTAAAATTCTTTAAAGCTTCATCGTAATTATTATCCTGAGCATATGCAACACCTAAATTTAAATATACTTCAGGGTTTGATTTATTCATTAAAACACTTTGTTTTAATTTTTCTATACCTTTCTCTTTATTTCCCGAATTTATTAAATGCAAGCCCCAATTAATATAAGCATAAGAAGGAATTGCAGGTTCTTTTGATATTATTTTGTATTGATTAATTTGTCTGTTAAAACTTTCAACAGACAAAAACAAATTATGAATATATTTATATATTTTCATTAAAAACATTTTATTTTAAATTCACCAGCATGTCTGCTATTTCTCTTATTGCACCATCTCCGCCATAATTTTCGGTTATTTGCAAATCCTGTACACTAAATTTTAAAACAGGATTTAAATTTTTTGGAGCAACTTTAAAATCTACTAAATCAAAAGCAGGAATATCATTAATATCATCACCTATGTATAAAACCTGATTAGATTTTAAACCATACCTTTGCATAATATCTTCCAGAACAATGCCTTTTTGTCTTATACCGCCATGAATTTCTTTGATTGAAAATTTATCTTTAAAATAATTCAAAATATTACTTTTTTCACCTGAAATTATGCCAAAATTTATACCGGCTTTTAACAACAAAGAAACCCCCATGATGTCTTTAAAGTTCAATCTTTTTTGAACATCATTATTTTCAGATAAATAAACAGATCCATCCGTAAAAACTCCATCAAAATCACTTACAACAAATTTTATAGAATCTGATAACTTTAACACCATTAAACTCTCCTCAATTTCTTTTTTATCGGCAATTCGGAATCATAAACTCTTTTTATACCATCGCCCATAAAATCCTTAACATTTCTAATATCTCGGACTAATTTCCTTAATCCTTCAGGTTCAAGACTTGCTGCCTGATCTGAACCCCACATGGTTCTATCAAGCGTAATATGTCTTTCTACCGCACATGCACCCATAACAGCTGCAATAGTAGAAGGAACAATTCCTTTTTCATGTCCGGAATATCCGATAGGACAACTGAATCTATCTTTAAAAGTCTGAATTACTTTTAAATTTATTTCATTATTTTGTGTCGGATAAGTCGATGTACAATGAAACAGCACGATATTATCCTCTCCAAGTATTTTTACAGCATTATCTATTTCATCCATAGTTGACATGCCTGTTGATAAAAAAATAGGCTTGTTTGTCTTTTTAACATGCTTTAAAAGATTAATATCCGTTATACACGCAGACGGAATTTTATGAGCGCATACATTAAATTTTTCTAAAAAATCTACGCTATCTTCATCCCATACCGATGCAAACCAATATATTCCAAGTTCTTTACAATACTTATCGATTTCTTTATATTCCTCATACCCAAATTCCAATCCACGTTTTAAATCTCCGTTGGTTTCACCAAAAACACTTTGGCGAGGCATTAAAAGTTCTTCTTTACTGTATACCTTTTCAATTGTCCTTTTTTGAAACTTAACAGCATCACAGCCAAAAAGATGAGCTATATTTATTAATTTTTTAGCAGTATTTAATGAACCGTTATGGTTTATTCCAATTTCGGCAATTATAAAAACCGGCTCGCCAAATCCTACTTTCTTATTTCCAATTTTAACTGTTTTCATCAACTTTCCTCAGCTGTTCTATAATATAATTTTTATCTAAATCCTTTAAAAAAGAGATATTGTTTTGAGTTGCTCCAACTAAAATATAATCATCATTAATCTTAATTACATGAATGTTTTTTCCTTGCCCTAATGATGTTGTAGCTAAAACTTGCGGCTTATTTATAAAATCATTTTCAGTATTAATCCTAACTTTTGACAATTTTTGATATAAAAAACCGGTTAAATATATTAAACCAACGACCAAAAACAAACCTAAAAATAAGCTGAAATAATTTGGTTCATATACATTCTGACTTAAAGCATTTTTGATTTCTTCATCTTCTAAATTCAACTCATCTGCTAAACAATAAGCATAAGAAAAAAAGTTTAAAAGAAAAAATATATTTTTTTTCAAATCATCCTCCAAAATTTGAAGATATTACATCAGAAACCATTGGTAAATAAGGTTTTTTTCCAAATAAAGACATTAAAGATAAATACATAACCAAAATAGTTACCAATAGCCCAGAAATTGTAAATGTAAAATACAAAGGCGTTTGATTAAAAAATACATCAAACCATTCAGCAAAATTACCAATAAGAGGTATTACACTGATTAAATTTATCGAAATGCTATATAAAAGAGAAATAACAGCCAAAACTACCGATATAAAAATCGCTTGATACAAATTAAACACAAGAAAAGAGCTCATGGTTTTCTTTGTAAGATTTGCAAAGACAATCCAAATTATACTAAAAATTCCAAATGTAAAATAAGCTAATATTGATATAATCCTGTCACTAAATCTTACACTCATCCTTATTGTAAACCTTTCAATTTAGTATTTATGTAGCTATTTGCCATTTCAATATATATTAGTTTTATTTCATTATCTTTTGGAGCCTGCTTAATAGCTTTTTTATAATACTTAACAGCTTGCACATAATCGCCTAACATAACATAAGTGTTTGCTATAAATGCAGAAATTTTAGGGTCTTTAGTTAATATCTTAGAAGCTGTTTTATATATCAAAAGTGCTTCTTCAAACCTTTTTTCATCAACTAAGATGTTAGCAAGTAAAATATAAGCATTTGCCTTATCAGGTTCTATTTCAATAGCTTCTTTTAAAAAACTTATTGCATCTTGAGCCATATTAATATCACAATAAGCAATTGCTTTACAAACCAAAGCAGAATAATAAGAAGGATTTAATTCAATAGCTTTATCATATAATTTTAATGCTTTATCAAAATTTTTAACAGCAGCATAAGCATTTGCAAGGCAAAGTGTAACTTTTTCATCTTCAGGGTTTATCTCACTTGCTTTTTCATAATAAACCAAAGCATCCACATTATTGCCTTTTTTTTGTTCAACATTTGCGACATTAATATAATATTCATAATTAACCGGTTCAATTTCGATAGCTTTTAGATAATATTTAGACGCTGTTTCCAAGTTATCGACATCTTGATAAAGATACCCCAAGGCATTATATATTTCAGCTTTATCTGGGTTTATCTTTAAAGCCTTCTCGTAATTTGACAAAGAAGCTTCAAAATTATCGATTTCAGCATATATATTACCCAAATTATAATATGAAGCATAATTATTTGGTTCTGTTACAATAGCCTTGTTGTAACATTCTATCGCTTCAAAATACATTTTTTTGAAAAAATATATACTACCAAGATTTATTAAAGATTGATAATCGCTTGGAGAAATTTTTAAAATTTCTCCATACACAAGCATGGCGTTATTCAAATCATTACTTCCAATATAATAATTAGCAAGATTTTTGTAGTTATCTATATCATTAGGATTTTGCTTAATTTTTTCTTTTAACTCAGAAATTATATTCTCTCTTAACAATTTTATCTCCGTCTAGTTCTTAAAAACTTTGGTGTTTTCAAAAATAAATCTGCTTTGTGCCAAAGCCATGTTTTTTAAAGAGCAAACACCATTTTCTCCATAAGTAATCACACCTATTGATTTTAATCTGTTTGCTACTAACTCATTTAACTCATCTGATTTTATAAACAATGCGCAATTTTCATCACACACGTCATTTTTAAAAGGACAATTTTTCATAAAAATATTATACACTAAAATTTTTATTTGTTATAATCTGTTTATGAAAAATATATTAATTGTGATAGACGAAATTGAATATAAATACTTCGAATTCAATAAACTAGTAACAAATTTTTGGCTAATTTGGGAGTTTTTAAATAGAAACTATAACGTATTTATCACAACAAAAAATAAACTTTTAATTGAGTTCAATAAACCTTTCGGACTTTGTTATAAAACATATATAGAAAATGAAAATATAAAAAAAGAACAAAACACTATAAAAATAGACTTAAATAGTTTTGATATAATTTTCTTTAGACCGGATCCTCCGGTAGACATTGACTATATCAATGCAAGTTATATATTATCCAGCGTTAAAAATAAAGATACAATAATAATGAATTCTCCAAAAGCAATAAGAGAAAAAAATGAGAAACTTTATATAAACGAATTCCCCGAGATAATACCTGAGAATATAGTTGCATCAGATGAAAAAATAATTAAAGAATTTCTTTTTGAGAAAAAAGAAATAATAATAAAACCCTTGAACAGGTGTTTCGGTTCGGGTGTTTTCTATCTTAATCAAAATGATAAAAACATTAATACAATAATAAAAACAGCAACCAATGATTATAAAACATCTGTAATGGTTCAAGAATATCTGCCGGAAATAAAAAATGGAGATAAAAGATTAATATACATTTGCGGTGAAATTTTTGATTATTGCGTTACTAAAATCGCAACAAACAATGATTTCAAATTTAATGAACATAATCAAAATACTCTTAAATTTGCTCAATTAAATCAAAAAGAAAAACAAATAGAAAATTACGTAAAACAAAAATTTGAATATGACGGTATTTATATGGCAGGATTAGATGTTATAGACGGAAAAATAATTGAAATAAATTTAACAAGCCCATGCTTTTTTATAAATGAAATTAACAATATTTTTAATATAAAATTCGAAAAAATAATTGTAAACAAAATAGAACAATACATAAATTCAAAAAAATCGGTAATCTTAAATGTATAAAAATTTGTAACAAAAGATAAAATAATAGCAAACTTTAATATTCAGTAGTTTTATATAGGTGTCATGAAAGTAAAATATAAATATTCGCCAATAAGTAAGCAAACAACAAATAAGCTCAAATCGAGACAGTATGAATTTGATGAGCAAAAAAATATAAAACAACATATAAAAACCAGACCCGCAGAGGCAGTGAGCTTTAGCGGGTCTGCAATTTCAGAAGGTCAAAAAATAACCGGTAAAATCGGAGAGGCTTTTGTACAAAATAGACCCCTAAATAAGCTTATAGACTTTGTTTATGACAATGAAGCAGCATATAATGCAATCTATGCAATGCTTATTGCAGGCATTTTAAAGCCTTTACTGGTGCTAAAAACAAAAGATACAGACGAAAAAGATAAACAAATGATAGCTACCAAAAACTTTTTACAAGCATTTTTAGGTAGCTTTTTAAGCTTTACAATAGGCGGAAATATAGTTAAAAAAGCAGTTGATATAATAAAAAACAACCTTAAATTACTTAAAATTGATGAAAATAATAAAATAACAGTTTTAGAAGCAGATAGTGATAAAGCTAAAGAACTTGCAAAAGAAATCCTAAAAAAACAATATAAACCTTCAAAAGAAAGAAAAGGGCTACTTAGAAAAGCTTTAGAAGATAATCAAGGATACAAAAAAATTACCGAATATATAAAAGCTTTATTTAAAAAAATTGAATATGAACCAAATGAAAATTTAATTAAAAATAAAGCAGAAGAATTAGTTAATACATGCAAAAACCACGTAGAAATCTTTAATAAAAATCCTAATTTTGTAAAAAACTTGATAGATAAAACAAAAAATGGCAAAAGTGGCACCACTCTTTATGAAGCTTTTGAATCTTTATGGAAAAATTCGACAGGATGGATAACGGCAATCATGAAAGCAAAAATATCAAGCTTATTATTACCGGCTACTGTTGCTTTTATTTTTGCAAAGAAAAATAGAGAAAAACAACAAGCACTTGAAAAAGAAAACTTATCTAAAAATTATTCTACTTTAATAACATCACAACAATTCCAAAAAGACAAAGAATACTTTAGTGCAATTTTAAATAAAAATTCAAATAATACAACCAATGTAGCCTTTACAGGAAATGTAACCGACAACATAGCAAAAGGACTTTCTAAAGGCATAGAAAAGCTCTCAATGACAAACTTTGGCGAAAATAGCGTAAAACTTCTTTCTAAAGCCAAAAAACCGAGTGCCAGAATGGCAGATATAGAATCAATATTACTCACATCTTATTGGGTTCAAAATACTCTGCGCTCTAAAAAAATTGATCCTGATCAAAAGCTTGGTCTTAATATTCAAACAGTACTTGTAACTGCTGTTTCAAGTTCAGCTGCATTTATAATAGATTGGCTGTTAGATGGATTAATCAATAAAGGCAAAACAAAATATTCTTTAGAAATACAAAATAATATAAAACAACTGGTAAATAACAATCAAGGAAAAGAAATACCTGATTTATCGAATGCAATTAAAGAAAGTTGTAAAAAATTAAATAATCCAGAGGGTATAGCAAAAGAATTTGTAAAAAAAGGTATTAATAATATAACAGATGAAGAAATAAAAACGCTTGCAGATAAACTGGCCTCCGGGTATGGTAAAAAATTAAGCAAATTTAAATCACTAACAATATTCACTCTTGTTGTTCGTTTTCTAGTTCCGGTTTTAATGGTAAAACCTGCAGGTAAAATAAAACAAAAAATCAAAAAAATGCAACAAGAAAAAGAACAACAAGAAATAAATATCAGCAAAAACGAAAAAGCTGAAGAATTAAAAGAAAAAGCTGAAGAATTAAAAGAAAAAGCTGAAGAATTAAAAGAAAAACAAGAAGAATTAAAGGAAAAACAAGAGAAAGAAGATGATGATTAAATATTAAAAGGCTCTTAATAAGAGCCTTTTAATATAATTCATAAAATAAATTATTACATAGCACCCTTAATCAATTCAATAAAACTATCCGCCTTTAAAGATGCTCCGCCAATCAAACCGCCATCTATTTCCGATTGTGCCATTTGTTCAACAATAGTTGAAGGTTTAACTGAACCACCGTATAAAATTCTAATAGCATCAGCTACTTCTGCGCTGTATAAATTTTTTATAACTTTTCTTATTTCACCTATTGTTCTATTTGCTTCAACTGCATCACAAGACTTACCTGTTCCTATTGCCCAAATAGGTTCATAAGCTATAACTGACTTTTTAGCATCTTCTGGAGAAATTCCCTTAAATGCTTTAGTTATTTGAGATGCAAGGTGAGAATCCGTAACACCTTGTTCTCTTTGTTCTAAAGTTTCACCACAACAAATAATAGGTATTAAGCCTTTTTCTAAGATAGCAAGGGCTTTTTGATTTATAAATTCATCAGTTTCATTAAACATTTGACGGCGTTCCGAATGTCCAATTATAACGAACTTAACTTTAAAATCAGCTAACATATCTAATGAAATTTCACCTGTATATGCTCCAGACGGATTAGGGTTAACATTTTGAGCAGCAAGTGAAAGTTTTGGTTCATTTTTTATCAAATCATAAACCTGCCATAAAGCAGTATATGTTGGTGCTAAAACAACTTCAGGCATCTTTGAAGCATCCAACTGGCTTATTCCATACATAATACCATCTGTTAGTTCTTTTGCTTCAGCTTTATTGTTGTTCATTTTCCAATTACCAGCAATAATAGGTCTTCTTGCCATAATAATAACTCCTTATAAAAAATACTTACGAAAGTTATTTTAGCACAAGAAAAAATAAAATTAAAAAATTAAATGATACTTTTATTAAGTCTTTCACTTCTATTTGCTGACAATATATTTCTAAGCTTCATGATTGCTTGAGCATGTAATTGACAAACTCTAGACTCTGAAACGTTTATAGCTTCACCAATTTCTTTTAAGGTCATGTTTTCATGATAATAGAAAACCAAAAGCGTTCTTTCTCTTTCTGGCAATTTCCTTAGTGCCATTTGCAACTCTTTTTTTGCATCAGTTTTTTCAATTTTCTCTTCCGGACGTTGCGAATTTTCATCTTCGATAGTATCAATTATTTCAACGCTATCCTCACCTGTACCTTTTTTATCATAGATAGAATTTACCGTTACATCAGCAGACATTATTTCAACAACTTTTTCCTCGCTTAGCCCCATAACATCTGCGATTTCCTTTGTTGTAGGAGGTCTGCCTATTTGCTGTTTCAATCTTTCAGTTGCTATTTTAATTTCTTTTATTTTTCGTCTCAAAGTTCGTGGCAACCAATCAGAAGAACGAATTTTATCTATTATTGCACCTCTTATTCTCATTAGTGCATATGATTCAAATTTTGCACCCTTTGAAGGATGATACTTTTCAATAGCATCTATTAAACCTTCAATCCCAAAAGATACAATATCATCAAATGTAAAACTTGCCGGCAAATTAACTTTAATTCTACCTACAACATATCTGGCTAGATATATATACTGAACAATCAGTTTATCCCTAACCGATTTATTTGTTCTATCTTCCAAATATTGTTCCCAAAGCTGTGAAATTTGCTCGTCTGATAGTCTAGATATTTTTTTATATGAATCAATGTCTGTTGTCTGACTCATTTTTAGCTCTTAAAATCCCCAATGTCAAATTGTCTATGTTTAATATTGTCTAAAAAGCAAGCTACAATGTCATCATCTATTTACATGATGACATTATTGAGCACTTTGCAAATTTTTATTTATCATCTTTTTTGATTTATCTACATTCTTCATTTTTTTATTAGTTTCATTTATTTCCTTCTTTAAAGCTTTACAATTTGCAATAGCTTTAGCTTTTTCATTAAGTGCTTCATTATATTTAGAAGTTAATACCGCAAGCTCTTGTCTAAGTTCAACCTGAGCATCATCAAGATTAACAAGTGCGCTATTGAACTTTTCTTCTTTTATAGAAGTTGATCTATATACGGAATTAACATTTGTTGTTGAAGTAGTGCTCTTTGTGTTATTAATAGCGGGTGCTAACTTTACTTCAGTCGCCTTATCCATAGAATCAAAAACCGTATCCATTGCAAAAACGCTACCGGAAACACATAAAACAAAAAATAAATATATAGCCTTTTTCATAACAACTCCAAATATAATCCTATACCTAACTATATTTTAACCAAGCAAATATCCATGGTCAAATAATATTCAAATAATTACTCTTTTTATTTGATTTAATTTTTTAATGCTATAATTTTTTTATGGAAAATTCATATTTGATTGCTTTAATATTATCAACACTTGCCGGACTTTCGACAGTTCTTGGCGGGTTTGTTACATTTTTTATAAAAGAAAATTCGCTAAAATTTCTTTCATTTGGCTTAGGTTTATCGGCAGGAGTTATGCTATTTATATCTCTTGTTGATTTATACCCTGAATCATGTGAAATGATAAAAAGCCAGCTTGGAGAAAATTACCTCTTCCTTGCTATTTTGTTTTTTGCAATAGGAATTTTAACAGCGGTTTTAATAGATTACTTTATTCCTGACCACCTGCAAAGTCAGATGTTTACTAAACAACTTGGTGCTAACGAACAACACATAGATAGTACAGACTGCAAAGAAGATGAAAATGCAATTATTTCTATTGGAAAAATCAAAAAAGCAGGAATTTTAACTGCTGTCGTTGTAGCAATCCACAATCTTCCTGAAGGACTTGCAACGTTCTTTCTTACAGCACAAGATGTCATGCTTGGTATTGGTATTGTTATTGCAATAGCAATCCACAACATTCCTGAAGGCATGGCTATTTCTATCCCTGTTTATCAAGCAACACACTCCAAGAGAAAAGCTTTTTTATATTCATTTTTGTCAGGCATGGCAGAACCAATCGGCGGTATAGTCGGCTTTGTTATTATTAAATCATTATTTCCAAATCTTTGTATTGGAATTTTATTTTCTCTTGTTGCAGGAATTATGACATACATATCACTGGATACGCTTTTACCTCTTTCAAAAGACTATGATACGGGGCATTATTCAATCTCGGGAGTAGTTATTGGTTTACTTATTATGGGAATTGCACTTGTTTTACTTGAAATAAACTAGGATTTTCTAACTAGCTTAATAAATGTATCATAATAGGATTTAAACTTTGTTATTGAATTTATGTTTGTTGCCATCTTAAGAATATATGAAGGTCTTAAATAATAATTTCTATTCATTTTTTTATTATACTCATATATTTCTTCAGCGCTAAGCGAATAAGATTTTACAGTTGGTATAAAATATGGCTTTTCATAATTTATTTCGCCAAGTCTGTTTTTCTTTACATAATCATAAAATCTTGTACCCATAAGCGCAGTTGCTGTATAAAAACTTGCATATTCTGTATTTAATTTCTTTGCAAAATAAAATGTCTGTTCAAGGGTTTCTTTTGTCTCCCAAGGCAACCCTATAACATAATAAGCATATACCTGAATACCTGCCTTTTTAATCAATGAAATTGCTTCATTTGCTTGTTTTAATGTTATATTTTTACCCATTTTATCAAGCAGCTCTTGACTTCCGCTTTCTAAACCAACAGATAAAAGATTGCAACCAGCTTTTTTCATAAGCTTTAAGGTTTCTAAATCAATAGTATCCACTCTGGTATTAGCGGAAAAATTTATCTTTAAGCCGGAATCAATAATATATTTACAAAGCCTTTGAACCCAACCATTGTCAAAATTAAATAAATCAGACCAAAATATAAAATTTTTAATATTATATTTTAAAACACATTCCCTAATCTCTTCTAAAACCAATTCAACACTTCTATATCTTACATTTTTTCCATTCAAAGGTGTAGCTAAACAGAAGAAACAATGATTAGGACATCCTTTTGAGACCCTGATTATAGTTTGAGCCTGTTTTGTGTCAGGACGAACATAAAAGGAATTATCAATCAAATCTCTATCAAGAAACGGAAGATAATCAAGATTTTCACTCAATTTTCTATCTGGAGTGGAGACAATTTTTTCATCTATCTGATATGTAATGCCGTTAACTTTTTTTAAATCCTCATATTGAATTATCTCATCAAACGCAGGTTCAATTTCACCCCTTAAAGCAATATCAATTTCAGGATATTGTTGCATTATAGCATATGAGTTAAAATTAAATACAGCCCCTTTTACTATAACGACAGTGTCTTCAAGTAAATCCCTGGCTTGCGTTAAAATCGATAAATCTTTTTCCAAAGTTGTAGAAGCTACATTTAAAACCAAAAAATCCGGTTTATAGACCCTTAAATCTCTCAAGAAATCATAAACAGTCTCATTTTTTAAACTATAATCTTTAAATTTTGTTTCATACCCTCTTTTTTTAGCTATTGCAGACAAACTCATCATGTCAATAGGAGGTAAAGGAGGAATGATAATCGTTTCAGAGGTAGGCTGCTGACATCTATCTTCCCTATTCATAACAACTGAAGGCGGGTATATAAAAAATATTTTCTGATTATTTTTCATTTTATTTCTTAGATATTCTCATTTTTAAAACTGTTTTAATTAAATTGTTAACAAAATCCTGAGGCAAAAATCTGGTTAACTTTGCAAATTTTGCATCCAAACCAATATTATATACCGCTTTTGGATTTTTAAGTTGCACTATCTCAGCTATTTTTTTAGCGGCATATATAGGATTAGTCGCATGTAAAGAATTTCTTTCAGCATTTTTCACAAGAAATTCTTTTTGAAGATTAAACTTTTTACTACTGCTATTTAATACCTCTTTATTTAATTCCAGTGAACTATCCCAAAATTTTGTTGCAACTGCACCGGGACGAATCGAAACAACTTTTTTATTGCTTTCAATAGAATACAAATTCAATAATATATCGCAAGCAGCTTTAGAAATACAATACGGACTCAAAAAAGGAAAAATACCATAGCCCGCCATAGAGCTTATATTAATTAATCTGCCTTTTTCAGATAAATATGGACAAAAATATTTTATTATTCTTAATAACCCAAACAAATTAACATCTATTTGCTTTTTAAAATCATTTTCATTTAATTCTTCAATGGCACCTGCAATAGCAATACCTGCAAAATTTATAATTACATCAAACTTTATATTAAAAAATTTCTCTTTTAAATGAATAAAATCCATTTCATTTGTTACATCAAGATAAAATTCATGCACATTTTCATCAATCAAACCTGTTTTTCTTGATGTCGCATATATATTAAAACTTTTGTTCTTCAGCTCTTTAATTGTTTCAGAAGCAAGTTCTGAATTAGAAGCGATTATTAAAATATTCTTATCCATAAAAAATATTTTATTTTAAATAAAAAAAATGTACAACAAAGATTAAAAACTTTTAAAAAAGCAGATTTTATGATAATAATAATTATATGAAGAAAGTATTGGTATCGGGTTATATCGGTTTCAATAATTTTGGAGACGAGGCAATATTTTATACTCTTTCAAATCATCTTAAAAAACTAGGATTTGATGTTTCTGTTTTATGTTCTAATAAAGATATTGTAAAAGAAAAGTACAATGTTAAAACATACGGCTTTAAGAATCTCTTTGAAATTTTTATAGCAATAACTAGCTGTAACATACTAATTTCAGGAGGCGGAAGCCTCCTACAAAATAAAACCAGCAATTTTAGCCTGTTTTATTATCTTTTTATAATTTTAACTGCAAAATTATTCCTTAAAAAGACAATAATCTTTGCTCAAGGTATAGAACCCATAAACGGTAAAATTCAAACCTTTATTACAAAATGGATTCTTAAAACAACAGATTTTATTTCAGTAAGAGATGAAAACAGCTACGAACTTTTAAAAAAATGGAATTTAAAACCAAACTTACTTTCAGACCCCATATATTCAATTATTGAAGATATTAAAATTAAAGACAACAAAGAAGAAGAAATAATAGTCCAGTTAAGGGATTTTAAAAATATAAATCAAAAATTTTTAAAAGACTTAGCCGATGCTCTTGAAGAAAATTGTTCAAATAAAAAAATAAGCGTTTTTTCTTTCCAAGACGAAATAGATGAAAAACCATGTAAACAGTTTATAGAATTATTAAAACAAAAGAACATAAAGGCAAACTATATACCAAATAAGCCAATCAAAGAAACTATTGAAATTGTAAATAATTCAAAATATATGATATCAACAAGACTACATGGGGTATTAATATCTCATGCACTCAACGTAAAAACTTTTGCGCTTATTTATGATAAAAAATTAGAAACATTTGCAAAAGAACTAAACATTGAAGCTATTAACCTAGATAGCTACAATAAAGAAGAACTAAAAAATAAAATAAAATTCCTTTTAAATAACAAAAATATAACAAAAGAATATAGAAAGTTTGACTGGAGTCTAATAGATAAAGTTTTAACAGATAATCGGGGGCAAAAATGATTGTAGCAAGCATTGATTTAATGGACGGAAAAGCTGTACAACTTCAACAGGGAAAAAATAAAGTTCTTGAACGTGAAGATGTATTAGAACTTGCAAAATACTACTCAAGATTTGGCGAAGTTGCTGTTATTGACCTTGATTGTGCGTTAAATACCGGAAAAAATAACGAAGAATTAATTAAAAAAATATGTAAAATTGCTCCGGCACGAGTAGGTGGCGGCATAAGAACAATAGAAAAAGCCAAAAAAGTTCTTTCTTGGGGAGCTAAAAAAATCATAATCGGAACAGCAGCAAGCGAAGACTTTTTGTCAAAATTACCTAAATCAAAAGTCCTTGTTGCTATTGATTCAAGAGACGGTAAAATAACAACCAAAGGCTGGATGGAAGTAAGCGAATTTTCTACCATAGATTACGTTAAAAGATTCGAAGATTACTGCTCTGGTTTTGTATTTACCGTTGTTGAAAGAGAAGGTATGATGCAAGGCGCCGATATTAATTTCATAAAAGAAATAGCTTCTTCAACCTCAAAACCTATAACCGCAGCAGGCGGTATTTCATCAATTGAAGAAATCGTAGAACTTGAAAAAAATAATATCAATTCACAACTTGGAATGTGTATTTATACGGGCAAAATAACCCTCGAAGATGCTTTTTGCGCTTGTCTTGATTTTGAAAAACAAAACGGACTTATCCCCACAATAGTACAAGACAAAATGACAAAACAAGTTGTAATGCTTGCATACAGTAGTCCCGAATCACTTAAAAAATCATTTCAAGAAGGTATATGCACATATTTTTCACGCTCCAGAAATGCACTAAGAACAAAAGGAGAAAAACACGGAAATTATCAAGAACTACTTAATGCGAAATTTGATTGCGACAGAGATGCAATACTTTTTACAGTTAAGCAAAAGGGTAATTCTTGTCATCTTAACAGATTCAGCTGTTTTCAGGATAAAGATTTTACATTTGAAGAACTATATGAACTAATTGAAGACAGAAAAGAAAAAATGCCTCAAAACAGCTATACTTCAACATTATTTAGAGATGAATTCTTGTTAAAGAAAAAAATAATGGAAGAAGCCTTTGAAGCAGTGAATTTTGAACAAACCGAAGGATTAGCATGGGAAGCGGCAGAATTAATGTATCATCTTTTTGTATATATGTCCAAAAATAATGTAACCATTGATGATGTTAGAAATAATCTCACTTCAAGAACTAAAAAATAAACTCAGGAAGGTTAGGAAATGTCCAACTTAATCAAAAAAATCAAACAACTAAAAAAGAAATACGAACTTGAAATTATTTGCTTTCTTGTAGTCAATTTGTTTAAATTTGAAAAAATTTTCTACAAATGCAACTGTATAAATTACCCAAAAGAAAAATGTATGTTTGCCCTCTGGCATGCTCATCAATGCGGAGTTTTTTCATGTAATTTAAACAGAAAAACTTGTATAATGGTCTCAAGTTCAAAAGATGGAGAAATAATTTCAAGGGCAGCAAATGCTGTTGGAGTGGAAACAGTAAGAGGCTCAAAAACAAGAGGTGGTGCTAAAGCAAGTTTTGAACTTATAAAAAGAATTCAAAATGAAAATATAAATGGAGCTCTAACAATAGATGGCCCCAAAGGTCCAAATAGAATTGTAAAAAAAGGAATAATTGAAATAGCGAGAATGGCAAAAGTTCCAATAGTTCCCGCTGTTTATTGGAGTCCGCAAAAAAGATTTTTAAAGTTTAATTCATGGGACGAATTTAGATTTCCACTTATAGGCACAAATCTCGTAATGTTATTTGGTGATCCTATATACATTCCGGAAAATCCAAATGAAGAAGAAATTGAAAAAATACGCAAAAAAATAGAAGACGACCTAAACAGGCTCTATGCTGATTTAAAGAAAAATTACGATATTTATATAAAACAAAGAAATTAATTTTTACGTTTTACATAAGTATGAATATAACTTTTGGCACAAAATTAACAATAAATCCAAACCTAAGAAAAACCCTTAAATCAAGCAATCTTGATGAAATTACACAAAAAACAAGAATGATTGTGGAAAACCCTTGTTTATCAAACTTGTTACATGAAGATGAAGTTATTTTATCCGGTTTAAAAAATACAAAAGGCGAAGGGCTTTTAATTGAAATCGGAAATCAAAAAATAGAAATTATGACCAAAAATCCGATAAATTCATCACTTGTTATAAGTCAAATTTTACTATATATGTGTGCAAAGAATAATGTCTATCCTTCTAACGGAAGTCCTATAAGTATATTTGAAGCAACAAAAAAACTGTTAAATAAATACTAAAACAAACCTAATTGAGCAGTTTCTACTTTATACCCCATATGCTCATACGCAAGTTTGGTTGCCTTTCTACCTCTTGGAGTTCTTGCAATTAAGCCTTTTTGTATCAAATAAGGTTCATACACATCTTCAATTGTTCGTATATCTTCACCTAAAGCAACAGCAAGGGTTTCAATTCCTACCGGTCCACCGTCAAATGACTTAATCATTAATTTTAACAAAGCCCTATCAGTAACATCCAAGCCGATTTCATCTATATCGAGAGCCGATAGAGCTGCCATTGCAACATCTTTTGTTATAACTCCATCACCCTTAACAATAGCCCAATCAGCACTTCTTTTAACCAAACGATTTGCTATTCTTGGAGTGCAACGAGAACGTTTTGCAATCTCCATTGCTCCATCATCATCTATTTTAAAATCTAAAATTTGAGCTGTTCTTTTTACAATCTTACTTAATTCATCCGCGGTATAAAATTCAAGACGATGAATAATTCCAAATCTATCTCTTAATGGACCCGAAAGCGCACCGGCTTTTGTTGTAGCGCCTATTAGAGTAAACTTTTGAATAGGTATTCTTAAAGTTTTAACACTTTGACTTTTACCTGTTGTTAAGTCAATAGCAAAATCTTCCATTGCAGGGTATAAAATTTCTTCTGCAATTTTATTTAACCTATGAATTTCGTCAATAAAAAGAACTTCCCCTTCTTTCATTTGCATCAAAATACCGATTATATCACGAGGACGCTCAATAGATGGTGCAGATGTTATTTTTATATTTGTATTAAGTTCATTTGCAATAATACTTGCTAGTGTAGTCTTTCCAAGCCCCGGAGGTCCGTAAAACAACAAATGATCAAGATGAACTTTTCTTTTTTTGCTTGCTTCGATAGAAATTTTTAAAGTTTCTTTTATAGAAGTTTGACCTATATAATCATCAAAATTCAAAGGACGAATATTTTTTTCATAGCAGTCTTCATTTTGCATACAAGAAGCACTCAAGTCAGGATTTGACTGCTTGAGTGCTTTAGTATTTTTTATATTTTCGTTATCAGAAATAATCATTAATGAACTAAAAATCTAAAATAAATATACACCGCAGATATCAACAAAGATATCGCAGTTACAATTATACCATATTTCAAAAATTTCATAAATGAAATCGGATAACCGGCCTTGGCAGCATTTTCCGAAACTATTACATTTGCTGCTGCACCAATTATTGTCATGTTTCCGCCAAGACAAGCTCCTAAAGCCAAGCACCACCAAAGAGGGTGTGCGTAAGTATGTCCCATTGCATCCTCAATTGTAGCAATCATTGGAGCCATAGTAGCAGTATAAGGAATATTATCAATTACACCTGATAAAATACCTGAAGCCCATAAAATAATCATTGAAGTAGCTGTTTGAGAACCTTGCGTAACATCAAGAAGCCACTTTGCCATTAGAGCAATTCCGCCTGATTCTTCCAACCCACCAATTATAATAAACAAACCTACAAAGAAAAATATAGTGTTCCATTCAACTTCAACTAAAATTTCTGATGGTTTTTCAAATATCAAAAGAACGCTTGCCCCAATCATTGCAATTAAAAATGTAGGAATATGAGATATATCGTGAGATACAAAACCTAAAATTACAAGCAATAATACTACGCCTGAACGAATAGCAAGACTCATATCAGTAATTGATTTAGAATTATCAATTTTTGACACAAGCTCCATTTTTTCAGGCGAAGATTTCAAATCTTTTCTGTATATAAAGATTAGCAAAGCTATAACAACAGTCATAATAACAAATACAACACCTGTTAATTCACGAACAAAATCCATAAAACTGAAATTTGCAGCAGATCCGATAATTATATTTGGAGGATCTCCTATTAAAGTAGCTGTTCCGCCGATATTAGAACAGAAAATTTCACTAATCAAAAAAGGTATCGGACTTATATCCAACAACTTACAAGCTGCAAATGTGATTGGCATAACCAATATAACTGTTGTAACATTATCCAAAAAAGCTGAAGCAACCGCAGTAAATACAGCTAATGCAGCCAAAACCAACTTTGGTTTTCCCTTTGTCTTTTTCAAAATCTCATTTGCAAGCCAAGTAAACATGCCTGACTTAGAAGCAATATGAACTATAATCATCATTGAAACAAGCAAAAATATTACATTAAAATCAATAAAAGAAACAAAATATGATGCAATATTTTCTTTTGTTTTTTCGGTTGCAAGCAAACCTAAAAATAATGTTAAAGAGCCGCCCAAAAGAGCGATTACAACTTTTGGTATTTTTTCCCATGCAATAAATACATAAGCAACTAATAAAATTATCGCAGAAGTTACAATTGCATTATTGGAAACAAATTGATGTAAATGTTCCATAATTCTCCTCACTAAAATAATAAAATAGTCAATATACTAATCATATCTTAAAAATATGTTTAGTAAAGTATAAAAAGATTTTTTATTGTGATATAGTAAGAAAAACAAGAGAGCATAAAATGGATAATCTAAAAAAACTAATCAAAACAATACGGATACTACGCTCACCAAACGGTTGTGAATGGGATAGAGCCCAAACTCACAAAACAATAAGACAAAACATGCTTGAAGAAGCATATGAAGCAGTTGAAGCAATAGATGAAAATAATATAGAGCACTTAAAAGAAGAGTTAGGAGATGTGCTTCTTCAAGTTCTTCTACATTCCCAAATTGCAGACGATAATAATGAATTCAACATTGAAGATGTAGCTGAAATTTTAAATAATAAGCTAATTCACAGACATCCACACGTTTTTGGCGAAGAAAAAACAAAAGACACTAAAAAAATATTACAAAACTGGGAAAAATTAAAAGCCGAAGAAAAAAAAGAGAGAAAGAAAATATTAGACGGAATCCCATCAACGCTGCCTGCACTATTATACTGTATGAAAATATCTAAAAAGGCTGCAAGGGCAGGGTTCGAATGGAAAAATGAAAAACAAGTTTTTGAATGTTTTTTAAGTGAAATTAAAGAATTTGAAAATGCAAAAACAATAGATGAAAAAGAAGAAGAGTTAGGTGATATATTTTTCTCTCTTGTAAATATAGCAAGATGGAACAATATAGACCCCGAACTGGCTCTCAGTAAAGCAAATAAAAAATTCATAAAAAGATTTAATAAACTGGAAGAGTTAACCAACAAAAATATAGAAGATTTAACTTTTGAAGAATACAACGAACTTTGGTCAAAAGCTAAAAAAATTACAGGAAAAGAGGATTAAATGAATAATAAAAAAATAGATATAGAACCTTGCTATATCCTTTTATTAATATTAGGGTGTATACTTTTTATTTTTTCAAATATAGGAATATATCCCTTAATTGATATCGATGAAACAAGATATGTAAATATGAGCAAGTATATGTATCTTACAAAAGAATATCTAACACCTATATTAAATTTTGAACCGTTTTTAGAAAAACCACCTCTGTATTTCTGGCTAAATGTATTATCATATAAATTTTTTAATACACAAAGTATATTTGCTAGCCGTTTTGCAACAGGCTTGGTAGGTAGTTTTGGAGTATTATTTACATATTTCTTTGCTAAAAAAATTCTAAACGACAAGTTATACGGTTTTTTAAGTGCAAGCGTATTATTGGCGTCAGCTTGGTTTTTAGTTTTTACACATGTTGCTATACTAGATCTTAATTTTATGGTCTTTTCAATGTGTGCAATTTATTGTGCGGTTTTACCGCTATTTGTTAAAAAAGAAAAATCAAAAAAAATCTGCTGGTATTTTGGTTATATTTTTATGGCAATATCAATTCTTGCAAAAGGATTTATAGGGCTTGCAGTACCGGCAATGGTTGTATTTTTTACATATCTAATATTTAACAAACTAAAAGAAATATTTAAACCAATTTATATTCTTCCAGGAATTGCACTGTTTTTATTAATAGCACTGCCTTGGCATATTCTAATTTACAAAGTTCATGGTAGTGAATGGATTAATATGTATATACTAAAGCACCATTTTGCCAGACTTTTAAATTCAGAAGGTCTTGGAAGAAAGCAACCTTTTTTATTTTATGTTCCAATAATTCTAGCTGGGCTAATACCTTGGACATTCAATTTTATAGTCACATTATCTAAAGACACAAATGCCTTCATAAAAAGAATAAAAGACAAAAATCTTTTTAAACTTGAAACAACAAATTCAAGAGTTTTAGCATTTGCCTATACTTATGCAATTTGTACTTTTTTATTTTTCTCAAGTGCAAGCACAAAACTCCCACCATATATTTTAACTATGTTTCCTGCTTTGTCGCTTATTATTGGGAATTTATGGTATAGAGCTATACAACATGATGAGAACAAAAAAGAACTCAAAGTTTCTAATTACATAAACTCAATTCTTTTTGCAATAATTTCTTTCTTAGGGATAGTGTTTGCGCTTGTATATAAAGCTATATTACCCGAAGATATAGAATTTTATATTGACAACGCAACAACCTTTGCAATTCCTTCCTTGATATATATATTTATAATCTCTTTATATGCAATAGATTCAATTAAAAAAGAGAAATTGTTTCAAACTTTCATATTCCATCTTGCATTAATGATAGGAGTAGTCTATGTAACCTGCGATTTTGGAATTCCATATTACACAAGCTTTGCTCAAGATGAACTAGAAGAGTATGCTGCATTTATTAACAAGCAAAAAAATTCACAAACAGTAACGTACGGTTTTAGTGCAAAATATTCTATTTTGAATCCAAAAAAGAAAATTAAATATATTGTTACAAGCAATAAAGATAATTATGATGAGCTTGTCAGATACATAAATAAAAACAAAAAGAAAAACGTATATATTTTAACAAGAACAAAAATCACTGATTTAGACAATAAAAAAGAATTTAAACAAATAAAAAGCGGTAAAGTTTATAAAATATATAAAGACACAATACATTAAAAAGGATGCAATTTGCATCCTTTTTAATTAAAGTAATTTAAAACTAAATTTCCTTAGCATCTATTTGATCAAAATGTCTTCTTGCTTCTCGTTGAATTAATTTAGCTTTAATAAAATTATTAGTAGCGTTTTTTCTAACATCACTAGATAAAGAATTATCTAAAGCATTATTCGCAAAAGCCCCACCTATAATAGCACCAAAAGGGAATAGTCCAGCAAGAGCGCCAGATAGTTTATTATGCTTTCGCATAAACGGATTGACACTATTTTCAACAAATTTGCCAACTTTTGAATTATTTAATTCATTTGCCAATTTATCTTTTTCAGATAAAAGAAACTTTGAAACATTACCTGACTTTGATAAAAACTTACTTGTTAACCTTGGGGCAACTAATAAGCTTGTTACAGCAACTCCAAAAATAGCAGCACCTGCACCAATTCCAAGCAATGCAGCTTTTTTATCATCTGCTTCACTCTTAGAAGATTTCTTCTCGACAAAATTACTAATAAGAGTGCCTGTTTTATCTATTAAAGCATTAAATCCAGCTAACATCGCTAAAAAACCCAACCCCTTTGCAGCCTTTGACGCTAATTTTCCGGGTTGGGTTAATGCTAAACTTGTTCCTATTGCTAATGCAGTAATCTCAGGTATTGAGTTTCGCAACTTCATTTTTCTGCTACTTTGCACAGTATTATATGCTTTCGCAATACAGTACGTACCAAGTACTTCGTTATTCATCTCCTCATAGTGCTTATATCGTACTCTTTTCCCCTTGGGACTGCTTTCAGTTGCACTACTTCCGAATTGTCTCGGTTTGCAACATTTTGTAAGACTATTAATTTGCACCTTTACCTCAAAAAATGACTAATACTAGAATTATAATCTATACGAATATTGTAATACAATTTAAAAATAATGCAACCCATAATTTAAAATATTTGTAACATAATTTAAAGTTATTTTTTTAAATACCATTGTGTTATAATTTCCTTACTAGATAATTTGAGGGAATATGAACTATATTAAATTTGTAGATGTAACAAACAGAGATGGTGTCCAAACTTCAAGATTAGGGCTTGCTAAACTAGAAAAAACAATAATAAATCTTATGTTAAACGAAATGGGAATAAACCAATCTGAATTTGGTTTTCCGACAACAAGGCACGAGATAAATTATCTTAACGGCAATCTCGAACTTGTTGAAAGAGGTGTTATAAACAAAACAAAACTCTCCGGTTGGATGAGAGCAATAAAAAATGATGTTAAAGAATCATTTAAAAACGTACCTAAACTTCAATATATAAATTTAAGCCAATCTACATCAAACCAAATGATAAACGGTAAATATCAAGGCAAAAAAACACCAAAAGATGTTCTAAATGACACATTAGAGGCATTGAATGAAGCAATAAGTCAAAATGCAAAAATAATTGGAGTAAATGCAGAAGATGCTTCAAGATCAGATTTAGATTATCTAATTGAATATGCTAAAGAGTGTAAAAAATACGGAGCTACAAGATTTAGGTATTGTGATACCTTAGGATTTGACGATCCGACAAAAGCATATGAAAGAATATTTGAAATTGCAAAAGAAACTAAAATGGATATAGAACTCCATTTTCACAATGATCTCGGGATGGCTGTCGCATGCTCTGTGATGGGTGCACGTGCCGCAATTGATGCCGGAGTTGACGCATGGATTAATACTGCAATAAACGGTATGGGAGAAAGAGCCGGCAATGCAGATTTAGTATCATGCTTACTTGCAATAATGAAATCAAGCGGTTTTAAAGACAAATATAAAATCGATCCTCAAATAGATATTTCAAAAGCATGGAAACTTGCAAAATATACAAGCTACGCATTTGGTGTACCGATTCCCATAAATCAAGTAGCAGTTGGTGCAAATGCTTTTGCCCATGAATCAGGAATTCACGCAGACGGAGCTCTAAAGAACAGAAGAAACTACGAACTATATGATTTCGAAGAGCTTGGCAGAGGTGAACCTGAAATAATAGAAACAGGGCGAATGATAACAGTTGGAGAATATGGCGGCATTAAAGGATTTAGAAATGTTTTCCAAGGACTTGAATTAGAATTCCATGACGAAAATGAAGCAAGAAATATCCTTGAACTTGCACGATATGCAAACGTTCATACACAAAAACCTCTAACAGACAGCGAGCTTAGATTTATTTATTTTTATCCGGATATAGCAGCAAAAATTATGACCGTAGATCCTTATTATTCTCCTTCGGGTGCACTAAAAGAAAGAATGGAAAGACCGGAACATGTACCTGGAGCACATATAATATGATGAAAATATTTATTGATACTCTCGGTTGTCAAATGAATAAATATGACACAGAAAAAATTTTAGGTATGCTTTCTCATTTTGATTATATTGAAACAAATAACGAAAATGATGCCGATTTATTTATCGTTAATACTTGTGCAATAAGACAATTATCAGCTGACAAAGCATATTCACGTCTTGGAAATTGGGGAAGAATAAAAAAAGAAAGAAAACTTCAAGGAAAAAATACAAAAATTGTTATTGCAGGCTGCGTAGCACAACTTGAAGGAGAAAATCTTTTAAAAAAATTTCCATATTTAGATTTAGTCATAGGTCCCCAAAATATATATGAACTACCGGATTTATTAAAACAAATAAACGAAAATAGAATTTGTGCAACAAAAGAAAAAAATACAATAGAAGAACAAAATTATGAAATAAAAAGAGAAAAAAACGTCAATGCTTGGCTATCTATAATGGAAGGTTGTAATAATTTTTGTTCATATTGTGTTGTACCATACACAAGAGGTCGTGAACGCTCAAGAAGTGTTGAAGCTATAATTAAAGAAGCAAAAGACATTCTATCTAAAGGTTATAAAGAAATAACTCTTTTAGGACAAAATGTTGACAGCTACGGCAAAAACATTGAAGGAAAACCAAATTTTGCAAAACTGTTAAGAGAACTTGATGCACTTGAAGGAAAATTCAGAATACGCTTCACAAGCTCTTATCCAACTGACATTACGGATGAAGTTATTGAAACAGTTAAGAACTCTAAAAAAATTTGCGAATGTTTTCATATTCCAATGCAATCCGGAAACGACAGAGTCTTAAAAGCAATGAACAGACGATACAATGTTGAACAATATAAAAATATTGTTCAAAAAATAAGAAAAAATATAAAAAATGTCACAATAACATCTGACTTTATTGCTGGTTTTCCAGGTGAAACAGAAGAAGAATTTCTAGATACAATTAATATAATAGACGAGCTGGAACTTGATTATTCAAATACGGCCGCATACTCCCCAAGACCAATTACAAAAGCAGGAAAAATGACAGATTTATTTATTGATGAAGAAACTAAGAAAAAAAGACTTCAGATTTTAAACGAAAAAGTAAAAGAAGCACACTTGAAATCAAACGAAAAATATATAGGAAAAACCTTAGAAATACTAATTGACGGCATTAAAGACGGAGTATTCCAAGGAAGAACCAGAAACAACAAAGTTGTTCACTTAACAGACAACAAAGAATATAAAATAGGACAATTTGTTGATGTCGAAATTGAAAAAGCTTCAACCTGGTGTTGCTTCGCAAAAAGTCTATAAATATTATAAAGGAGACAAAAATGACAAATACTTATAACAGAGTCTATAATTTCTCAGCCGGACCGGCAGTATTACCTGTCGAAGTCTTGGAAACAGCAAGAGATGAAATGCTGAATTATCAAAATTCCGGCATGTCAGTTATGGAAATGTCTCACCGTTCAAGCATATACGATAATATTATAAAAACAGCAGAAAAAGATTTAAGAGATTTGCTTAACATACCAAACGAATATAAAGTATTATTTTTACAGGGTGGAGCACACTTACAATTCTCTATGGTTCCGATTAATCTTCTTAAAAACGGAACAGCAGACTATATTGTAACTGGACAATGGGCAAAAAAAGCTTATGTAGAAGCACAAAAATATGGAAAAATAAATAAAATAGCAACATCGGAAGATAAAAATTTCTCTTATATTCCTGATTGTTCAAATTTAAATATAACACCTGAAGCAGATTATGTTTATATTTGCGAAAATAATACAATCTATGGAACAAAATTTAAGACATTGCCAAACACTAAAGGAAAAACTTTAGTTTCAGATATGTCGTCATGCTTCTTATCAGAACCGATTGAAATAAATAAATACGGTTTAATATACGCTGGAGTCCAAAAAAATGTCGGTCCGGCAGGAGTACAAATAGTAATAATTAAAAACGATTTAATAAGAGATGATTTACCATCATGGTGCCCCACAATGCTAAAATATAAAACCCATGCTGATAATGATAGCCTATATAATACTCCACCGGCATATGGCATTTATATATGCGGTTTAGTATTTAAATGGCTTAAAAAAATTGGCGGATTGGAAAAAATGAAGAAAATAAACGAACAAAAAGCAAAAATTTTATATGATTTTCTTGATTCTTCAAAACTATTCAAAGGCACAGTTGAGCCTTCATCTCGTTCAATGATGAATGTACCCTTTATTACTGGCTCAGAAGAACTTGACAAAAAATTTATTCAAGAAGCCTCATTAAAAGGACTTGTGCAATTAAAAGGACACAGAACAGTAGGAGGCATGAGGGCTTCGATATATAACGCCATGCCAACAGAAGGCGTTAATAGACTTGTTGAATTTATGGAAAAGTTTGAAAAGGAAAACTTAAAATAAATATAAACTTTTGTAAATATTATTTTACCAAAGTTGAAAAATATTTTTTATGTAATACTATATTATATGTGGACAAAATCAAACCACAAATGACATTGCACTAAAAAGATTATAGAGCCATTTCATAAATTTAATTTGACAACATCTTTTGAAGTGATAATGTATAAATTACGGCAGAAATTCCTCAAGAAAATGCCGTTTATGGCAGGAAG
>CALUWM010000005.1 GCA_944324485.1 Candidatus Gastranaerophilales bacterium | reverse complement strand
ACTCATAAAAGAATTATCGACATTTATGAACCAACTCAACAAACAACTGAAGAATTATCAAGAATGGATCTTCCTTCAGGAGTTGATATCGAAGTAAAACTATAATTACTTCTTTTTAAGACACATGACAATTAAATATTAATGTGATCTATGTAAAAAGCAGAGTTTGTAAAACAAACAAAGCAGGTAAGTACAACAAGAGAAAAACTTTCAAAAGTAGCTCTCACAACAGAAAGGTTTAACATGACATTAGGTGTTATTGGAAAAAAACTTGGAATGACACAAATATACGACGAAGCAGGATTATGTATTCCTGTTACCGTTGTAGCTGTTGAAGAAGCTGTTGTAACACAAGTAAAAACAGTTGAAACAGATGGCTACAATGCGATACAAGTAGGTGTTGTTGCTGCAAAAGAAAAACACTTAACAAAAGCACAAATTGGTCATTTCAAAAAAAATAATCTTGAAAACTTTAGACACTTACAAGAATTCAGAGTTGAAGACCCAACAAAATTCACAGTTGGACAAAAAATTTCCTTAGAAGTTTTAGACAATGTACAAAAAGTGGATGTAACTGGTCGTTCAATCGGTAAAGGTTTCCAAGGTACAGTTAAAAGACACAATTTTTCAAGAGGACCAATGGGGCATGGTTCTAAAAATCATAGAGCTCCAGGTTCAATCGGCGCTGGAACTACTCCAAGCCGTGTTGTTAAAGGCAAAAGAATGGCAGGAAATATGGGTAATGAAAAAGTTACCGTTACAAAATTAACTCTTGCTAAAGTTATTGCTGACAAAAATTTATTACTAATCAAAGGTGCCATTCCCGGTCCCGAAGGCAGATTAGTTACTATAAAACCTACCAGGACTAAATGGAACTAGAGGTGCATCATGACAAAAAAGACAAATACAGAAAACAAAACAGTTAAAATATTATCAACTCAAGGTTCAGAACTAGGACAAATGAATCTTGAAGGCTCAATATTTGGTGTAGAACCAAATATGCACGTTATGTATCTTGCTCTTAAAAGACAATTAAACAATGGCAGAGCAGGTACAGCATGTGCAAAAACCAGAGCTGAAGTTTCAGGCGGTGGTAAAAAACCTTGGAAACAAAAAGGTACAGGTAGAGCACGTGCAGGCTCTTTAAGAAGCCCTTTGTTTAGAGGTGGTGGCGTTATTTTTGGACCAAAACCAAGAAGCTATGAAACAAGTCTACCTCAAAAAGCTAGAAAATTAGCGCTAAAATCAGCTTTAAGCGCTAAACTGGAAGTAATGACTGTCGTTAAAGACTTTTCAGAAATTACCGAAGCAAAAACAAAGAATATGGTAAAAGTCTTAAAAGACTTAAATGCAACAGGTAAAATTCTTGTTATTGCTGACTTAGCAGCAGAAGAAAATAAAAATCTAGTACTTTCAGCAAGAAATATACCGAGCGTTAAATTATTACTACCTACAAACTTAAATGTTAAAGATTTGGTTGAAGCTGACACAATCATAGCAACAGAAGCTGCAATCAATTCAATTACTGAAAGGTTGGCAAAATAATGACAAATACAAATACCAACAAAGAAAAACTATACGATATTATTAAAAAGCCTATCATCACAGAAAAATCTATGATGGCAACGGCTAATAATACATATACTTTTGAAGTTAAAAAAGATGCTTCTAAAGTTGAAATTGCACAAGCAGTTGAGCTTGTATATCCAAACCGCAAAGTTAAGAAAGTTAGAACGGTTTATATGCCTTCTCATCAAAAAAGAATGGGCATGAAATTTGGTAGAACTCAAAGTGGGAAAAAAGCTATTGTTACAATAGTTGGCGATCCTATTGAAGAATTGACAGGAGTATAAGATTATGGCAACAAGAAAAATTAATCCTACATCACCTGGTCAAAGAGGTATGACAAGACCTGATTATTCTGAAATTACAACTTCTACTCCTGAAAAGTCATTAGTTAAATCCTTAACTAAAACAGGCGGAAGAAATAATACCGGAAGAATAACCACAAGACATATAGGTGGAGGTCATAAAAGAGCTTACCGTGTAGTCGACTTTAAAAGAGACAAAATCGGAATTGAAGGCACTGTTATGACGATTGAATATGATCCTAACAGAAATGTCAGAATTTGTCTTGTTAACTATGTTGACGGTGAAAAAAGATACATTTTATGTCCGGAAGGCTTAAATGTAGGTGATAAAATCACATCAGGCCCCGAAGCTGAAATAAAAACAGGAAACGCACTTCCGCTAGATGCTATCCCTCTTGGTGCATTAGTTCATAATATTGAACTAAGACCAGGTAGAGGCGGAAAAATGGCAAGGAGTGCAGGAAACTCAGCACAGGTAATGGCTAAAGAAGGTAACTATGTTACTGTAAAACTTCCATCTTCAGAAATGAGAATGGTAAGAAAAGATTGTTACGCAACAATCGGGGTTTTAGGTAACTCAGAATATAAAAATCTATCAACCGGAAAAGCTGGACGCACACGCTATCTTGGTATAAAACCAACTGTTCGTGGTGTTACTATGAACCCTGTTGATCACCCTCACGGTGGTGGTGAAGGTAAAACCGGTCCAGGTGGTAATCCAAAAACTCCTTGGGGCAAACCAGCATTAGGTTACAAAACACGTAATCCTAAGAAAGCTTCAAGCAAGTTGATAGTAAGAAGAAGAAAAAAATAAAAGGAGAACATAAATAGATGGCTCGTTCATTAAAAAAAGGTCCATACATTCACGAATCTTTAGAAAAAAAGATTTCTGCAATGAATAAAAAAAACGAAAAGAAAGTTATCAAAACTTGGTCAAGAGCTTCTATGATTGTGCCTGACATGCTAGGTCACACAATTGCAGTTCACAACGGTAAAACTCACGTACCGGTTTATGTAACCGAACAAATGGTTGGTCACAAATTAGGTGAATTTGCACTAACAAGAACTTACAGAGGTCACGCCGCTGATAAGACAGCTAAGAAGAAATAACTAAGGAAATAGAAAAATGCAAGAAGCTATATCAAAACAAACAGATATTAAAATGACGGTTAGAAAAATCCGCAGAGTGATTAACCTAATACGTGGCAAAAAAGCAGTTGAAGCTCAAAGAATGCTTAAATTTATGCCATACTTTGCAGCTCGAATAGTCGAAAAAAACTTAAACGCTGCTATTGCTAACGCATCAGAAAAATTCGGTGCAACAGCAGATGTACTTAAAATTTCTGAAATATATGCTGATGAGGCAGCAACTTACAGAAGAGTAAGACCGAGAGCTCAAGGCAGAATGTATAAAAGATTAAAAAGAACATCTCATTTAACAGTGAAAGTAGCAAAGGACTAGGAGAAAAACATGGGACAAAAAACACATCCAACCGGATTTAGAGTAGGCATAATTGAACCATGGGTTTCAACATGGTTTGCCAAAAAAGGTCAATACGCACAAAACATTGCTCAAGATGCAGTTATAAGAAAATTTATTAAGAAAAAATTATATACAGCAGGTGTTTCAAGAATAAACATTGCAAGAAAAGCAAACAATGTAAACGTAACTGTTGTAACAGCAAAACCAGGTATTGTAGTAGGAAGAGGCGGACAAGGAATTGACGATCTCAGAAATGCAGTACAAAAACTAATTAAAAACAATACTGTTACAATTGATGTTGTTGAAGTTGCAAGAATAGATGTTGATGCTCAATTAGTAGCTGAAAATATTGCTCTTCAATTAGAAAAACGTATTGCTTTCAGACGTGCTATGAAACAAGCAATGCAAAGAACAATGCGTGCAGGCGTACAAGGTATCAAAGTTATGGTATCAGGACGTTTAGGCGGTGCTGAAATTGCAAGATCTGAATGGGCAAAAGAAGGTAGAATACCTCTACAAACATTGAGAGCTGATGTTCAGTACGGTTTTGCAGAAGCAGACACAATTATGGGTAAAATAGGTGTCAAAGTCTGGGTATTCAAAGGTGATTTAATGCCAGGCGAAAAAGCTGATCAAAACATTAAGATTAAAAAACCATCCACAAAAGAAACAGGACGCTTTCAACGTCGTGCAAAACGTGGAGAACAACAAGAAGCTCAAACAACTGAGCAAGCATAACTCGAAAGAAAACTAGGAGAAATATAAAAATGTTAATGCCTAAAAAAACAAAATTTCGTAAAAAAATGAAAGGCAATATGAAGGGAACCGAAACAAGAGGATGTTCTCTTGAGTTTGGTCAATACGGGCTTCAAGCACTTGAACCTGCTTGGATTACTTCAAGACAAATCGAAGCTGCTCGTCGTGTTATAACAAGAAAAATCAAACGTGGCGGTAATGTTTGGATTAAAATATTCCCTGATAAACCAATCACAGCAAAGCCTGCTGAAACTCGTATGGGAAAAGGTAAAGGAAATCCTGAATACTGGGTTGCGGTTGTAAAACCGGGAAGAATTTTATTTGAAGTAGCCTTTGATGTTAAAGAAGACGCAATTGAAGCTCTTGATTTAGCTGCTCAAAAGTTGCCTATCAAATTAAGAGTAGTAGAAAAGTAGGTACCAAATGAAACTTCAAGAAATAAAAGAAAAAACAATAGAAGAATTAAAGGATATAATTCTTGAATCAAAAAAAGAATTATTCACTTTAAAAATGGGACACAACAAATTAAAACAATTGGAAAACACAGCTTCTATTAAAAACAAAAAAAGAGAAATTGCTCGTTTGAAAACTGTTTTAAGACAAAAAGAACTAAATGCGTAAAGGGACAATAAAATGCCTAAAAAAGTAAAACAAGGAACAGTCGTAAGCGACAAAATGGAAAAAGCAATCGTTGTTGAGGTTGCTGAACATAAAGCTCACAAAAAATACAAAAAAACAATGACTTTCACAAAGAATTTCAAAGTTCGTGATGAGCAAAATCAATGTCATGTAGGCGATGTAGTTACAATAGTTGAATCTAAACCTCTTTCTGGATCAATCAGATGGACATTAGATAAAGTTGTAAGCGTTGCTAAATAGTTAAAGAAAAGGTAACAAAAATGATACAACAAGAAACCAGATTACAAGTTGCTGATAATACAGGTGCAAAAGAGTTACTTTGCATACGTGTTATGGGTTCAAGCAATAAAAAATATGCTAGCGTAGGTGACGTAATAGTTGCTACTGTTAAAGACGCAACACCAAATATGACAGTTAAAAAATCTGATGTTGTTTCTGCCGTAGTAGTTAGAACAAAAGCTGACATCAAACGTAATGATGGTTCAGTAATAAGATTTGACGACAATGCAGCAGTAATAATATCAAAAGATGGTGCACCAAGAGGCACTCGTGTATTTGGACCAGTTGCAAGAGAATTAAGAGAAAAGAATTTTATGAAAATCATTTCTCTTGCTCCGGAAGTAATATAATTAAAACAAATAGGAATGAAGGAAAAAATGGCTAAAAATACTAAATCTTTGGCAAATAAAAAACTTCACACCAAGGTAGGCGATCGTGTTATCGTTGTATCCGGTAAAGACAAAGGGAAACAAGGTAACGTTAAAGAAGTTGACCTCAAAGAAGGTACAGTTTTAGTTGACGGTGTGAATGTAGTAACAAAAGCTCAAAAAGCAAATCCAATGGCAGGTATTCAAGGCGGACTAAACAAAATCGCACGCCCTGTTGATGCTTCAAAAGTTATGATTTGCTGTCCGTCATGCGAAAAAGCAACAAGAGTTAAAAAAGAAGTAAGAGACGGAAAAAAAGTTCGCATTTGTGTAAAATGTGGCGAAGTAATTGATGTATAGACCACAAATATGTGGGGCATTGAAAATCGACAGGTATTTTATAATACAGATTTTCAAAGGCTAAGAAAAAGGAAAAGAAAATGTCTGAAAAACATACAGGTAATTTAAAAGACCATTATGTAAACGAAGTAAGAGCAAAATTAAAAGAAGAATTTTCATATTCCAATGATATGCAAATTCCAAAAATGGTTAAAATAGTACTTAATATGGGTGTTGGCGAAGCTTCGCACAACTCAAAACTTGCTGAAAACATAGTCAATCAGTTAACAAAAATTGCAGGTCAAAAAGCTCTTTCAACAAAAGCAAAAAAATCAATCGCTTCCTATAAATTAAGAGAAGGAATGCCGGTTGGTGCAATGGTAACACTTCGAGGAGATAGAATGTATGACTTCTTCCAAAAACTAGTATGTGTCGTACTTCCTCGTATTCGTGACTTTAGAGGTGTTAGCCCAAAAAGCTTTGACGGAAGAGGAAACTACACATTTGGTCTAAAAGAACAATCCTTGTTCCCGGAAATCCATTATGAAGAAGTTGATATCGTAAAAGGTATGAACGTTTCCATAATTACAACAGCTAGAACAGACGAAGAAGCAAGAGCATTATTAAAACACTTAGGTATGCCCTTTAAACAAAAATAATAAAAAAGGAGATAATTATAAATGGCTAAGAAAGCAATGATTAATAAAGAACAAAGAAGAGAAGCTTTGGCTGCTAAGGGCAAATACCCAAAAGTTAGACTTCACAATCGTTGTTCTATCTGCGGAAGACCTCATGGTTTTCACCGTGATTTCGGAATTTGCAGAATTTGCCTAAGAAAAATGGCACATCAAGGCTTATTACCAGGCGTTACAAAAGCATCTTGGTAAACAAACCTAAATAAATTTAAAAATACTCCTAAAATTAGGAGTATTTTTTACTAAGCATTTAAATCTATCAATTCACCGCTTTTTCTGGCATCAATGCAAGCTTGAGCAAAATTACGAGCTGAAACATTAAGATCAATATAATCACCGTTGTCATAAATCACTTCTATGGAATCAGTATGCTTGTGTTTATCACCCAAAATATTTAATTTTTGTTCAGGATTTTTATAAATAGTTCTAACTCGATCAGCATTAATATAAACGTCTCCAACACATACAAAACCACCGACTCTATTAATCATTTAATACTCCTTAATATTTTTACAAATTTATAATATATTAAATTATAAAAAATAATGAAACAATTAATAAAAATTAATAAATATTTGCAAAATATTTATGTTTAAAATAATATAAAAAAGCTATTACTAAACTACAAGGCATGTCCTTGCAAGTAGAAAGGAAAACAAAATGACAATCAATGACCCAATTGCAGACGCTTTAACGCGTATTAGAAATGCAAACATGGTAAAACATGAAAATGTTTCAATGCCACACTCAAACTTAAAAGAAGAATTAATAAAAGTTCTTCAAAAAGAAGGTTATGTTGAATCATATGTTGTTGAAGAAAAAAACAACTTTAAATTCATCAACGTAACATTGAAATATCACAACAACCAAGCCGTTATCACAGGGCTGCAAAGAGTTTCAAAACCCGGCTTAAGAGTATATTCAAAAGCTAAAAATATGCCAAGAGTATTCGATGGTATGGGTATTGCAGTTATTTCGACCTCAAAAGGTTTAATGACTGAAAAAGAAGCACGCACCAACAAACTTGGCGGCGAAGTTCTTTGTTATGTATGGTAGTATTTAAGGGTTAAATCGTTAATAGACGATGCGTTCCCGCTTGTAAAAGAAAGCAAAAGGAGAAAATTATGTCAAGAATCGGTAAATTGCCAATCTCAATACCAGACGGTGTTGAAGTAAAGGTTACAGACGGTATTTTAATTGCAAAAGGTCCAAAAGGCGAAGAATCAGTTAAACTACCTGAGGAAATCGAAGTAGAAATTAAAGAAAAAGAAGTTATAGTAAATCGCAAAGCAGATGACAGAAAATCAAGAAGCTTACATGGTTTATTTAGAACTTTAGTTTCAAATGCAGTTACAGGTGTTAAAACACCATTTGAAAAGAAACTTGAAATTGTTGGTGTCGGTTATCGTGCAGCAATGCAAGGAAGTGCAATAAACCTATCTCTGGGTTATTCGCATCCTGTTATTGTTGAACCTCCAAAAGGGATAACAATTACAGTAGAAGCAAACACAAAAATCACTGTTTCAGGTTCAAACAAACAAATGGTAGGCGATATTGCAGCTCTAATTCGTTCTAAACGTCCACCTGAAGTATACAAAGGAAAAGGTGTTAAATACGAAGGCGAATATATTGCTCGTAAAGCCGGAAAAGCAGGCAAAAAATAACACAAAAGTGCGATAACGAGCTTTTGAAAAAAGCGAGTTAAGCACAAAAATTGCGACGTAGGATAATTGAGCAAATGAACGGCAGCGATAGCGAAAGTGAATTTTGCGAAATACCCACAGGAGCGATAACACAAAAGTGCGATAACGAGCTTTTGAAAAAAGCGAGTTAAGCACAAAAATTGCGACGTAGGATAATTGAGCAAATGAACGGCAGCGATAGCGAAAGTGAATTTTGCGAAATACCCACAGGAGCGATAACACAAAAGTGCGATAACGAGCTTTTGAAAAAAGCGAGTTAAGCACAAAAATTGAATTTAAAAATAAATTCAAAAAAAGAGAATATTGCCAATATAAACCGCCCGAAACGTGAGTAGGAAACGGTTTTGGTGAAAGGAAATGAAATGATTAAAACAATTAACAGAAAAGCACAAGCAAGAAAAAGACACCAAAGAGTTCGTCTTAAAATCTCAGGTGATGCACAATGGCCACGTTTAGCAGTATATCGCTCAACAAAACATATATACGCTCAAATCATTGACGATGTTAAAGGTGTAACGCTTGTTTCATCATCTTCCAAGGTTAAAGAATTAAATCTTAAACATGGCGGGAACATAGAATCAGCAAAAGTTGTTGGCTCTGATATAGCTAAAAAAGCTCTTGCTAAAGGAATTGAAGGCGTAGTATTTGATAGAGGCGGCTTCTTGTTCCACGGAAGAGTTGCAGCATTAGCAGATGCAGCTAGAGAAGCTGGACTACAATTCTAGAACAAATAAAATATTAAAAAACCTCAGATAAATTCTGAGGTTTTTTAATATAATTAACATGATTTTAATTGCTAAACAAAAATGTTATTGTTATCATTTATAAAAACAAAGGAAAAAAATGGCAATAATAAGATGGATTAACACAATAATTGAAGACATAAATACAATAAAAGAAAAAGATGCGGCAGCTAAAAGCATCATTGAAGTAATACTATTGTATCAAGGGTTTCACGTATTACTAGCTCATAGAATAGCTCACAAACTATTAACTTGGAAGATCCCTTTTATTCCAAGATTAATATCGCAAATTGCGAGATTTTTAACCGGAATAGAAATCCACCCTGGCGCAAAAATTGGCAAAAGATTTTTTATAGACCACGGTATGGGTGTTGTAATAGGCGAAACAACAATAATTGGAGATGATGTATTAATATATCAAGGTGTAACATTGGGAGGAACAGGTAAAGACAAAGGAAAAAGACACCCCACCCTTGGTAACTTTGTAACCGTTGGTGCAGGAGCAAAAGTTTTAGGTAATATTACAATCGGAGACTATACATCTATTGGAGCAGGCTCGGTTGTAATTGATGATGTTCCAGAGCACTGCACAGTAGTTGGAATTCCAGGAAGAATTGTAAAACAAAAAAAATATATACAAGGACAGCTGCAACATAATCGTATACCCGACCCAATTTCATGTGAATTAAACAGACTTAAATATGAATTAAAAGAATTAAAGACAAGAATCGAAAAATAAGCAAAATATTTTTTTCACATGCATTGTAATAAAAAAAATTGCAGGAGAATGAAAATGATTAACATTAACTATACAAATCCAACAACAAGAAGAAGAAACATTAAAAAAATAGCATTATTAACAGCACTTGTTACTGGCGGAGTTGCTCTATATCTAATAAAAAATAAAGGTCTAGCAACTGATGTATTTGAAAAAAGCAAAAATAACTTAAAATCCAGTATGCCCAATATTACAAATATATCAAATGAAAAGAATAAAGAAGTTATAGCACCAATAAAGAAAAACTATCATTTTGAAAAGGGCAAAGCTTATAACGACGACGGCAGTTTATTTTCAGGAATCATCACCGAAAAAACAAAAGGATCCAATGTATTTGAAATAGCCTATAAAGATGGTCTACCTCAAACATCAACTAAAAATGGGCAGTTATTTAAAAAATGGAATTATGGCGAAACTGACGAAATAATACCGGCAACAAGAATAGATATAGAAGAATACGACAGCAATCAAAACATAGTAAAAGAAACTACTCATTTTATAAAAAATAGGTTAAGAAGATTGATAACAGCAGACTACAACAAAAAAACAATAATCGGACTTGATTTTTCAAAAGACGGAAATATTAAAAGAAAAACCGATTATTTTGGAATTTTTAAACCAAATTCTACATTTTTAAACGAAGAAATAGATGTACAAGTTGAATACAACAAAGCAGGAAAAATTATAAAAGAAATAGAATTTCATCCATTCGATAAATGCGATATCACGCAGGACGGGATAACCATAACAGGTATTTACCACGATCATGGTATAGATTATAACAAATCAAATTCACTTGTAGATATTGAAATTCCTAAACAATCAAGAATTATTGATACAATAAAAAATGCTATTACCGGATTTAAAAAATAAAATTCAATCTGCTTTATTTTTCATCAAAAAACACAGCGGAACAAAAACGAAACAAATAAGAGAAAATATAGCAAAAACATCAACATAGCTCATTAATTTTGCCTGAGCAATAAGATTATGATATAAAATCCCATTTGCTTTCTTTAAAGCAACTGCTTGAGGTAAAAAGTTTGACAATTTTGAAGATAAAGAAGCAAGCCTAACTAAAAATACATTATTTAATACGCTTAAATTTCCAACAAGATAATTTTGATGAACTTGAGAAAAAGCTATTATTAAAGCATTGGTAATTGAAATTGTGAATGCGGTTACTACACACTTTGAAAGAGAATGTAGTCCGGCAGCAACCGCCAGTTTTTCTTTTGGTACAGTAGCCAATGCAAGTTTTGTAATTGGGATAAATGCAAACATAATTCCTGCACCAAGAATAATATTAGGTAGTGCAAAATAAGCAAATGAAACTTGCAAATTTAATTGAGTAAAACTAAAAGTACTAACTAAAAGAAGGACATATCCAATTCCTGCTATAATTCTATTATCAATAAATTCACACAACTTAGAGACTATCACCATAAAAACAATACAAGATATTGCCCTACTTGCAAGACTCAAACCGGCAAGTTCAGCATTATATCCCATCAAACTTTGAACAAACCCAGGCAATGTAGATAATGTCATATATGCAATCATATTAACACCGGAGCCTAAAACAGTGCCCAAACAAAAATTCCAATCTTTAAAAATCCTAAAATCCGTTATAGCATTTTTATATTCCAACTCCCAAACAATAAAAAATACCATAGAGCATACCGAAAATCCGCTCAACCAACATATCCAAGTGCAATCAAACCAACCATATTGAGCCCCTTTATCTAATACGGTCTGCATAGGTAAAAGCCACAAAATTAATGCACTAAAGCCAATAACATCAAAACTACCCACTTTTTGTCTCAATGTACTGTTCATAACATTACAATGAATCATAACAACAGACATTATGACAACAGGAATATTAATAATAAAAATCCACTCCCAACACAAATGCTCAACCAAAAAACCACCGACAGCCGGCCCAATTATAGCAGATACCATCATTCCAAGACCAAATATACCCATCGCCGTTGCTTGAAGTTTTTTTGGAAAAGTTTGCATCAAAATTGCTTGACTCAATGGCATAAAAGGACCACCGCCAATACCCTGTATTATTCTTCCTATTATCAACACATTTAAAGAAGGAGCAAGAAAACAAATAACAGAACCAGCAGCAAAAATCACACAAATTGCCTTTAATAGCTGTCTTCTTGAAAATTTATTTTCCAACCAACCTGTTATAGGAAGCATCATAGCATGAGCAATCATATAACTGGTAATGACCCAATTTGCTTCATCACGAGTTGAGCCAAATTGTCCTGCAATATATGGTATAGCAACGTTAACTGAAGATGTTGCAAGCATGGAAAAAATCGTAGGCAACATCACAGATATAGTAATCAACCACAAAGGAATATTCAATTTTTCATATAAAGTTTTAGTTTGCATTTGTTGTTAATCTTCAGATTTCAAAAAAATTATCTTATCTTTACTTTTGGTACAACACTCATCCCAGGAACTATGTTGTAATCTGAAATATCGTCTGTAAATAATATTTTAACCGGCACTCTTTGAACTACCTTTACATATGATCCAACAGCATTTTCAGGTGGAAAAAGACTTGCTTTAGCTCCGGATGCTCTTTGAATACTATCCACTATTCCATTAAATTTCTTATTTTTATATGTATCTATTTTTATTGTTACCTTTTGACCTTTTTTCATATTGGTTAATTGAGTTTCTTTAAAATTAGCAATCACATAACAATCTTTAGGCACAATTGTCATAATCGGATGTGCTGTTTGTACATAATTTCCAAGTTCAACTGTTTTGTTTGTAACAGTTCCGTCAACAGGAGCAACTATTGTAGTATATGAAAGATTTAAACGAGCTTGATCTACATCTGTCATCAACTTTTTAATTTCTGCCATTTGAGAAGCTTTTTTAGATATTGTAGACTTCAATGCGCTATCCGTAGCTTTTAAGCCATCTTGCGCTGCTGCAAATTGCGCTCTTGCAACATCAAGATTTTTTATAGCATTATCCAAATCTTGTTTAGTCACAGCGCCATCCTTATAAGCATTTTTATATCTTATATAGTCGCTATTTGCATATTCAAGCTTTGATTTTGCAGTTTCAATATTATTTTTATTTTGATTTGTCATAGCAGACATTTTATCAATATCACTGGTAGAAACTTTTAATTCTGCTTGAGCTTTTTCAAGCTTTGCTTCAGCATTTTTTAAAGCAATTTCATAATCTCGTGTATCAATTTGTGCTAATATCTCACCTTTTTTAACAAGGGTATTATCATCAACATTTAACTCAACAATTTCTCCGGATACTTTTGGAGAAAGATAAACCATATGAGCTTCAACAAAAGCATCATCTGTTGACTGATAAAAAGAAGAATATATCAACGAAAAAATCCCAAAAACAATAAAAACAATAGCAGTTATAACAGGAACTATAACTCTTTTCTTTTGATAGCTTTTTCTTTTTGCTTTTACCTTTTCTCTTGCTGCAGAATAGTATTTTGATGCTTTATTCATAACTTTTTCCTTTTTATATTTTTAATTTAGTATTTTTTGAAATGTTATCTTTAATTCTATTTAATATGTCGAGACATTTTTTTAAATCATTATAGTCAATATCATCCAAATAACTTTTCCTTATATCGGATATTACAGGATATATTTTATTTCTTATTTCTACCCCCTTATTAGTAACTGTAATTCTATTTATTTGTCTACCGTTTGAATCAGACACTCTTTCAACAAGTCCCTTTTTTTCTAATATCCCGATTAATCTTGCAATATTAGCTCTATCTTTTCCCAATAATACTCCTAATTGTCTTTGATATAAGTTTTCAGGTTGAACATTATCCAATAAAGTATCCAATAAAATAAATTGCTCAGGAGTAATTTCAAACTTATGTTTCTTAAAACACCTTAAAGTAATTACTTTAATTAATGTAGCGCAAGAAACAATACCATTTGAAATAGAAGTTCTTTTTAACTGATTCAACATAATTATATCAAAAATCCTTTACTTTTATTTTTTTATGTTATCATAATAACATAAAAAACTTTAATGCAAGCATGAACAACTATGAAAAAAAACCTCTTAACTATATTTTTAATATTTCTAATCTCTCAACTTTTTGCCTTTTGTCTTGCAGCTAATGAGGACAAAAGGCAATACTTAAATTTAAATTTTTGGGAAAAATTTAACGATGAAATTTTAATAAATAATATAGAAAAAGCCTTTGAAAACAACCCCGATTTAAAAATCGCTGACTCAAAAATTAAAGAAAGTGAAAAAATAGTTAAACTATCATTAGCAGAAGAATTACCTCATATAAACTTTGAAGGAATGTTAGGAAGGACATTTGCATCATCTGACTTACTCAGAGGTAAAAATAATTTTATGATTAACAATTACAGTCAAACAAGATTTTTATTACCTTTGACTGCAAGTTATGAAATTGATATATGGGGCAAAAACAGACTCAGAACAAAAAGTTTTAAAGAAAGTGAAAAAATGCTCAAAGAAGATGAAAGAGCAGTATATATAGCTCTCACTTCAGCCATAGCAGCAGATTATTTTAACTTAATTAAAACCGATAAGACGCTTGAACTACAAAAAAAATTATTAAAATTAAATCAAAAATTACTAGAATTAACAATTTCAAAAGAAAAAAACGGACTCGCAACAACCGATGACATTCTTGAAATAAAAAATAAAACAGCGCAACTAGAAATCTTGGTAAACAATCTGGAATCAAAAAAAGAAATTTTTGAAAACCAACTAAGCTATCTTATGGGGGATAAGCTTTTTTCTGAAGTTAAAAGAAGCGACTTTGAAAATATTACATTATTAAATAATGTTCCGGAAGAAATAAATTCAAGTGTAATCATAAATAGACCAGACGTAAAAAGTTCAGCCCTTAACATTTTAAGAGCAAATTATGAGGCAAAAAGCGCCAAAAGAGATATTCTACCTAGCTTTACCATAATGGGAACTCTCGGTTTTAACGGTTATAGCCATGGAACACATCTTTTTTCACCAAATTCAGGTCTGGCTGATTTATGGATAGTGCCAAATTTTGACATATTTGACGGCGGAAGAAAATATCACTTTATGAAATTAAAGAAACTTGAATACAAAAGAGCCCAAGATGAATATGAAAAATCCGTACTTTCATCAATTCAAGAAGTAAATGATGCTCTAGCTATAACAAAAAAAGAAAAGAAAAACTTTAAAATAGCATCAGATATATTTGAAATTCAATCACAAAAGCTTAGACTAAAAGAAATTAATAAATCCATAGGACTTGCTAATGAATTAGATTACATTTTGTATCAACAAGCACAAATTATAGCACAACAAAAACTTGTCGATGATAAAATAAACTATGTAATATCAACAATAAACCTATACAAATCAATCGGAGGAGTTGATTTTACAAATAGTGAAAATCTATAAAAAAGGAAATTATTTTGGAAATTTTGTCAAGATTTAGCGGATTATTCGGAATACTGGTTATCCTTGGTATTTGTTTTTTGATGTCTAACAATAAAAAAAAGATTAACTACAAAACTGTTGGTGTAGGACTTTTACTACAATTTTTACTTGCAGTGTTTATTATGAAAACCCCTATCGGAGTAAAAATCTTTAGTTTCCTAGCAATACTTATAGATAAAATATTAAATGCCTCAATAGAAGGTTCAAATTTTGTTTTCGGATGGTTATCAAATTCTCCTGAAAAAATTAGCGAACTTTTCCCTCAAAAAGATTTTATTTTTGCATTAATACTTATGTCTACAATGATATTAATATTAGTCATAGTAAATATACTATACTACTACGGGATTATGCAAAGAGTAATACTTATTCTTGGAAAAATAATGAACAAAATTCTCGGAGTAAGCGGAGCAGAAGCACTTTCTAACTGTGCAAGCCCTTTTGTCGGAAATGTAGCAGCACAATCTCTTGTAAAACATTATCTTCCAAACATGACACGCTCTGAAATGCTTGCTGTCATGACGGGCTCAATGGCTTGTATTTCAGCTAGCTGTATTGCAATGTATACGGGTTTTGGAATAAGCACAGAATATCTACTCGCCGCATCTGTTATGGCAATCCCCGGATCGTTTGTTGTTTCTAAAATAGTTTATCCTGAAACATTAGAACCGCAAACAATAAAAAATTTCAAAATAAGCAACAGAAAAACCGATGTTAATATTTTGGCTGCAATTTCAAAAGGTGCATCAGAGGGAATGAGGGTATCTCTTAATGTAATTGCTGTTTTATTAGGCTTAGTTGCTCTGATTACTTTTTGTAATGAAATTTTGGCAAAATTCGGAATATTTCTATACAACTACTGTCATCTAAACTTATCATTTATTGGAATTGATTTACAGCACTTATCCATACAACTTATAGTAGGTAAGATATTCTCAATTTTTTCAGCTTTAATAGGAACAACTTGGGGAAATATTGAAGCGGTTGGTATTTTAATTGGCGAAAAACTGATTTTAAATGAAACAATAGCCTACATAGATCTAGCAAAACATATAGATGCAGCTACACTTACTCAAAAAAGTATAGCAGTTGCTACATTTGCATGCTGCGGCTTTGCAAACCTTTCTACAATAGCTATTCAAATAGGAGGTATAGGTGAACTTGCGCCAAATCAAAGAAAAAATCTTGCAAGACTTAGCATAAAAGCTCTTATTTGCGGGACTTTGGTTAGTTATATATCGGCAGCAATGGCAGGAATTTTGATATAATGAACAAGATAATTTCAAAAACTATAAAAATTAAAACGGATTCATTGCCGCCAAATGTTGATTATATCGAGGAAGAAATTAAGAAACTTGGTTTTGAGCCAATCAGATGGGCGATTGTTGATATTAAAAACTTAGAACTTACCATAAATCTCTCTGCTCGACCATTAGATTATTAACAAACTTGCTGCAAAAGCAAAAATTACAACTTTTCAACAGCAGCTCTTACACTATCAAAATTATCTTTAAGAAACAAGCGCAAAATTAATTTCTATATAATTTTCATAGCATTTAACAAAAACATCTGGAAAACAGATATGTTTATTCGTCTTTCTTTTTAATTAATTTCGAAACAATATTTAATATAATCAATACTCCAATTAAGCTTAAAGCAATGATTATAAATTTACTTTTTGTACTTACTACTATTATTGATAACAAAGCACAAACCATAGAAAAACCGGCAAGTAATAGCACAAGCTTATCTTGTGAATATCCTGCATGTAAAAGTTTATGATGTATATGTTCAGCATCTGCAACAAAAGGGCTTGTACCTTTTAACATTCTTCTTATTGATGAATAAGCAACATCCATAAGAGGAACAGCCAAAATCAAAATCGGCAAATACATTGAAACACCGGAACTTGGTTTAACAATACCTGTTATTGATAATGTAGCAAGCAAAAATCCTGCATATAAAGCCCCGGAATCACCCATAAAAATTTTAGCAGGATTATAATTAAATGTTAAAAAAGCACACATAGCACCCGTCAATATAAAAGCAATCAGTGCATTAATAGGAATAGCAGGTTCTAATACCAGAGAAATTATACCTATTGCAAGAGCAGAGATACTAACTATTGAACCAGCTAGACCATCTATTCCATCAATAAAATTAATCGCATTTGTTATTCCTACTATCCAAAACAAAGTTATCGGATATGTTAAAATACCTAAATCAATATTTGCTCCAAAAGGATTAAACAAATTTTCTATTCTAACTCCCAATAAAATGACTATTGTTGCAATAGCAACTTGAATAAATAATTTAAATTTAGCATTTAAGCAATATATATCATCTATAAGCCCCATTAAAAACATTAAAGACCCACCCACAATAATGGCAGATAATCCTTGTCCTTTTGGATAATAACTTAAAAGAATTAAAAACAAAAAAGACAACATAACAGAAACCCAAATCGCAACTCCACCAAGACGTGAAATATTACCATGGTGAATTTTTCTTTCATTTGGTACGTCAACTAAACCCATTTTTTGGGAAAAGTAAATAACCAATGGAACAATAAAAATTCCAAGTAAATATGCAATTATAGTTCCTAATACATGAGCTTGAGATAACTTAATCATAACAAATCCTACATTTCTTCATACAAAGGGAATTTTTTACATAATTCCAAGCTTTTATTTTTAATATTTTGAATATCATCTCTTTCAAGAATAGCATCAGCAATAATTTTTGCAATAATTTTCATTTCATCCGTTTTCATTCCTCTTGTTGTAACCGCAGCAGTACCAATCCTAACTCCGGAAGTTACAAACGGACTTTGAGGGTCATTAGGTACAGTATTTTTATTTGCAGTAATACCTACTTCTTCCAATAAATTTGCAACATCTTTTCCGGTCTTATTTAATCTTCTTAGATCAAGTGTCATTACATGGTTTTCTGATTTACCACCAACTATATCAATACCCTCTTTAATTAACGCTGAAGCCAAACATTTAGAATTTTCAACCACTTGAAAAGCATATTTTTTAAATTCTTCACTTTGAGCTTCTTTAAGCGCAACAGCTTTACCTGCTATTATATGCTCAAGCGGACCTCCTTGAATTCCGGGGAATACAGCTTTATCTATGCCTTGCGCATGTTCCTCTTTGCACATTATGATACCACCTCTTGGGCCTCTTAGTGTTTTATGGGTTGTCGTCGTGACAAAATCAGCATATGGAACAGGGCTTGGATGACAACCTGTTGCAACTAAAGCAGCAATGTGGGCAATATCAACCATTAAATATGCGCCAACCTTTTTTGCAATTTCTGAAAATCTTTTGAAATCAATAATTCGAGAATAATTGCTTGCTCCGGCAATTATTAATTTTGGTTTATATTCAACAGCCTTTTTTTCAACATCATCATAATCAATGACACCCTCTTCGCTAACTCCGTAAGATATGACATTATAGTTAATTCCGGAAAAATTTACACTTGAACCATGTGTTAAATGCCCACCATTAGATAAATCCATGCCTAAAATTGTGTCACCTGTCTTTAGGGCATACAAAAAAACTGCCATGTTTGCTTGTGCACCAGAATGAGGCTGCACATTCGCATGATCACAGCCAAATAATTCGCAACATCTTTTTTGTGCCAATTCTTCAATTTTATCTATAAATTCACATCCGTTATAATACCTTTTATGAGGCTTTCCTTCAGCGTATTTATTTGTTAAAACACTGCCGCAAGCAGCCATTACAGCAGGAGAAGTAAAATTTTCAGACGCAATAAGTTCAATAGTATTTCTTTGGCGCTCAAGCTCTTTTTCTATATATTCAGCAATAATTTCATCTGTTTTTCTTATAATATCAAGTTCCATACAAACCCCCAAAATAAAATCTGATTATCTTTAATTTTACATTAAAAAATTTTATTGTAAAAATGTTAAGAATCTTTTGAATTTAAAAAACAGATTATTAATTTTTTGTTGTAAAATATTTTTATCACAAGTTTTATAGAATTGTCGAAGTAAAAGAAAGCTAACAACAATGAAAAATAAAAAATTAAGAAATATAGCAATAATTGCTCACGTAGACCATGGCAAAACAACACTCGTAGATTGTATTTTAGATGCTACCAATGTATTTAAAGAACATCAAGAAATGGGGACTTGCGTTTTAGATAATAATGATATCGAAAGAGAAAGAGGAATCACAATTCTTTCAAAAAATGTTGCAGTTGAATATAAAGGGGTAAAAATTAACGTTGTAGATACCCCGGGACACGCAGATTTCGGAGGAGAGGTTGAGCGAGTCTTAGGAATGGTAGATGGTGCTTTATTAATTGTTGATGCTCAAGAAGGTCCAATGCCCCAAACAAGATTTGTACTATCTAAAGCACTTGAACTTGGAATAAAAATTATAGTTGTAATAAATAAAATAGATAAACCGGGTGCAGACCCAGATGGAACGCTAGACAAAGTATTTGATTTATTTACAGAACTAACAGACAGAGATGATTTAATTGATTTTCCTGTAATATATGCAAGTTCGCTAAATCGATATGCTAAAGCTAACCTTGAAGACGAAAATAAAAACATTCTGCCTTTATTAGATTGCATATTAGAAAACATAGAAGGACCGGAAGCAGATATTGATCTTCCTTTGCAACTTCAAATAACAACACTTGATTACAATGAATACGTAGGCAGAATTGCAATAGGAAGAATTAAAAACGGTAAAATAAAATCTCAAGAACAAGTAACTCTTCTTAAAAGAGATGGAACAGCCCAAAAAGGTAAAATTATTAAATTATTTGGCTTTAAAGACCTTGGAAGAGTAGAAATCGAAGAAGCATCAGCAGGAGATATTGTTGGTGTAGCAGGTTTTTCAGATATTCAAATAGGAGAAACTATATCTTGTTTAACCAATCCTGTTGCGCTACCGTTAATAAAAATAGACGAACCAACGCTTCAGATGAACTTTTCAATAAACGATTCACCTTTTGCAGGCACAGAAGGAAAATTTGTTACATCAAGACAATTAAGAAAAAGATTATATTTTGAACTTGAAAAAAATGTATCTCTTAGAGTTGAAGATACTGATTCAACAGATGTTTTTAAAGTTTCAGGAAGAGGAGAGTTACATCTTGGAATTTTAATTGAAACAATGAGAAGAGAAGGCTATGAATTTCAAGTTTCAAAACCTGAAGTAATTTTTAAAGAAGAAGACGGGGTTGTACTTGAACCATATGAAAACTTAATTGTAGATGTACCAGAAGAATTTGTAGGTTCAGTTATTGAAAGATTGTCCTCAAGAAAAGCTCAAATGCAAAATATGGAAGCAGGATTAAAAAGAACAAATATTGACTTTATTATACCTGCAAGAGGTCTAATAGGTTTTCGCTCAGAATTCATAAGAATGACAAAAGGCGAAGGAATAATGTACCATACATTTGAGAAATACGATGAATACGCAGGAGATATACCTCGTCAAAGAACAGGCTCGCTTATAGCTCACGAAGATGGCGAGGCAGTTGCATATGCACTGCATCAATTTGAAGACAGAGGAGTATTCTTTATAACTCCAAAAACAAAAGTATATAGGGGTATGATTGTTGGAGAATGTAACAGACCGCAAGATATAGCAGTTAATGTATGTAAAACAAAAAAAATGACAAATATGCGCTCAGCAACGGCAGATGTAATGGTAACTCTTCAAGCCCCCAAAATTATGGGCCTTGAAGACGCTCTTGAATACATACAAGATGACGAGCTGGTTGAAATAACACCTCAAAATGTAAGAATGAGAAAAGCAGATTTGGTTAAGTTAAGATAATTAATCATAAAAGTAGATGGCATTCGCCATCTACTAAAGTTATTTTATAATTATTTCTTATATCTTAGCAATTATATTTGCTTGCGTAATAAGCTTTTGTAATTTTTCTTGCTCTTGTAAAGTGATTTTATTTTCCGCAACAAGCTGATTTAAATTTACAGGTCCAACCAAATCAACAATTTGCTTGTGTAAATCTCTATTAGTAGGATCTTGCTTTAGTTTTCTAATTAAATTGCAAGCTCTACTTCTTATGCTTCGCGTTGTGCGTTAATGACTATCATATACAGCATTCATAAATACTTTAGCACTTTCTTCTGCAGATTTACCCACTGATGAATCAACTGCACCAAAAATTCTTCTTTGAGCTTCCTCTGCAGCTGTAATTTCAGCAGCTTCTTTTGCAGTTCTTTCTGCCGCTTCTTTTGCAATCCTTTCTGCCTTTTCTTTTGCAGCTATTTCTGCCGCTTCTTTTCCTGCGCCATTAAAAACTTTTTTAAGAGCAGAGCTTATATTTTTCCTTTTTGCAATTGCAACTCCGGCAGCAGCAATAGTACCCAATGCAATTAAAGTATTTCGCATGGTCTTATCGCCATCTTTTTTCATTTCAATAGGATTTGTCTGATTTTCCATTCTGCCTTTAAAACTTTGTGGCTGAAAATTATTACTTACAGCACCAGATTGTTGCAATTGAATTTGATCCATTTTAAACTCCTAAAAATAAATTCCAATATAAATATATAAAGTTATTTTTTAAAAAATTATTTACAGAAAAGATAAATATTTTTTAATTTTTCTTTACAATTTTTAAAACTTATTTTTTATGAGATAATTAAACTAATAAAGTATAAAGGAGAATACTATGAGAGAAATTTCACCTCTTCAAAAAGAGAGAATGGCATACAAGCCAAAACTAGCAGGAGCACTTGCTTCAGGAATTAACAATATTAAACTTTCACTTGGTGAATCAACAAGTGCAGTTGCAGACAAAGACCAAATAAAAGCACTATTTCCCCATATATATGGCGAACCTGTTGCAAAATTTGCTTCAAGTGGAACTGACTTATCTGGCCAAACAAGAAACATAGGAGTAATTTTATCAGGCGGTCAGGCTCCCGGAGGACATAACGTAATTGCAGGTCTGTATGACGCAATAAAAGCACAAAACCCAACAAACAAACTTTATGGTTTTTTAGGCGGACCCTCAGGAATTGTTGAAGGAAACTATATTGAAATCACAGACGAATTAATAGACAAATATCGTAATACTGGCGGATTTGACATAATTGGATCAGGCAGAACAAAGCTTGAAACTGAAAGCCAATTTGAAAAAGCACTTGAAGTATGCAAAAAACTAGGCATATCAGCTGTGGTAATAATCGGAGGAGATGACTCAAACACAAATGCTTGCCTTTTAGCTGAATGGATGAAAGCAAAAAATACCGGTATTTCAGTTATCGGATGTCCAAAAACAATAGACGGAGACCTTAAAAATGACCAAATTGAAATTTCTTTTGGTTTCGATACTGCAACAAAAACATACGCAGAATTAATAGGAAATATACAAAGAGACGCAAACTCAGCTAAAAAATATTGGCACTTTATAAAATTAATGGGAAGAAGCGCATCCCATGTTTGTCTTGAAGCGGCACTTCAAACACAACCAAATATAACTCTTATTGGAGAAGAGGTTGAAGCAAAAAAACAATCTCTGGATGACATTGTAACTTACATAGCAAACATTATTGCAGCACGTGCAACAAAAGGCAAAAACTTCGGTATAGCTCTAATCCCTGAAGGCTTGATTGAATTCATACCTGAAATGAAAACAATGATTTCATCATTAAACGATATTCTTGCTGATTTAGAAAAAGATAATAATTATCAAACTTTAACGCAAGAAGAAAAATATGAATCCATTACGACAAAATTAGACACTGCGTCTGCAAATTTATTTAAATCACTACCTTCTCAAATAAAGGCTCAACTACTTATGGATAGAGACCCGCACGGCAATGTCCAAGTATCCAAAATTGAAACTGAAAAGCTTTTAATTGAAATGGTAAAAGAAAAATTAGAAGAAATGAAAAAGCAAGGCTCATACAAAGGTAAATTCTCAGACCAAGCGCACTTTTTCGGATATGAAGGCAGATGTGCCGCTCCATCTAATTTCGATGCAGACTATTGTTATTCGCTAGGCTATAACGCTTTTGCACTAATTCAAGCAGGGCTTACCGGCTATTTGTCATCCATAAAAAACACTACAAAACCCGCATCTGAATGGATAGCAGGTGGAGTTCCGCTCACAATGATGATGAATATGGAAAAAAGACATGGTGAAATGAAACCTGTAATTAAAAAAGCATTAGTTGAACTGGATGGTCCTGTATTTAAAGCCCTTGAAAATCACAGAGAAAAATGGGCATTAAATGATTGCTACATTTTCCCTGGAGCTATTCAATACTTTGGACCGTCAGACGTATGTGATATAACAACAATAACGCTACAACTAGAACAAGAAAAAACTCTAGTAAAAGCTTAAATAACAAAAAGGCTCGTGAATTACACGAGCCTTTTACTATTTAATTACAACAAAAAGATATTTATGATAAAATCATTAATACAAAATGAACAAAAAAAGGAAAAACAATGCTTAAAGTCGGTATCGTAGGTCTCCCAAATGTAGGTAAATCAACTTTATTTAACGCACTAACAAGTGCTAAAAACGCTCAAAGTGCTAACTATCCATTCTGTACAATTGAACCAAATGTTGGAGTTGTAAATGTACCGGATGAAAGACTTTATAAACTTCAACCGCTTGTAAAAACAGACACCGTAATACCAACAACAATAGAATTTGTAGATATTGCAGGACTTGTTAAAGGTGCAAGCAAAGGAGAGGGGCTTGGTAATCAATTTTTACACAATATAAGAGAAGTAGATGCCATTGTGCAAGTTGTAAGATGTTTTGATGACGTAAACACAATCCATGTATCAGGTAAAATTGATCCAATCGATGACATTGAAACAATTAATATGGAGCTGGCTTTGGCTGATATGTCCACACTTGAAAATATTTCAAAAAGAATATCAAAAAACGTAAAATCAAAAGACAAAGAAGCTTTAATTCAAGACTCTGTTATAAATAAATGTATGCCTTATCTTGAGAAAGGAAAATTTATAAATACTTCTGACTTTAACGAAGATGAAAAAAAAGCACTACATTTCTTCCATCTTCTAATGGCAAAACCGGTAATATATTGTTGCAATGTATCAGAAACAGACTTGTTAAACGGTAACAATTATACAAAAAAAGTAGCGGAATACGTTGGAAACGAAGCAGAAGTTGTATTAATTTGCGCAAATCTGGAAGAAGAACTTGTAGACTTAGGCGATGAAGAAGCAAAAAATTATCTAAAAGAACTTGGAATTCAAAATTCAGGAATTGAAAAAATGATTAAATCTGCATATGACATTCTAAATCTAAGAACGTACATAACAGCAGGTGAAAAAGAAGTAAGAGCTTGGACAATTACAAAAGGAACAAAAGCACCCGCAGCAGCAGGTGTAATTCACTCTGATTTTGAAAAAGGTTTCATTAAAGCAGAAGTAATTTCTTATGATGATTTTATTTCAACAGGTTCTTGGGCGGCAGCAAGAGAAAAAGGTGTAGCACGTCTTGAAGGAAAAGATTATATAGTGCAAGATGGCGACATTATGTTGTTTAGATTTAACAATTAATTTTTAAATGTTTTTTAAAATCTAGTTCAGGGAATAATATATATAAAGGACAATAAAAAGGTTCAAAGGAAAATGAGCGAAGTACAATTTCAAACAGACATTGAAAAATTAATAGAAATATTACCACTAAAAATCAAAAGGAACATCCAGGAAGGTTTATTGGATGATGCCATTGAAATCGTACTTGACATTGGAAGAATTCCTGAAATCAGACTTGGTAACGGGAAAATTATATCTCTTGGAAATGAAAACATTACAAGGGAAGATTTAGACTACATTACAAATCAACTCCCGGAATTCACAACTGACAATCGCTCAGGCATAGCGGGAACTCTACACAGAATAAGTGCAATCAGAAACCGTCAAGGTAAAATAGTAGGACTAACATGCAGAATTGGAAGGGTTATAACCGGAACCATCGAATGTATCAAAGATTTTGTTATACAAAATAAGTCAATTCTTTTTCTTGGAAGACCTGGTGTTGGTAAAACCACAAAACTAAGAGAAATAACTCGCCTTATGGCAGATGAACTCGGAAAAAGAGTTGTTGTTGTAGATACATCAAATGAAATCGCAGGTGATGGAGATGTAGCTCACCCTGCAATCGGAAAAGCCAGAAGAATGCAAGTAAGCCAACCGGAATACCAAAAAGACATAATGATTGAAGCAGTGGAAAACCACACTCCTGAAGTCATTGTTGTTGATGAAATAGGAACGGAGCTTGAAGCACAAGCGGCAAGAACAATAGCTGAACGTGGGGTTATGCTTATAGCAACAGCTCACGGAAACACTCTTGATAATTTAATTAAAAATCCAACGCTATCTGATTTGATAGGTGGAGTAGACACAGTAACTCTTGGAGACGATGAAGCAAAGCACAGAGGCTGCCAAAAAACTGTACTCGAAAGACAAAAACAACCAACATTTGATATAGTAATTGAAATAATAGACAGAAACACCCTTGCAATATACAAAGACAGTGCCCAAGCCGTCGATTATATACTTAGAGGCTGGCCAATAACTCCCGAAATAAGAAAAGTTGACGGGAATTATAAAGAAAAAAAAGTCGAAACAAATATTCTAAAAGAAGTTGAAAAATTAGAAAATAAAGTTCAAGAAGCCACAAAATCATCACTAAGCTTTAATTTTAATCGACAAGCGTATATTAAAGAAAACAAAAAGCATAAAAAAATATACATTTACGCAGTATCAAGATCGATAGTAGACAAATTAATTGAAAGACTTGATATCGATGCCTCAATAGTAAGAAATGTAGAAGAAGCCGATTTTGTTATTGCACATAAAAACTTCGCAAAAGGTGGTACAAAAATACTTTCGACCGCAAACGAATACCATTTACCCGTATTTTTTGTAAGAACAAATTCGATGAGCCAAATTCAAAGAGTTTTAAAAGAAGCACTCAATTTAACGCAAGAAAATCAAGAAACGCAAAAAATAATAAATTATAAAGATTCAACCGAATTAGCACTTGATGAAACAAATGCAGCTATTGCAAAATTATCAGAAGGTGCTGAAGTAATTGAACTTGAACCTCAGGAAAAAAACGTAAGAAAACTACAACACGAACTAGTAGATGCGCATGGTTACAAATCTATTAGCATCGGGGAAGGCAAAAATCGACATCTAAAAATCTTTAAAGATGAATAAAATGAACTACACCAAAGAAGAAATAATAGAAAATTATAAAATAAAATTCAAAAAACATACTTTTTCAAAGTCAATAAAAATTACACTCAAAAAAGATTTTTCAATTCTTGTTACGATGCCTATTTTTTGCCCTTTTAAAACAGCAAGAGAGTTCTTGCTTAAAAATTTTGAAAAAATTAAAGCATATAACTATGAAGAAAAATTCATACAACCGAATTTTAAAACAAAATTCGAAAGTTTAAAAACTATAAAATCAGACTGCTTAAAAACACAAACAATAAAAAATGTTGTTCATTTTTATTATCCCGAAAACCAAAACTTTAATTCAAAAGAAATTCAAGAAAAATACAAAGAAGCAATCATAGAAGCCATTAAAATCGAAGCAAAAAATTATCTGCCAACAAGGCTTGAGTTTCTTTCAAAAAAATATGACTTTAAATATAACAAATTAACTCTCAGAAATCAAAAAACCCGATTCGGTAGTTGCTCATGCCAAAATAACATAAACCTAAATATTAATTTAATGCTATACGATTTTGATATCATAGATTATGTAATAATTCATGAGCTTGTACATACAAAAATAAAAAATCATTCAAGAAAATTCTGGACAGAAGTAAATAAATTTTGTCCGAATTACAAAGAACTCAGAAAAAAACTAAAACAGAAATCACTCTTTTGATTTGTTACAAGTTGTTTACATACAATGTAAAAAATGAACATTTTTTTTGAATTTTCGTTTTAATAAATATAAAATACAAAGTGTATATATGGAGGGAATTATGAAAAAATTTTTGGTTTTAGCATTAATAGCAACGTTTTGTTGCTCAGGAATGGCTTTAGCAAGAACAAAATATGATTCAACCGGAAGAAATATTATATATGATGGAACTTTACGTGGCCAAAAAAGAGCAGCCGAAGCCCAAGCAGAAAGACAAAGAAAACTTGAAGCTGCAGCTGCCGCTAAATTAGATTATGAAGCAGCGTTAAAATCACTTGAAGAACCAAAACCAAAAACAAATTTTTACCAAGACAGAATAAAAAATTATTAATTTAAAAGCCCTTTATTTAAGGGCTTTTAAATTAATTTTAAAACTCAACTATACAACAACTTCAAATACAAACCAAAATAAATAAAACAATCGCAAATTTTTAAAAAAACAGCAATATAGCTAAAAAGTTTTTAAAATTTTCTCCCATTCGTAAGCATTACTAATACTTTCAATTAATGAGGTTTCATTACTCCAATTTAGCACTTTTCTTGCTTTTGATGAATCTGCAATTAAAATTGCAGGATCACCCTTTCTTCTTGCATTTATTTTAAAAGGAATTTTATAGCCCAAAACCTTACAAACGCAATTATAAACATCTTTCACACTATATTCTTTACCAGAACCCAAATTAAAAATATCTGATTTGTTTGACTTAATTAAATATTTATATGCCAAATAATGCGCATGCACCAAATCTTGAACATCAACATAATCCCTAATACAGGTGCCGTCTTTAGTTTCATAATCATCCCCAAAAATATTAAATACATAATCATCTATCAAAGAGGACTTTAAAATATTCGGCACTAAATGTGTCTCTATATCATGCCATTCACCAATATTTTCTTTATAATTAGCACCAATAACATTAAAATATCTTAATTTTACGGATTTTAAATTATATGCTATTTCATAATCATCCAATATATTTTCAATAATTAATTTTGTTTTTCCATAAGGATTTTTAGGCATCAACTGGTGATTTTCATCCATCGGAACATATTTTGCTTCTCCATAGACGGCAGCAGATGAAGAAAAAATAATATTTAAAACCTTATTTTCAACCATTGAATTTAAAAGATTTAAAGTTCCTAACACATTATTTTCATAAAACATTTTAGGTTGAACTGTACTAGCTGAAACTTCAGAAAAACCTGCAAAATGAACAACCGCCTCAATATCGTATTTTCTAAAAATTAAATCAATATCATTTTTATTTCTTAAATCACCTTTAAAAAAATTTATATCGTACTTTGATTTAATTTTATCAATAATCTTACTATGTCCCTTTGAAAAATTATCAAAAACAACAACATCGAGGTTGTTTTTTAAAAACTCAATTACACAGTGACTTCCAATATATCCAGCACCACCGGTTATTAAAATCATAAATACACCTATCTTAAAACAAGACCGGCAACATTTTTTTCAAGTCCAAATCTTATTTTATTAATTTCTGCTTGAATAATCTCATCAGTTAATGTTTTATTATCATCTTGCAAGGTAATCCTAATTGCTAAAGATTTTCTGCCTTCGCCGATATTTTCTCCTTCATAAATATCAAATACCTTAGCACCCTTAAATATCTCTTTATCAGATGATTTCTTAATTATTTTATATAAATCTTCAACTGAAACAGATTTATCAACAGCAAAAGCAATATCTCTTTGAACAGCGCCAAAAACCGGTATCTTTTTAAACTTGGTTATGTTATCCGTTGAAGATTGTACAACCTCATCAAGATTAATTTCAAAAACGTACAAAGGTTGATTAAATTTTAATTTATCTGATAATACAGGATGTAATTTTCCAACATATCCAATCGATTCTTTATTTTTACCTAATATAGAAATTGAAGCACTTTGAGCCGGATGTAGAAATTCAAAAGATCTTCTTTCGGCATCATTTAATGGAGCAAAAACAACTCTTTTTAATATTCCTAATTTTTCAAACAATGCTTCCAAAACACCTTTTAAAGTATAAAAATCATCTTCTTTTTTCTTATATAAAGCATTGTTTACAGATCCAAAAATACATCCGCTCAATTTTCTGATTTCTTTTACTCCAGAATAATCTTCGCTAGGTTCTGTTATTTTAATATATACTTTTCCAATTTCATACAATCTGAAATTTTTTTGTCCGTTGTCAAAGTTATTTTTTACAACATCCAACATATTTGGCATTAACGTTTGCCTTAAAGTAGTATAGTCTTCTGAATGAGGATTCATTACCTTAACCGACATACCGTCATCAAGCGGCTGCAAATAACTGTTACAAAGGTTTTTTCCAACCAAAGAACCTGTAACAATCTCATCAAAACCATAGGCCAACATTGTTTCATTTACTTTTTTTATTGTTCTTGTATCAAAACCAATATCAGCACCTTCAGATATATTTGGTATTTCAGGGCTTATCTTATCAAATCCTTCAATTCTTGAAATCTCTTCTATTAAATCAATTTCTCTTGTAACATCATTGTATCTGTAACTTGGAACTTTAAATTTTGCAGCAAGTTCATTTTTACCCAATAACTCAAAACCTAAATTTTCAAGCACTTCTATACATCTTGCTTGTTCAATTTCAACACCTAATATTCTTTTTATTTCCGAACTTCTAAGAGTAATCTCAACAGCCGGTAATTTATCATTACCACACTTAGCAATGCCGACAAATTCAGCATCAGCATATTTCTCTAAAAGTTCAATAGAACGATAAAGAGCAGGTAAAACCATTTCAATATCAATTCCTCTTTCATATCTGGAAGAAGCTTCGGAGCGATATCCGACACTATGTGCGGATTTTCTATTAGTATGAGAAGTAAAATAAGCAGCTTCTAGTGCAATATTTCTTGTATTAGAATCAATTTCTGAATTCAAACCTCCAAAAACTCCCGCAATACACACAGGACATTCCTTAGAAGCAATTACAACACTTTGATTTTCGGTAAGTTTTCTTTCAACTTCATCAATAGTAACAATACTTTCATTTTCATTTGCATAACGAACACAAAGATAATTATTTAACTTATCATAATCAAAGGCATGCTGTGGAGTTCCATATTCCAGCATTACATAGTTTGTTATATCAACAATATTATTAATAGGACGCATGCCTGAAGCTATTATTCGTCTTTGAATAAAATCAGGAGATTGTTTTATTTTTAAATTTTTTAATACTCCAACAGAATAAAATTTACAAATATCATCGTTTTTTATTTCTACATCGAAATCAGGCAAAATGTCTGTTTTGACATCAGAAAATTTCAACTTCAATTTTTTATTAAATAAAGCACAAAGCTCTCTTGCAATTCCAATAACACTCATTTCATCTCCACGATTAGCCGTTGGAGCAACATGAAATATTATCTCATCGGATAAATTCATTAATTTTTCAAGCGGTTGATTCAATTCAACGTTATCATAAAGACGATTTAATATTAAAATACCGTCTTCTTCTTGCAATCCGGATAAACCTAATTCATCCTGAGAACACAACATACCTTGAGATTCAACACCTCTTATAACAGCAGGTGTTAATTCAAAACTTTCCTTTGTTTTTCTATCTAAAACTTTAGAGCCAACAGACGCATAAGGAATTATTTGACCAACTTCAATATTTTGAGCGCCGCAGACCACTCTTTTTTCCGCACCACCTATATCCAAAGTAACTAAGTGCAATTTATCTGCATTTGGATGATTTTCGATTTTTATAATTTTTGCAGTTTTTATATTCGTAAATGACGGTTTTTTATATTCAATTTCTTCTACTTCAAGCCCTGACATAGTTAGATTATGGGCAATTTCTTCAGGACTTACCCCCTCTAAATCAACAAATTCATTTAACCATTCATATGAAACCTGCATTTTTAATTCCTTTTTTTACTAACTTAATAATTATATTACAAAAAAACTATATAACAATTTCAACTTCATTTTTGTATGTAACGTAACCCAAGTAAGTATTTGGAGGTTTTTTAATATTTTTTCTTTTTGTCATAATAATTGAGGTTTTACCTGAATTCTTTGCTTTTGAATTTTCTTTTGTTAATTTTGCACAAAACTCAAGAACTTCCTTGCTTGGTGCCTTGTCATTATTCTTTAACTTCAACAAAACATGAGAACTTGGAAAATTAAGCCCATGGAACCACAAATCTTCCCCTGTCGCAATTTTTGAAATTATATAATCGTTTTGTTTGTTATTTTTTCCTACATAAATTTCATATTCTTTAAAATATAAAGGTTCAACTTTCAACTTATTATTACTTTTTTGCTTATCACTTTTAGGAAAAATGCCTGCTTCTGAAAGTTCCTCTTGAATTTGTGCTATTTCATCAAGAGTTTGAGCAAGTTCAATATTAAATAAAATTGATTCATAATATTCAAACTGAAGTATAGCTTGTTCATATCTTTTTTTAGAATATTCAAATTCGCTTTTTGATTTTTTATATAAACTATAAAACTTCTGTGCATTATCGGTAATAGAAATATCTTTATCCAATTCAAACTCCAATTCATCCATATAAACTTTGCTTGAATTTAATTGATATAAATTAGACATTAAATAATCACCGATTTTTTTATACTTTAAAAATTTCTTATCATCCGGCTTGTTTTCAAGTTTTTTTTGAAGTTTTTTTAATTCGCTTTTTAAGTATTTTATTAACAAATTTTTCTTTGTTTGTAAAACATCATTAAATATTAAATCTGAAAAATAATTATCAATCGCATCTGAAACATTATCACCTGAACCCCAAAAAGAAAGCATAAAAGACAAGTTCTTACCCGCTTGAAGGTTTTGAAGAAAATAAAACAAATCTTCATGTGTTCTAAACTCATTCAATGCTTTATTTAAAACAGGCTTTGAAAAATAATAAAAATTATTATTAATTTCATCAATATTTTTATCTTTCGAAATTTCAAAAAAAGTAGAATAACTTGATTTTAAAATGTCTAATTTATTTTTTAGAGGTGGATAAATATATTTAACTCCGCCATAAATCTCTCTTATTGAGCTTTTTTGAAAAGACACATTATGTATAGAACCAATTACAATTTTCGATGTTGCATTGTACAATATTATATTTGAATATTTACCCATAAGCTCAATAGTTAAACATAATTTAGTTAAAGAGCCTATTTCATCAAAATAATTAAAATAAAACTCAATTATTCTTTCATATTCTACAAGCCTAAAATCTTTAATTTGTGAACCATTTAAATATTTTCTCAACTGCATACAAAACATTGGAGGAGCTTTCGGAATTGTTATTGCTCTTTTTTCAAATGATGATTCATTTATAAAACAAATATGAGGATATTTAGGATTTATATTTATATATAATTTTTTGTTTTTTGACTTATTAATATTTCTCAAATTTAAAATTATCTCATAACGGCTTGGCAACTGTATTTTCTGAACAATAGCCCCATTAATAAAATCATAATTTTCTTCAAAAAAATACTTTAAGGTTAGAGAATCAAAATTTAACACTATTTTTCACTTAACTATACTATTTTATAAAATTGTTATATCATATAAATTATGAATTGCTATTTTTTTGGAACATTTAACCCGATTCATTTAGGGCATATAGAAATTGCAAGACAAGTAAAAGCACTTGGCTTTGACAAAATAATATTTGTGCCGGCATATATGCCTCCACACAAATCAACAATAGAAACCCTTAGTTTTATTCACAGATACAACATGGTAAAACTTGCAGTTGGAGAAGAAAATGTCTCAGATATAGAATCAAAATTAAAACCGCCCAGCTATACATATAGAACTATCCAACATCTGCCTGAATTTAATAATGAAAAAATTAATTTTATAATCGGTTATGATCAATTTTTTCAAATTGAAAACTGGAAAGAAGCACAATTTTTAAAAGAAAACCTGAATTTTATAGTTGTACCAAGAAAATTTAAAAATGGTCAAACAATAAATGAAAGAGCATTTGAATATTTTAAAAATAAAGGTTATAACTATAAAATTTTAAATATTGATTTTCTTGACGTTTCCTCAGAAATGATACGAAAATTTATACAAGAAGGAAAAGATATTACTGGATTAACTTTAAAAGAGGTAAAAGAATATATTGAAATCAACAGACTATATAAAAGATTGGCTCGAAGAGAATCTATCAACTAAAAGATATTCACACTCAATTGGTTGTGCAGAATGTGCAAAGAAACTTGCAAAAATATACAATCAAGATGAAGAAAAAGCATACTTAGCAGGTTTAATTCATGATTCAGCTAAAAATCTTGAAGATAGTAAACTATATGAAATTATAACAAACGATATTAAAACAGGATACAGCGAAACAGAACTCAAAAATCCAAAAACATATCATGCAATAGTTGGTGCTTTTTTTGCAGAAAAAGTATTTGAAATTGATGATAATCAAATAATTTCAGCGGTAAGATTTCATACTTTAGGAAAAACAAGTATGACAACATTTGAAAAAATAATTTATCTTGCGGATAAAATTGAACCCAACGAAAGAGACGAAAAATATTCAAAAAAAATATACAAAATACTTGAACAAAACAAAGGTACAATAGGACTTGATTTAGCAATACTAAAATGTACAAAAGAAACCATTAAAAGCCTTATTAAAAGACAACTTTATATTTGTCCTGAGACAATAGCAGTCTATAACAATTTAATTATAAAAGTCGGTGATTTATTAGACAAAGACGATTAATCAACATTAACGGGCTCAACATTAATTAATTTAATCGCCTCTTTTGCATTTTGTTTAAGGTTCTCATTAACTTTATCTAAAATAGTAATCTGCCTTAAAATATCGATTACTCTTTTAAATGTCCTTACTATATCCCCTTGAGAGAATTCAGTATCAGAGAACATATTTTCCCATGTTTCAGCGCTATTATTATCAATATTCAAATTTGCACCAATCCAATATTCCATAAACCAACAAAAATGGGTATTTATATACATTGGATTCTCTATGTGATTATCTCTTTCAAGAAGAAATATTCTTCGTTTTATATCTTTTATTTGATTTAAAACCTTTCTGACATTTTTAGAACATGGCTTTTTAACACCTTCATCAATTCCTCTTATGTCTTCTGTTATAATTGCGCAAATAACAGAAGCCAACTCAACAACATTAAGATTATCCAACAATCCAGACAAAATTAACTCAGATAAAAATAACTCATTTTCACACCTTAGTGCCATAGTTACTTTACCTCTTTCTGTCGGATAATCATCAAGCAAATTAGATGTTTGTTCTAGTATTGTTTTATGAGATAAAAATTTCTGCCAATATACATCTTTTTGAAACTCAATTTCTTTTTCCAATAGTTTTATATCTTTTTCATATCTTTGAGTTAATTCTATGCACTTTTTATGCTTTTTATATATTTTACAAGCATTACAACCATATTTTTCAATTTTTCTTTGAAGCTCTTTTGATTTCTCATAAAACTCAATAACTTCAGGAGCATCATTAGGATTTTTATATTTTCCTTTTGCTTGACGTTTTAAAGTTTTATAAAGAGTTCTCATTTGAACAAATTGATTTTTTAATTTATTGTAAGTTTCAAAATCTTCATCGGTCAAATTCCACCTGCAAGTGAAATCATGAATATTCTTTATATCTTCAACCCTTTTTTCTCTTTTTTTAATTAACGGAGTCAATCTGTCAGTTGAAGAAAAATAACCAAAAGTCTTAAATATAAGTTCTCTGGCTTCTTCCAAAGAAAATCTTTGAAGCAAATTTAAAACCATTGAATACGAAGGAGAAAATTTTGATTCTAAAGGATTAGCATCGGATTTAACCAATGTTGCAACTTCATCAGGTGTTTGAAAAGGTGTTCCAATTACAACAACATAACCTATTTCATCCATACCTCTACGACCAGCTCTTCCTGACATTTGAAGAAATTCATTTGCAGAAAGCATTCTATGACCTTCATCTGTTCTTTTTGAAATTGAACTTATTATGGTAGTTCGAGCAGGCATATTAATTCCTGCTGCTAAGGTTTCGGTTGCAAAAACAACCTTTATTAAACCCATTTGAAATAATTTTTCAACTAAAGCCTTCCAAGCAGGCAACAAACCCGCATGATGAGAGGCGATACCTGCTTTAATTAAATCCATATGTGGGTTGTTTTCTAAATATGGATTTTCTTTAATATATTCATCAACTATTTCATTAATTTTTATAATTTCATCTTTATTTAAAAGCTCTAATTTCAAACATTTTCTTGCATTTTCATCACATTTTTTTCTGGAAAACGTAAAATAAATACAAGGAAGCATATTTTTTTCACTTAAAACACGTACAACACTGGTCGTAGGATTTTTAACCTTTTCCTTCTTGTTGAAATATTTATATCTTGACTCAGGCTTTATTTTTCTGTTTAATTTTCCATCCGGAGTTAATAAAGGCAATATTGTATCCGGTTTTGAGCTATCGTAATAAAAAAATCTTAAAGGAACGGGACGAAAGTCTGTATATACAAGCTCTGTTTTCGAATGAACAGTATTTATCCAATCAGTAAGTTGTTGGGAGTTTTTTACCGTTGCGCTTAAAGCTATTATTTGAATATTGGTCGGACAATAAATGATACTTTCTTCCCAAACAGTACCCCTTGATTCATCATTCATATAATGAACTTCATCCAAAACAACATATCTAACATTTTTTAGGTTATCAGCTAAAGCACCAAATGTGGTACCATAAAGCATGTTTCTAAATACTTCCGTAGTCATTACAACAACTTGAGCATCTCGATTTATAGTAGTATCACCTGTTAACAACCCAACATTATCAATTCCATATAATTTTGAAAAATCATTATATTTTTGATTGGATAGAGCCTTTAAAGGTGTCGTATAAAATATTCTTTCTCCGCGTTCAAGCGCTAAATGTATGGCACTTTGAGCAATACATGTTTTTCCGGCTCCCGTTGGCGCACAAACTACAACACTTTTCCCATTTTGAATATGGTCAATTGCTTCTTTTTGAAAATCATCAAGTTCAAAATTAAATCCGTACATCTGTTAATTTAATTCCACAAAATTTTCTATTTAACGCCTGTTGAACCAAATCCGCCCTCTGCTCTTTTTGTATCCGATAAATCATCAGCTATCTCTATTGATGGCTTTAACACTTCCATTATTGCCATTTGAGCAATTCTATCACCTCTTGAAATTTTAAAATCAACTTTAGAATGATTTATTAAACCAACGCAAATTTCACCCCTATAATCTTCATCAATCGTTCCAATGCCATTAACCACAGCAATTCCGGATTTAATAGCTAAGCCTGAACGAGAACGCACCTGAGCCTCTGTATTATGAGGCAATTCTATTGCAATTCCTGTTGGTATCATTCTTATTTCTCCGGATGGAATAATAATGTCGTCTTTTATTGCAGCAACTAAGTCCATAGCTGAAGCCCCTGCAGTTTTATATTCCGGTAATGAAACAAAATTATCTAATTTTTTAATTCTTAACGTTAATTTTTCAATAGTTTTCATTTCTTATTCCTTATTTATATAATATAGTTCCTTAAGTCCAAACAAAGTTAAATCTTTATCAATATAATTTAATACATCATTCATACTTTCAAATAAAACCGAAGAATATCCACCGGTAGCTATAACTGTTGCTTTCTTTCCAAGTTCTTTTTCACACTTTTTAATCATGCCCTCAATCATTGCACCATGACCCAAAACTATCCCTGAAAGCATGGCCGATATAGTATCTTTTCCTATTGAACTTTCCGGAGCTTCAATTTTAAGCTTTGGAAGCTTTGAAGTAAACTGAGCAAGAGAATTAGCCTGAATTTTAAGCCCGGGGGCAATAATACCACCAATAAAATTAGCGTTTTCATCAACTATATCAAAAGTTGTCGCCGTACCAAAATCGATAACAATAGCCGGTAATTTATATTTCAAACAAACTGCACTTGCGTTTGCAATTCTATCGGCACCAACTTCTTTATTATTTTTTAATGCCAATTTAACAGGCATTTTAGATTTATATGAAAGACTTATTGCTTCAATATTCAAATATTTTGATATTGCACTTTTAAACACTTCACATAATTGAGGAACAACCGAAGAAACAATCGCGCCTTTAATTTCAGATAATAAATTATTATGACTTAAAATAGTAAGCAACATAATACCATATTCATCATCAGTCTTTTTAATATCAGAAGAAAAACTAAACGTTTTTATTAAGTCGTTTCTTCTAAAAATTCCTAATGAAGTATTTGTGTTTCCTATATCAATAACTAAAAGCATAAACTATTTTTACCACAGACAAATTTTTTTTTAAATTATTTTGTATCAACGATGTAATTATGTGAAAACCATTCAATATCATCGGTTAATTTCGTCAAAGGGATGCGACATTTGTATTTCACCCTAAGTGCAACAGCAATAAAGAAATCGCACAAATGCGGATTTTGAGCTAAGATAGGACTTACCATATACGTTCCTACAACATTATTAAATCTTGCTCCTTCAGTTTTATCCCTACCATTATTTCCAAGTCCATGTTTTAAAATCAAAAAAGGACTTACACCGGATTTTAAATATGTTAATATTCCATGATTTTCAAATCCTACTACGATTTTATTTTTTAAAAATTCACAAGTACCAAAAACATTACCAAAATGATGAGTTTTACCTGCTATTGAGTCAACATCCAAAATTTTTATCCCCTCAATTTGAGCTTGATTATGTAGTTGATAAAAATTTCCAAAAAGCTGATACCCGCAATTAACAGCCAGCATAGGAACAGCAGATATTGCAGCAATTTTTAATTCATCTTCATTTTGAAGAAGAAATTTTTGTGCACTGCCCAAATCCTCAATATTTGAACCTCCTATATAGTAAAAATCATATTTAGATGCTTGCACCTTGTCGTTACCATATATTTCATGCAAAGTAACATCAATATCTCTATATTTTGCACGAGTACAAAATACATCAATATTTGCCCTATCGCAATTTGACTTTAAAACATCAGGATAAAGATATGCAATTTTTAGCTTAAGAGGATTTTTTGACATTTTTCAATTGCTTCATTTACGGGAACTTTGACCATTTCACCGTTTTCTCTTGTTTTAAACTCAACTAAACCTTCTGAAATTGTTTTGCCTACTGTTATTCTAATCGGAAAACCAATTAAATCAGCATCTTTAAATTTTACACCAGCTCTTTCATTTCTATCATCAATCACAACTTCAATTCCAAGAGCGCATAATTTTTCATAAAGTTCATCTGCAACTTTAGCTTGAAGTTCATCTTCTACATTAACCGGTACAATATCAACATGGTAAGGTGCTATTTCTTTTGGCCAAATAATACCAAAGTCATCATGATATTTTTCAATGGCTGCTGCCATTGTTCTTGAAACACCTATACCATAACAACCCATAATATAAGGCTTTAATTGACCATCTGCATCAGTATAACAAGCATTCATCGGCTTAGAATATTTTGTTCCCAATTGGAAAATATTACCCACTTCAATTCCTCTGGTAACCTTAAGAGGGTTTTTGCAAACAGGGCAATATTCACCTTCTTTAACCACTGAAATATCAACAAATTCAATATTATCATCTAGATTTGCACCAACTATGTGCTTATCTTTTTCATTTGCGCCGATAACAAAGTTTTTCATGCCTTTTGCTGTATTATCAAATAAAACCTTAACTTTAGTTTTATCAATTCCTCGATATGAAATAAATCCTGCACTTGAACCTAAAAATTCAACAACTTCATTTTCTTCCATAGGTCTTATCTCAAGAGCATTCAAGGCATTCATTAATTTTGTTTCTTCAATTTCTTTATCACCCCTAATCATTATAAGAGCAGGTTTTGAATCATAAATATAAGCTACTGCTTTTAAAATGCAATTTTCATTAACATTTAGAAACTTTGCCAAATCTTCTATTGTTTTAACATTTGGAGTATCAACAATTTCTTCTTTTAAAAAACCGCCGTCAATTTCTTCAATTGGTAAAATTGAAATTGCATGATTAGAATTTGCGCTATAATCACAATTATCACAATAAAATACATCATTTTCACCAACTGCAGTATCGGTTAAGACCATATATTCATGGGATACCGATCCTCCAATAGCGCCTGAGTCTGACTGAACAGCTTTTGTTTCTAGGCCGCAACGTTTAAATATATTTGTATATGTTTTTGCCATAACTTTATATTCACGCTCCAAATCTTCTTGAGATGTATGAAAAGAATAAGCATCTTTCATAATAAATTCACGACCCCTCAATAAGCCAAAACGAGGTCTTATTTCATCTCTAAATTTAGATTGAATTTGATAAACATTTAAAGGAAGTTGTTTATATGAATTAATTACATCAGATACCACACTTGTTATAACTTCTTCATGAGTAGGAGCTAAACACATATCGTTATCGTGTCTATCTTTACATCTTAAAAGTTCTTTGCCATATACTTGCCATCTGCCGGATTTTTGCCAAACTTCCGCCGGTTGAACAAAAGGCATTAATAATTCTTGAGCACCTGATATATTCATCTCTTCTCTTATGATGTTTGAAATTTTTGTCAAAACTCTTTGCGCCAAAGGCATATAGGTATATATACCATTTGCAAGTTTTTTAATAAATCCTGCTCTAACTAATAATTTATGAGATATAGCTTCAGCATCATTAGGAAATTCGCGAAGCGTTTGCACAAATAATTTTGACATTTTCATAGTATAAATTCACTCCCTTATTTGATTTATCTAAATTTTAGCTCAAAAAATTTTTAAAATAAACTTAATATTAAAAAAAATTTGCCTTTAAAAACAAAAACTATATAATAAAGATAATATGGATATTAGTGTTTCAATTAGTTTATTTGCTATTTTTGCTCCGATTGTCTTTGCAATTTATCTTTTGATTTCAAGAATCAGGCTATCTTTTGTAAATAAAAAATTATTAAACAATGGTTCTATAATAATAAATTTAATAAGTTTAGCATATTTCACAACACAAAAAGCTCTTTTTATAAATGAAGATGCACCGATTAATTTAAACTATACTTTTTTTAACTATGATAAAATCACTCTCGACTTTGGAATTACAATAAATCCTGAAAATATTATCTACCTTTTATTTACTTGCTTTGTTTTTACAATTTTAAGCATATATTCAAAATTATACTTTGATAAAAAAAAGCAATTTTTATTCACTAAACAAAGATTTTACATCTATCTTTCAGCCTTGGCATTCAATTCGTATATGTTTTTTGTATCACCTAACTTATTTCAGTCATTAATATTTTTTATGCTGGAAGGAATAATCATTTTCTTATTTGCATATTTCGATATTTTTAAAAATTCAACAAGCTACAACATCACAAGATTTCAAAGAATAAGTTTTATTGGTGATTTTTCCTTATTACTAGGAATTTTAATGCTTTTTAAATATTCAATATTGTCAGAAGGCTACATAAATTCCTCAAGCTTAGATTACAATGAATTAAATATTTTAATAAGCTACACATATGGAATCAGCAGCTCAATCGAATTTCAGCTGATTGCAATTTGTTTTTGCATAGCTTTTATGAGCAGATTGTTTTTATTTCCGCTTAGTTGTTACAATAGTTTTCTTGCAAATTCATCAAATATTTTCTATATAACAACAATACCCTCAAATATCATTTTAGGATTATTCATATTCATAAAAAGCCTTGGCTTTATTGATCTTCTTAATAATATGAAAGAATATTTAATTATATTTTGCATATTATCTGCAACGATTAGTGCGTTCTTTATACTTTTTGAAAAAAATTACAAAATAATCTTTGGTCATATAATTTCTATACTAAATTCAATTTTCATAGTAACTTACCTAATTTTCAAACAAAATGAATTTATATACATCTATCTTTCAGTAATTTTATTTATTCTTTTTATTCTAATATTTCTATTTATAAAAGATAAGACAAACTTAAATTCAGCGCTTATTTCAAAAAACAAAGGTTTTATTTTAGAAAAAACTCATATTCTATTTTTTGAAACAATACCAAATAAAATTTCTCACTTTATATGTTTTATAGATGAAAAACTAATAGAAAATTTTACATTATTTCCAATAAAATTATTTGATATTTTTACAACAATATTTATCGTAAAAACAAAACAAAAAGAAAAGAAAAAATATATAAGAAATATACTTATAATATTCGCGTTTTTTGCCATCATAGCAATTTTTACAGCCTTATTTGGGAGATATAAATGCTAGAAAATTATAATAATATTCTTCTTGATATATACATAATTATTCCGTTTATCTTCGCCTTTTTATTCGGCATTTTCTCATTTATAAAAAATCCGATTTACATAAGAAGAATCACAAAAACAATTTTTTCTATATTATTTGTATTTGCTTTTATTATACTCACGGGATTAGAGTACACAAATTTTAATATTTTTAAAATAAATGTAATTTTAAATAAATTTTCATCAATCTTTATATTTATAAACGCATTTATATTTTTAATTTTTTCAATCATTTCAAAAACCTTTATTCAAAAATCTCAAAAATTATTTAGCTGTGTATTATTTTTATTGTTTGGATTACTTAACAGCATTATTCTTTTTGATAATATAACAATAATTTTTGGAAGCATCTTTTGGATTTTTCTTATTTGTTTTTTACTCAATTCAAACTACGACAAAAAAAATAAAAATAAGCTTTTATATAAATTAAGCAAAAACATTACACTTCTTGCTTTTTGTTCTATATTAATTTTTTACGATTTTGCAAGATTATTTATTCTAAACCAAACACCATTTAATTATTCTAATATCCAAGAAAATCTTTATCACATTAATAACACATCAGCTCTAATAGGATTTTTAGGTTTTCTTTTGCTGATATTCAAATTCTTTAATTTTATTCCTTTTGATAAAAATATAATATCTTCAAATCCGTTAATATCAAACATAAACATTATAACAAATTTTACAATCGGAAACATACTTTTATATAAAACATTTATTGCTTTTGATTATTTATTCTATAATCTTGAACAATACATTATAATATTTTTACTTATAAACTTCATCTGGTTTATAATACTATCCTTTAGGCAAGATAGTCTTATTAAAATTTTCAATTCAACACTACCTGTTTTTATAATAATCAATATTTTTGCTTTGTTTTCATTTGAAGAAAAAGGAATTCAAGCATATCTATACAGCACAATCACAACCTTGATATCATACTTATTCTTATTAACAATATTTGCAATACTTATTAATAAGTTTAAAAGCGACAAAATTGAAGATATTTATAAAATACCTTCAAAAAGCAAAATATTGAAATTATTTATCATACTTACTCTGTTAAATCTTATCAAAATTCCTCCGCTTGCTCTTTTTACATCAAATCTTTTTAATTTTATAATGATTTTTTCAGTAGACTATGACGAAATTATCATGCAAATAATTCCATATATACTGGTATTTGGTTCGTTTGCAATTTCAGTTTGTGCTTTAAATATATTTAATAAAGTACTTATAGAGCCTCAAAATACACTAAAAAATGAAATAAAACTTGCAAACCATCAAACCATAACAGCTTTAATACTAACAATAGCAATAATAATCTTAGGGATATATCCACAATATTTTTTTAACGGGAGTTTTTAAAAAATGGAAAATCTGCTATTAAATTTAAACATAAAACCTGAAATATCAGAAATAATTGCATATTGTTCAAGTGAACTCTTTTTAATTCTAGGTATAATATTAAACATTTTCTTCTTTTTGTTTTTCAAAAGAAAGCTCAATGTAAAAAGAATATCAGATTTTATAACTTGTTCAATCTTTATTTTAAATACCATTATCATTTCATCTATTTTTATTAAAAACTCTTTTTTTATAAATGAATTAAATCTTTCAATTTTAAATAATATAGTAACCTTAAACAAAACAGAACTAATCATAAAATTATTAGTAAGCGTTTTTATGATTATTTTTATGACCTCATCATACAAATTAACTCGAAAAGCACGCTTTAAAACACCTATTATAAATTCAATATTACTTTTAATTACACTTAGTGTTTTTCTTTTAATTCAAAGTCAAAATTTAATTTTAATGTACCTATTGCTTGATTTAACAACAATTTTTATTTACAAATATGCATCAAATATGAGAATAAGAAAAAACGAAATTTATTCTTCAGACTTTGTTGCAATAGGAACTTGTGCAAGCATATTGTTTTTTGCATTTTTTATCTTGACCCTATTTATAAAAGACAGTATCCAATTAAACATTATTCACTTATGTATGGCACTTGCAATTTTTCTAAAAATTGGCATTTTTCCTTTTGTTAATTACCTCATTAACAAAAATTACAAAGACAATATACCATATTCCATACTCTTATTTTGCTTTTTACCTTGGATTGGAGTTTTAACTTTTAACAAAATAAGTAATTTTATAAGTTACAGTGATGAAATTTGCCAAATAACATTAATTACTTTTCTAACAATTACCACATTATATTTTGGCATAACAGCATCAAAACAAAAAAACTTAATAAAATTTTTAGCTAACACAAATTACTTTCTAACCTGCTTTTGTCTTTTAAATATAATGTTTTTATCAACAAATGACCAAAGTATAAAATATTCAACACTTATTGCATTTTGCTTTTTAGGATTATATTCCCTTTTATCCATTGTTAAAATAAATTCAAAAACAGAAAAAATAAATATAGCTGCGATAAAAGGAATATTTTTCAACAACAGACTTTTTGCAGTACTTTTTTCAACACTTATTTTAATGCTTGTTGGAATCGTTCCAAACGGTATTTTAAAATACAGTATTGAAATACTACACAATGTTTATATTTATGACAAACTATCTTTTATTACAGTAATTACCATTATCGTTTGTTATATTTTAGTACTATTAAATTCACTAAAAATAATTCAGAATATTTACAGTTTTAATTTCAAAAAAATAAAAGAAAAATATACAAAAAGAACAACGCCAAACTACGTTGTTCCAGTTGTAATTTTAATATTTTTAATAACAAGTCTTATTTTATAAATTCTCAACAACTTCTCTTTCTTTTAATTGAGAAGAATACCAATTTGGCTCACCCATCCAGGTATTTGTAAAATTTATTTGATGTTCGCCAAATTTTCCATCATCCTGAATAGGATCAAAATATACTTTTACTTTAGAATATGCACCCATTTTTCCTGTGTGCTTTACCGGTTTAAAACGGCGTTCATAATTACCGCTTATACCTTTATTTTTTTCATTTACAAAATCAGCAACCTGTAACATGCTCTCGCTAAAACCTTGAGCTCTTAATGTATCAACTTCACTTGTTGCGCTTTCATCCAGATAAGCAAAAGAAGCAAGTGAACTTATAAATAAAACTCCAAATAAAATTGATAATTTCTTCATTAAATTTCCCCTGTAAACTAAAAGTATCCACTTTAGTTATATTATATACCATGGTTGGTTTTTTACAAAATTTTTAAGAAATATTTAAATCTGACTTAATAACTTTTTCTAATTCATCTAACAAAAGTTCTTGAGAAACTTTTTTAATCATTTGCCCTTTTTTAAAAATATACCCTTCTCCAATAGCTCCTGCAATTCCATAATCAGCGCCAGCAGCTTCTTTGGGACCATTAACAGGACATCCCATTGTAGCAATTGTAATATCAGCATTTAAATCAGAGAATTTTTCTTCAACCTTTTTTGCCAATCCTATTAAATCAATTTGCGTCCTTCCGCAAGTAGGACATGATATAAAATTAACTCCACCTTTTCTTAAACCTAGAGTTTTTAAAATTTGTTTGGCTAGTTTAACTTCTTCAATAGGATCTTCGGTTAATGAAACTCTTATTGTATCTCCAATTCCTTCAGCTAAAAGCGTGCCTATACCTATTGACGACTTAACAATTCCGCCTCTTAAAGTTCCTGATTCCGTCAAACCCACATGCAAAGGATAAGGGGATATTTCATACATTTTTCTATATGCTCTAATTGTAGTCATTACATCAGAAGATTTTAAAGACACTTTTATTAAATGAAAATCAAGTTTTTCAAGTATATCAATATGTCGCTGTGCAGAAATTACCATTTTTTCTTCTAACGGCAACTCTTTATTTTCATATAAATCTTTTTCTAACGAACCAGCGTTAACTCCGATTCTTATTGGAGTAAATGTAGATTTTGCAACCTCGACAACTTTTTTAGTATGTTCAATAGAACCTATATTTCCGGGGTTAAGTCTTAAAGCATCAATACCCTTATCCATAGCAATCAAAGCAAGTCTATAATCAAAATGAATATCTGCTACAACAGGAATAGGAGAATATTTAACAATTTCACCCAACGCATTTGCACAATTTTTGTTTAATACAGCAACCCTAACAATTTGACAACCTTCATTATATAAATCTTCAATCTGCTTTAGCGTAGCTTTTGTGTCATCAGTTTTGGTATTTGTCATAGACTGAATTGAAACTGCCGATCCGCCACCAATTTCAACATCCCCAATTTTTATTTTAATCTTTTCCATAAGTTTACAAAAAACCTCTATTCAATAATTATGCTAAAATCATACCATAAATCTTAAAGCAAAAGAGAATAAAATGAATAAAAAAACAAAACCTTCAATTATAAAAATTGCATTTTGGACTTTAATATTTTTTTCTGTTCTATCAATTTTTAACATATTCAAGTCATATCCTTACCACTTTAATATAAAAGGATTTAATTACCCCCTTGAAAACATAACCGTAAACCTTGAATTTAAACAAAAAACAAATGCAAATCCGTTAATTTGTTTCAATGATTTTTGTTCAACATTTGAAAAAGATAACTTTTTAAATGTATATTCAATTAAATACGATGAAAATACAGAAAGTTTCTTTAATTCCAAAATAAAAAATATTTACCTTGCATATCCTAAAAATGAAAATCTCGATAAAAACATCAAAATGATTGATTTGCATAACGGTACAAAAAGCAAATATTTTAACAACAAAGACATTCTAAAATTCAAAAAAACCAACTTAAAAATCACCCTTGAAAATTCAACAAATGAATATACAGCTCTTAAGATACCTTTTCAAACAAATTATAAGGGATATTTAAACCATTTTTGCATTTTATTTTTATCCCTTTTCTACAATTTTAAAATTTTTATCATTCCTTATTTTTGGCTTTTTGTTGCCTTTTGTCTGTACATTTTTAATAAAAATAATTTCAACTTCTCAATTAAAGCTAAAAATTTTAGTTTGTTATTTACATTAATTATAATCCTTAATATCATTTTAAGGATTAATGAAATTACATATTTCCCACTTTGGCTGGATGAAATCTATACAAAAACAACTGCAATAACAACAATAAAATCATGTTTTTGCGACCCTGGAAATCCGCCAATGTTTTATCTATTAGAATTTCTTATAACAAAAGTTACAGGTATTAGCAACTTTTCTTTAAGATTAATCCCATTATTATCAGGTATTATTTTTCCATACGCAGTATATTTAATCTTTAAAGAAATGGATGAAAGATCTTCATTGTTTATGATGTTTTTTGCCTCTATTAACCTAGTTAGCATTTATCATTCACAAGAAGCAAGGACTTATTCACTATGTATAACTTTTAGCGTTTTTTGTATTTATCTTTTATTTAAATATTTAAAAAATCAAAACACTAAAAATCTTTTACACTATACAATCTGTTCAATTTTTACAATAAACCTACATTATTATATGGTATTTTTTACCTTATATAATTTTATTTGGGGAAATTATAAATTAATCAAATCACATTCAAAAAAACAAATTTTAAATTTTATACTCTCTAATATTATTATTTTTATAACATTTGTTCCATATTTAGTATTTACACTTAAAAATTCCCTTTCAAATTCATTTAACAGCTGGATAGAAAAATTAACACCTAGCACATTTATCTATATAATTAATGAATATTTTAATAATAAATATATCTTTATTCTAATAACTTTAATAACAATAATATATTTAAGCATAATACTAATAAACCATTTCTTTAAAAAACCAAAATTAAACAATTACAAAAAGGAGCTCTTTTTATATTTATTTTTTTCCATAGTTTTTATAATTTTATTTACATCATTAACTTCAATTTTTATAAAACCAATACTACACAAAAGACTGCTTTTATCTTGTTATGGTCTTCTATTTTTATTTGAATGCGTTATTATACTAGGAATAACGGAAATTAAAAAATTCAAAACAATAAAAACCATAATACAAATTCTTATATTTTTCTTATTTATTTCAATCACAAAACCAATGTGCCTTAGAGAAATATATGTATTAAACGATTTTATGAACTTTGTTGAAAAAGACTCCGCTCAATACACTAATGAATTTGAAATTCATTGCATTACAAATGATTCTAAAAAATATTTAGATAATTTCCCGTCCCTCAAACAAAATAAAAAAATAATCTGGCACTATGTAGATACAAACTCAATGAATTACGTTAAAACAATAATAAAAAAAGATTATATAAAAAATAAAGGCATTATTTATCTGCATGATATGTCATCAGATATTAACCAAATAAGTTTTTTAAACCCAAATGCAAGAGTTTATCAAACAAATTCAATCAGAAATTTAAAACTAATATACAATAAATAGGAGATTTTTTATGAAAATAGCAATTATTTCAGATATTCACGGAAATCAAGATGCCTTCGACAAAGTTATGGAAGATATAGACAAATTCAAACCAGATAAAATATTTTGCCTTGGAGATATAATTCTTGCAGGATATAACCCAAATTACATATGCAAAAAAATAACAGAACTAAAAGAAAGCATGAAAGAAGATTTTGAAATCATACAAGGCAACACAGACAAAATGATTGCTAATTGCAATAAAGATTTAATCAAAAGAACAAAAGAAGCTTTTCCTTGTATGGGTTATTCTCTTGAAGAAGATGTAAAAATAACAAAGCAAGAATACATTGATTTCGTAAGAAATCTCCCTGAAAACAAGTATATAGAAATTAATGGGCTTAAAATTCAACTTGTACACGGTTCTCCAAGAAGCCAAAACGAAAATATCTATCCGGAATTGACAGATAATACAATTTTAGAAATGACACAAAATTCAAAAGCAGATTTAATTTTATGTGGTCATACACATATTCCCTGCGGTTATAGTTTATCAAACGGAAAAACAGTAATAAATGTTGGCTCAGTAGGTCGTTCAATGACAAAAGACAAAATGCCCGTATATTTACAACTTACAGTTGACAAAAACGGTAAATTTTTTGTCGAACATAAAATAGTTAAATACGACAATAATATAGCTTCTAATCATATTCTATCAAGAGGCTTTAAACATTGCGAAGACTTAGCAAGAATGTTTATAAATGAATAATTTTTTTAAAAATAATCTTATAATAATTTCAATAATTTTGTTTATATTAGTCTTATTTCCATTAAGACATTATGTTAGCATATTTTATTTTCAAAATGATTTGAATAAGATATCGATCAATGTAGAAACAAAAAACAATAGTCATATCTCAAATCTATATGTTTGCTTTAATCAAAATTGCAACAAAATGAACCTTGAAAAAGGAATTTATACCTATAAATTAAATCAAACAAACCCTCTTTTTTATAATGGAGAAATAGATGACATAGAATTAATTTTTAAAGATGAATCTTTAACTAAAAATATACAGTCTATTACAGTATTTTGTGAAAAAAATTTTGGATACTATTCAATAAATGAAACTATAAAATCAAAAATAGAATTTCAAAATGAAGAATATACAAGTTATAAAATACCTTTTAAAATAGTGCACAAAAATCTTCTTCAAAAAATGTCCATATATATAGAAAGCATATTCTATAATTGGTATTTTTATATTTTTAGCTATATTTTAATTATCATCTATCTTAGTAAAAATAAATTCAACTATAATTTTAGTTTAAAAATCCTACCTATATTTTTAATAATATCTCTCGGATTTTTATTAAGATTATCACACATAGATTTTATACCATTATGGAATGATGAATTATACACCATTTGCAATATTTCAAATGGGACTTTAAATTTAAAAAGAACAATAATGGACCCAGGAAATCCGCCTTTATTTTTTATATTATCTAATATTTGGCTTACAAAATTTAACTCATCAATTATTCAAATTCGATTTTTACCTTTAATTTTAGGGCTTATACAAATAGGAAGCATTTATTTTATAACAAATAAAGTAATAAACAAAAAAACAGCACTTGTTGCAGCTTTTTTAAGTGCGATAAACATTTTTATAATAGTAGAATCAAATGAAATCAGAAGTTACATATTATCAATGAGCCTGATTTTATGGGGAGGATATAGCCTGCTAAACATTAAAAAAGATTTTAGCTATAAAAACTGTGCTTTATATGTTCTTTTTACAATTTTACTTATAAATACACATTATTACACTCTTTTATTTGCTTTATTTAACTTTATTTTAGGATTCTTTATTTTAAAAAATAAAAAAATTAAATTCACAATTTTAAATATTCTTGCCTTTTCAACTTTCCTTCCGTATCTGCAAAGCACAATGATATTACATTCATTTGAAAAAAATTTTAACACTTGGCTAGAAAAACCCGATTTAACAGTTTTATATAATCATGTAATTTTTTATTTTGGAAATATTTTATTTTTGATTTGTACAGTAGCTTTTTGTATATTTATCTATAACAAACACCTTAAAAATAAATTCGAAGGCAAAATTTTTATATACAATATAATTTCAATATCGTTTGTTTTTATTGCCTCATATATAATTTCATTAACAATAAAACCGATTTTATTTGAAAGATACTTTTGTATATTTTTACCGCTTTTAATTATAAATACAGCAATTTTAATAAATATTAAATATAAAATAAAATTTACTTGGCTAATTATTCTTTTATTTTCTATCAATATGCCAAAATACGAAAATTATAATCTATTTTCTAATATAGACAACCTTATTAAATATTCTATTCAAGATTACAAAAATTATAAATATGAAAACGTTTATTTTATTATCCCTGATACAAACGCATACTTAAAATATTATCCCGAAATGCCAAAAGACAGAGTGATAATATCTAACTTAGGAACAAGAGAAGACAAAAATTTAATCAAAGAATACGTAAAAGAAATAAAAAAATATAACCCTAAAACAGAAAAAATTGTTTTATATTTACCTGAAATATGTATAAATTCAAAAATAAAGTACTCCAAAAAAGAAAATATTAAAAAAATCAATACTTCAATATTACCTATTTATAAGATTTTTTTAGAATAATTTTTATGATAATATAAGAAAAAAGGATTTTAAAATGTCAAATTTAACCCAACTTGAAACAATGCATCAAAAAGCAGCAGAACTATATGAAAATAAAAAATTAGATGATGCTTTAAATATATATGAAGAAATTATTAAGGCAATTCCCAATGACGAAGTAGCGCTTTCTTGTATTATGGATATTTATCTTGAAAAGGGAGATAAGTTCAATTATTATCTTGCAAGAGCGAATGTCAACATAGCGCAAAACAAATTGGAATATGCTATTCACGATACAAAAAAAGCTCTTGAGCTTGATATGGACAATGTAAATGCAAGAAGAAAACTTGCAAGGCTGTTTAAGGTCGATAACAAAAATCTAAAAGCTATCGATGAGTTTATAAAACTGATGGAATTAAGTCCCAAAGAACTTGATGCTTACTTTGAACTTGTTGATTTATATATGAAAGAAAATGCTATTGAAAGTGCTATTTCTATTGCAAGAAAAGGATTAGAAGAATTTAAAGATAACGCCAATTTAAAAAACATGCTCGCACAACTGTATTTTAGAGCAAATGATTTTAAATCTGCACTTGAAGTTGTGGAAGATGAATTCTTAAAAATAAAAATACTTCTTCAAGATGAACAAAATGATGAAGCCAAAGAACTTTTGGAAAAAATAGATATAAATAAACTAAATGATATTGAAAAAAAATCATACCACATTTTAAAAGCACAATATTTATACAACACAAAAAACTTTGAAAAAGCTCTTGAAGAAATCAATGAATATATAAAACTTGCTTCTCCTGACGCTTTATCTTTCCAAATGAAAGCTCTTATTTATGAAGAATTAAACGATGAATTTAATTCACACCTTAATTGGGGTTTTTGCTATAAATTACAAAATAAATTCGATGATGCAATCGTAGAATTTAATCATGCTTATCAAGAAAATTCAAATAATAAAACTGTTTTAATAGAACTTGCTAATTTATATATGCAAAATAAAGAAAGATTTGTTGCAATAGAATTTTGGGAAAAAGTTTATGCAATAGATAATGATGAACAAGCAAAAGAAATATTAGCAGAATTTTACTACTCTGAAGGAAATTTTGAAAAAGCTGAACAATACGGTAAAATAATAGAAAAAAAAGAGGAAAATTATAGCGGACTAATTGATAAAATTATGGAATTTTTCACAAAATCAAAAAAATAACTTAAGTTTTTTATCAAAAAGCCGTAATAAACATTATGGATAAACCAATAAACATAAATCAAAATAATATTCCGGAAAAGAAAAATATTCTGGATAAAAAGATACAAGATATGCGAATGACGCTTTTAGACAGCGAGAAGTGCAAAGAAATAGCTCAAAAGCTGACTGCATACATTGCAAATGATAAAAAATAGGCAAGTATTAAGAAATACTTGCCAATGTTTGTGATAAATTCTTATAAACAACGTTAAGCTCATATGTACTTGTTGAATTATCATTAAATAGAGCATATTCTCCAATTGGAATACCTGCGTATTTTTCATGTTTTAAATATTTATATTTCTTTAAAAAGACAGCTGAAGATAAAGCTCTATTTTTAAAATTAAGTTTTTTAATTTCATTATTTGAACGTTCAATTTGACTTATTGTTTTATTATTTATATAAGCATCCGAAAATGTATTTGGAATTATTTTTAATTCATACTTACTTTCAACAACATTTTTCACCTTGGCTAAAGCTCTTAAAATAGTTGAATATATTTGATCATACTTGTTAAAATCAAATGAACTAACTATTAATGCGCTTCCATAATTTACCTTCAAGTTAGGAAATGCAACATTTAAAACTTTTTTAATTTTTTGAAAAACAATATTGTTCAAAGCAATTTTTGTTTCATCTGTTATTATTTTTTCAGATTCATAATCCAAAGAAAGACAAATTGAATAACTGTTTATAACATCATATTGCATTAAATTATCAATTTTTGCTTGTTTTATTCTGTTTGCTTCAAGAATTTCATCAATTTTATTTTCTCGTTGAATTAATTTTTCTTCAATTTTATCTGCTACCCAATACATAAAACTAAATGGTACAATTAAAATTGCTAATATAATAGCAGTTGAACGATATATTTCAACAGAAGAATCATTGTGAAAAAATAAATTTGCAAACGGACTAAAATATTTTGCCGTATAATCTAATACCATATCATCAGACATTACAGCAGTCCAATAAACCAAATAAGCGAATGACAAAAAAGCTGTCAAGATAATTGATAAATTAATTAATTTTCTTACTTTTTTGAAAAAGTTGCGAATTTCAATAACTCGCACGTTAGTTGTGTGTATCATAAATTATTCCCCCTGATATATTAATAAAAAAAAATTAGCAAAAAAAATTGCCTAATTCTTAGGCAATTTTAATTTATATTTTTTATTAAATATTAGGCCTTGAATTATAAACTCCAAGCTCTTGTTCTAATGCGTATGCAGACTGCAAGAGAGTAGATTCATCAAGTTTTTTACCTATAACCTGTAAACCGATTGGCATATTATCTTTATCAAAGCCAACAGGCATAGATAAAGCAGGCGAACCAACAAGGTTGGATGAAATTGTAGCTATATCGGTCAAATACATCTCCAACGGATTATTTGCTTTAGAATTCAAATCAAAAGCAGTAGTCGGACAAGTTGGTGAAACCAAAATATCCACTTCCTTGAATGCCTTTTCAAAATCATTTGCTATTAATCTTCTTAACTGTTGAGCTTTTTTATAGTAAGCATCATAGTAACCACTTGAAAGAGCATAAGTGCCAAGCATAATTCTTCTTTTAACCTCAGGTCCAAAACCTTGAGCCCTTGTTTTGCAATACATATCAAGCAAGTTCTCGCAATTTTGAGCACGGAAACCATATTTAACACCATCGAAACGGGCAAGGTTAGAACTTGCTTCTGCCGTAGCCACTATATAATAAACACCGATTGAATGTTTTAAAAGAGGTAGTGAAATTTCTTTAATTTCAGCACCTAATTTTTCATATGTTTTTATCGCATTTTCAACGGCAATTTTAACATCGTCATTTACGCCATCTGACATTAATTCTTTTATAACGCCAACTTTTAAACCTTTAATATCTTTCTTTAAGTTAGCAGAGATGTTGCCTACTTCAAGTTTCAAAGAAGTAGAATCTTTAGAATCATATCCTGCAATAGCTTCATATAAATATGTAACATCTTCAATAGAACGTCCAAAAGGACCGATTTGATCCAAAGAAGAAGCAAAAGCAATTAAGCCATATCTGGATACTCTTCCATACGTAGGTTTAAAACCGGTAATTCCGCAGAATGAAGCAGGAAGACGAATGGATCCACCGGTATCAGAACCCAAAGACAAAGTTACTTCAGAAGCTGCAACGCTAGCTGCTGAACCACCTGAAGAACCGCCTGGGACTTTATTTAAATTATATGGATTTCTTACAATATTAAAAGCTGAATTTTCATTACTTGAACCCATTGCAAATTCATCCAAATTTGCTTTTCCCATAATAGGAACAAGGTTTTCTTTTAATTTTACAGTAATTGTAGCATCGTAAGGAGAAACAAAATTTTCTAAAATTTTTGATGAGCAAGTAGTTTTTGTGCCAATTGCATTCATATTGTCTTTTAGAGCAGTTGGAATTCCTGCAAGCGGAGGGATTTCTTCATTTTTTGCAATTTTTTCATCTACTTTCCTAGCAACATCGAGCGCACTTTCAAAAGTCAATGAATTAAAAGCACCAAGAGTTTTATCTAATTTTTCTATTCTATCTATTGATGCTTGAGTCAGCTCAACTGCACTTATTTCCTTATTTAATAAAGCTTCATGCTGTTCTTTTGCAGTTTTTTTCAATAATTCCATTAATGTTTACTCCATATAAAATTTATCTTACAATTATTTTATGACAAATAAACAAATAGGTAAATACGGCGAAGAACTAGCAAAAAATTTCTTAATAAAAAAAGGTTTTGAAATTTTAGAAACAAATTATCGCTATTCTAAAATGGCGGAAATTGATATTATTGCTCAAAAAAACAACATTTTACACTTTGTGGAAGTAAAAACAAGAAATTCAATTTTTTTTGGAACGCCAATAGAAGCAATTAACCAAACAAAACTTAATTCAATCTGCATGTGTGCAAAATTTTACATTCAAAAATCCAAAAAACATTACAAAAAATTTCAAATTGATGCAATTGGAATACTTTTAAACAAAACCAAAGAACCTGAATTTAATTTTATTGAAAACATTGAAATCAATTAACTATTCTCATTTACTCCAAGTCCAAACAAAGCAAAATCGTACTTAACAGGGTCATATTCATCAAACTCCTTTAATTTCTCAGTAAGCTCCAAAGCTGCCTTATAATCATTTGAAGCCCTTTTTAGAAGATTAAACTTTCTAGAAAGTCTCGCAACATGGGTATCTAAAGGGATAATAAGTTCACTTTTAGAAATAAAATCCCAAACACCAAGATCAACTTCACCATCTCTTACCATCCACCTTAAAAACATATTTATTCTTTTTAGAGCGGATTTGTTTTCAGGCTTTGCAAACAAAAAACAAAAGCCGCTATTATTAGGGCAGTTTGAATTTTTATAAAAATAATCAACAACTCTTTTGAATCTATTATTTTTCTCATAAAAAAGTTCGGCCAAACTTGATTTATCAACAACATATAACTTATTTAAAAGACTAAGCAATTCTATTAAATCAACGCTTTTTATAAATCGATAAACAAAATTTTCAAGATTATATTTTTTATAATCTATAATAAGTTCAAAAGGACAATCAGCCAAATTAAAAATTTCATTCAATTTTTTGATAAAAAGCTCTCTCTTTCCAAAAGCAAAGAGAGAAGATATAAAACCTGAAATTTCAATATCTTCTTTTGAAGAATAATTATGAGGAAATTGAATTGGGTCATTTTTTATAAAATCTTTTTTTTCATATTTTTCAACTAAATTATCCAAAAACTCTTTCACTTTGTCTTCCTCATATTGCTAAAATATTTTTTTAAGAGCTCATCGCCCTCTTTTTCCATTAAACCGCCAGACACGTTGACCTTAAAATCAGAATACTGGTTTATATTAAAAGCACCTCCAAAGGCACCGTATTTTAAATCATAAGAAGCGAAATATAAATTTGAAATTCTTGCATTTATAATAGCCCACGCACACATAGGACAAGGTTCTAAAGTAACATACATATCACAATTGTTTAAACGCCAACTATTTAACTTTTTATTTGCCTCACTTAAAGCCAAAATCTCAGCATGTGAAGTTACTTGATTATCTCTTTCTTTTCTATTGACTTGTAGCGAAATAATATCATCACCGAGAACAACAAGCGCACAAACAGGAATATCCTCAGCAACTTTTAGGGCATTATTTAAGGCTAATTTCATTATTTCCGGTTTATACATAATCGCTAAATTTCAAAGTTATAATAAAATCTTCATCGCAATCGAGCGAAATTTCAATCTTTAAAGCTTCTGCTAGCCCCTTAACTATATACAAACCAAGACCCGTACCTCTTGTTGTTCTAGTTAATTTAGAATCAGCTCTAATAAATTTTTCAAATAACTTCTGCTTAATTTCTTCAGATATTTTTTCACACTTATTCTTAATTGTTAAAACAGGAACACCGTCTACATTTTTTGCAAAAACTTCAATAGGTGCATTATCTTTTGTATATTTAACTGCATTATCTAAAAGATTTATAATAATCTGTTCAAGTCGATAGTCATCCGCCCAAACATTTTTTAAATCAGGAGCAATATCTGAAACAAATTCAACCTCGCTCGAATTTAAATATTCGATAGCACGATTAATTGAATCCGCTAAATCAACTTCTTGAATATTAAATTTTAAACTATAACTTTCTAATTCCGGTATAACAAGCAAATCCTCAACCATATTAGATAATCTCTGTGCTTGTTGTTTAATAATCTGCAATGATTTAACTTTAGTTTCATCATCAAGAACTATATCTTGTCTTAAAAGTCTTGAGGTATAACCAATAATACTTGTCAAAGGAGTTCTAAATTCATGGCTTGTTGCATTTACAAGATTCTCCCTAAATTCATTTAATCTTTCAAGCTCTTTATTTTTTTCTCTTAAATCTTTATAAGAAACATTAATTTTATTTGCCATATAATTAAATTCTTTTGCAAGAAAAACAATCTCATGAGGAGTAAACGCTCTTTTAATAAGGTGAATTTTTTTATCATAATTACCTTTTGAAACAGCAGTAATTCCTTTAAATAATTGCCTAATATTAATATATAAATAATAAGTATAAAGACCAACAATAAAAATTATTGAAAATGCAGCAATACAAAGAGATAGAATAATTCTATATCTTGCTTTTATAATTGTTTTTGCAGTAACATTTTTAGTAGTATCAACAACAACAAGCCATTGAGGATTTTTCATTTTATAATATGCTTTTGGAGTATTTTTTTTCTTTCCAAAAAGACCTTTTTTTGAATCCTGCTTTAAATTTAAATCCGAAACAACATCATATGTATTTGTAGTATCCACATTTGTTGCGATAAGTTTTTTTTGAAAGTAATCAAATATATAAATATTTCTACCTTCAATATTTTCCTTACTCAATAATTTATCAATAATATTTATATTCACCTGTGCAGCCAGATAATAATTTTTATCGGCATCAATTGGAGAAACCAGTGTTAATCTGCCATTTTTTACATCATATTTATCTTTTGGGATTTTATTTTTTTCAATAATATCCAATTCTTTAAAAAGCATTGTCTTTGATTCAATATCATCAAAATATTGAATTTTAGCCATTGTATTTGGAATATAACTAAATCCTGAAGCTATCTGATCCAATTGAGATTGAGATAAAAGAACATAATTTTCCGTTGCTTCACCGATAAACTGAGCAATAAGAGATGTATTATTAGCAAGTTCATTTCTCACTGACTGTTGAGAAATATTTGATATAATAATACCAATAGTTACAAATGGTATTAAAACCGCAACAACAAGAACTATTATTATTTGCTCAATTATTTTTAAACGTTTCATTATTCCTCTAATAATCCAAAAGGTGTCAACTTATATCCAACATTTACAACCGTATGAAGATATTTAGGAGTTCTTGTATTTTGCTCAATTTTTTGCCTTAAACCTCCCACATGGACTCTAACCATTCTAACATCCTCATCTGAACCATATCCCCATACTTCATCCAGCAATGTAGCTAATGTTACAGGATTATTTATATGTTGCATTAAACAATATAAAATCTCAAATTCAGTAGGAGTCAATTTAACTTTTTTATCTAAAATCATAGCTTCAAGACTTTCAGGCAAAATCTCAATATCGCCAGCTCTTAAAACTTCTTTATTGTTTTGTTTTTGTCCTGATTCTCCACGCCTTAAAAGAGCCCTTATCCTCAAGAGAACTTCTTGTATTTCAAAAGGCTTAACCAAATAATCATCTGCTCCGCAATCAAACCCCTCTGTCTTATCTTCAAGCGTTCCTTTTGCAGTCAACATTAAAACAGGTACATCAGGTTTTGCAATTCTTATATTTTTACATACATCATAACCATTCATTTTTGGCATCATTACATCCAATAAAATTAAATCATAGTGATTTTCTAAAGACTTCTTCAAACCCTCTTCACCATCAACAGCAGTATCAACCACATATCCGCTATGAGAAATATCAAAAGCTAATAATTCCCTTATTTGCTTATCATCATCCACGATTAATAACCTTTTACTGTTTTTTTGCATTACTTTGCCACCTTAACATTCATTATCATATTTTCTCTTGAAACAATTTCAACTCTTGTATTAGCTAAAATTTCACTATCGGTTATGCTTTTTGCCTGCCAAATCTGATTATTGAACTCAATTAAACCAATGCCATCAATCGACAATGTTTTTCCTATATCCTTTTTTACAGTAGCAGTTTTTCCGATATAATCTGACAAATTTAATTTCTTATCTGTATCACTTTTTTCTTTCTTTAAAATAAGCCTTATTAAAAGAAACATTGCAGCTAAGAAAACTACTAAAGAGAATATTTGCAAATCTACTCTTTGAGGAAACTTAAAGGCAACAATAGAAGTAAACAAAAAAGCAGCACCTAAAACCAACTTATAGAATGCTTTTTTATTAATGTCAGATAACAAAAAAAACATACCAATAAATGCAAAAACAATATACATAAATACCCTACCTTATAACTAATTATAATTTTTAAAGAGGGAGTGTCAAATAAAATTCTATTTTGTTTGAGATTTTGCAGTACCTTTTTTTACAAAATCCACAACTACAATTTCCGGTTTACAATTCAATCTAACAGGTAATACACTTGTACCTAAACCTTTGGTAATAATCATTTTGTTATGAGTATTGGTAATCAACCCACTTGCAAATTCCGAACCAAACTTTGAGGGAACGAACAAAGGAGGAGTAAAGGGTAATATAAATTGACCTCCATGCGTGTGCCCCGCAAGAATTAAAGAAACTTCTTCCATTATGTCATAATAAATATCAGGATTATGCGTTAAAACTATCCTAGGAGACCTTGTCCCCATAAATGCCCTTTCAACATTTGGCTGACGAGTAGTTAAGTCCTCAAGTCCAATAATATCTAAATATCTTCTTTTTACAATTGTTCTAACGGCAGAATTTGCAAGAACATTTATCCCATTTTTCTTCAAAGTTGAAGTAATTTCAGTACCATTTGACCACCAGTCATGATTTCCCAAAACAGAATAAGTTGGTGCAGATATAAGATTAAGTTTTTGTGCTGCAATGTTTATATCCATCATATTTTTCATACTGTGGCCGTTAGCATAATCTCCACCAATAAAAACAAGGTCCGGCTGTTGCTTATTTACAAGCATAACAATATTATCAAGTCTTTTATAGTCATGTTTTTTTAAATGCAAATCACTTAAAAAAACTATTCTAACCCCCTGCATACGATTATCTTCTATCTCATATTTTGTAACTTCAAGAGAATTAGGTTCAATAAAAACAGACCGAAAAAGCACATATAGTATTAAAGCTATCAGTACCATCATTTGTTTAGTCATAAAACAATTCTAACACTTTAGCAAAATAAAATACATATATGATTTAAAAATCAATAAAATTACGTATAATCAAATTATGTTAAATAAAACAAATGAAATTCCAAAACAGCTATTTTCAAAATATAAAACTGATGAAACAAGTGAAAAATGGCAAAATGCTATTACGAGATTATCACCACTTTCTCATAAGCCATTCGACATTCGCTCACCATTTGACAGAGATAACACAAGAATATTGCATTCCAGTGCATATAGAAGATTAAAGCACAAAACCCAAGTTTTTTTTGCAACCAACAATGATCATGTTTGTACAAGAATTGAACATGTTAATCACGTAGCAAGTATTTCAAAAACAATATCAAAGGCTCTTGGATTAAATGATTCCTTAGTCGAAGCAATAGCACTTGGTCATGACTTAGGACACAGCCCATTTGGTCATCATGGCGAAAAAATAATTGAAAAAATAATGAAAGATGAAGGCTTTGAAAAAAAATTTTGGCACGAAAAAAACTCTCTAAGATTTGTTGACTTAATTGAAACTTTGCCGAATTATGAAGGTTTTAAAGAAAATCTTAATCTGACATATGCCACAAGGGACGGCATAGTATGCCATTGTGGCGAAGTAAACGAAAACAATATAAAACCTAGAGATGAGTTTTTAGATCTGAATCTTATTATAAAAGGAAAACATATGCCCTATACATATGAAGGCTGTGTAGTTAAGATTGCAGATAAAATTGCTTATTTAGGTAGAGACATTGAAGATGCTTATAATTATAGATTTTTTGATAAAGAAGACATCCTAACTCTTAAACAAATGGGGCAAGATGTCATGAAAAAAAAGATAAAATTTAAAGACATTAATACATCAGCCCTAATACATGAATTCATAACAAATCTTTGCTTAAATTCTTCTCCTGAAAACGGCTTAATGTTTTCTTCAGAGCATTATAGAATGATGAATAAAATTAAAAAATTTAATTACCAAAAAATATATCACAATAAACGATTTAAACCATTTATGGAATACGCAACGCTTGTCATAAATACAATTTATAATTTTATCTTAGATCACTATGACTCATACAATACGATTAATAAATTAACAAAATATTCAAAATTTTACCCAACTTCTACAATAGATTTTTCAGATTGGCTTATAAAATATTCAAATATAGATGAAAAACAACATAAACTTAGAAAATACAGAAATAAAATCATATACAATATTGAAGATTTATCTGATTTTAAACAAGCCATAATCGACTATATTTCAGGCATGAGTGACAGTTATGCAATTAAAATTCATAATGAATTAATTGAATTTTAGCAAAATTTTATATTCAGTAGTTTTTAAAAAATGCATGTTAAGCAAATAATTCAATAAAAAATCTGGAATAAACTATGCGCATAAACAAAGTACAAACTACAAATTTTCAAAAAAAACTTATTGCAACAGCAAATGTTTTAAAAAACGAAAAGCCATATCCTTGCAAAATATATCAACTTGAAAAAGGTATTGATAGTGATTATTTTACAAGACAAGGGCAAGTATGGAAAAAAGCAAAATATCTTGAACCTGTTGAAGCCGAATTAAAAAGTGACTTTTTTAACCTATATACGGGAGATTCTGAAGTTTATGTAATTGAAACCCCAAAAGGAAGATGCTTGGGATATTGTCATCAAGACAACTTAAGTGAAAGAAATGACGTGATTACTCTTGAAGTACATCCAAGATACAAACACGAAAATCAAGACAGAAAAATTAAATATATAGGTGAAACGCTACTTGCATTTCTTGTAAAATTATCTATGAAAGAAAGTAAAATATCATTAAAAATTAATCATGCATCGCAAGGTTCAAAAAGATTCTACACTGAAAATTGTGGCTTTGATAGCAAAAATAACTTAGACGATCTTCAACTAAACAGAAAAAAATATATTGCACTAATAAAACAAAACGAAAAACATACAAAAGGCAAAATAGATTTCACAAATTAGACTATGAAAATACAAAAAACAAACAACCTATTATTTCAAAAAAAACTTATTGCAACTTGTGCAATAGGACAATCGGATAAGTCAAAAAAAGCTTGTATTTATGAACTTGATAGCCAAAAAGACAGTTTTGAGTTACACAAAATGTACTACGACAACAAATGGCAAAACAACAATTATCTTGAAGAAATAACTGAAGAATATGAAAGACCAAATAGAAGAAAGCAAGATAGATATTTTATAATCGAAGACCAAGACAAAAACGTAGTCTGCATAAGTGTTCTAGATACATGCGGAAACAGCCAAAACACGCTTGAATACATTGAAACAGCACCAAGTTTATCTTGTTATAACATAAATTCACGACCAATTAAATTTATTGGTGAAACAATGATAGCTTTTTTAGCAAAACTAACTCAACAACAAAAAAAGGACTTGTTTGTTCTAGAAGTTGCTCCAAAAGAGCCTACGAGAAATTTTTACTTTGAACATTGCGGCTTTACATCAATTCCTGAAAATAATGCAATAATGAACAAAGATAAACTTGAAGGATTAATAAGAATGAATGAAGACCATACCGGCTCAAAAATAGAAATCATTGCATAAATCCAAATTCTTTTAATACATCAACAGTACATTCAAATGCAACATCTACAACAAAATTCATATCTTCTTTATCTATAATCAATGGCGGATTAAAATATATGACATCACCTAAAGGTCTCAATAGCACGCCTTTTTTTAATGCTTTTTTATATATTTGATACCCGAGTCTTAATTTTGAATCAAAAGGAATTTTTGAATTTTTATCTTTAACAAGCTCAATCGCATTAATCAAGCCAATAGATCGGACCTCTCCAACATTCTCTAAATTTAAAAACTTATTCTTAATTAAATTATTAAAATAAGGAGTTACGGCTTTTAAGTGCTTTTGTATTTCACCCTTTTCGAAAATATCTAATACGGCCAATGCACAACTCGCTCCTAAAGGATTACCGGAATATGTATGAGAGTGCATGAAAGCCTTACCTTTTAAATAATCATCATAAAAAGCATTATATATTTCATCAGTAGTAACAACTGCAGCCATTGGCATATACCCACCTGTCAATCCTTTTGAAATGCACATTATATCAGGAGAAACGCCCGCATGATCAAAAGCAAACATCTTACCTGTTCTATAAAATCCTGTTGCGATTTCATCTGCTATCAAATGAACATTGTATTTATTGCATATATCTCTTAATTTTTTTAAATACAATGCCGGATATATTTTCATGCCGGCTGACCCCTGCAACAGAGGTTCTATCAATATAGCAGCAGTCATTTCACCATATTTTTCAAACTGTTTCTCAGCATCAACAAAACATTCACAAGAACAATTTTCACGATTTTTATTAAAAGGACATCTGTAACAATCAGGAGCCTTAACCCTGATTACATCCATTAATATAGGCTTATATATCTTAGTATATAAATCGCAAGCACCAACAGACAAAGCAGCTATGGTTTCACCATGATAAGCATCTGTTAATGCCATAAATCTTGTTTTGTGAGGTTTTCCTATCTGTTGAAAATATTGAAAACTCATTTTCATAGCCATTTCAATGGAAGAAGAACCATTGTCAGAGAAATTAAATTTAACAAGCCCTTTAGGTACAAACTTTGATAAACGCATACAAAGGCTGATTATACCTTTATGGGAAAAATTAGCAAATATAACATGTTCTAGTTTATCAGCTTGTTTTTTAAGAGAATTTGAAATTTCAGGATTACAATGTCCTAATAAATTACACCACCAAGAGCTTACAACATCCTTATAACTTTTACCTTCTATATCATATAAATTAATGCCTTTACCATAATCTATAACGATAGGCGGCAAATCTTCATAATCCTTCATTTGAGAACAAGGATGCCAAATATATTTTAAGTCTTCTTTTTGCCAATCAATTTTATCCATAACTTTATTTTAACACTTAAACATTATTTGTTTATATTAAAATAGACGTCTCTAAGAGTTTTTTTGCTAATATGAGTGTATAGTTGAGTGGTAACTATGCTTGAATGTCCTAAAAGCTCTTGAACAACTCTTAAGTCAGCACCGTTTTCAAGTAAATGCGTAGCAAAACTGTGCCTAAGAGTATGAGGAGAAATTTTTTTATGGATAAGTTCACCCTGTCTTCTAATTAATTTATAGACACTTTGACGAGTTATCTTTTTACCTTGGCTGCTCAAGAAAAAATATGGTTTAGAATCAAATTTGACAGAAATTAGCTCTCTATATCTTAGATATTTTTTTAAAATTTTTACGCATCTTAAATTAATCGGAACAATTCTTTCTTTAGAACCTTTACCAAACACCTTTATTATTTTTTGATTCAAATCAACATTTTTTAGCTCTAAATCCACTAGCTCACTCACTCTTATACCCGCCGAATATAAAAGTTCAACAACAGCTAATTCAAAATCATTCAAACCGATTTTTAACATTTCATCTACTTCTTTTGTTGTCAAAACTTTGGGCAATTTTTTGGGCATTTTAGGCGACACAACAGAACTTGACGGATTTATTTTTATATCTCTATTTGCACACAAAAACCTAAAAAAACCTTTAATTGAAGCAATTTTCCTTGTAATAGATGAAGGAGAATATTCTTTTTTTGCAAGAAATTTTGTATACAAAGAAAAATCTTTTCTCTTAATTTCAGCTAACTCAAGATTAATATTTTGCAGTGAAAGAAAATCAAAAAATGAAAATAAATCATTTTGATAAGCAATTAAGGTGTTTTTTGATAATCCTCTTTCTATTTCAAGATATGATAAATAAGAAGAAACAAACTGAGATATATTTTCTTTTTCATCCATTGTTTTCATAAACTTTGTTGAATTAAAGGCAACTCAATAGTAAATTTTGCACCTTTGTTTTGCATATTATAAGCAGATATTTTTCCATTATGTCTGAGTATAATTTTATTTGCGATATACAAACCTAACCCTGCACCGATATTAGCATATTTTTTTGCAGAAGTATAATATTTTCTAAAAATATTTTTTATTTCTTCTTCGTTTATGCCATCACCATAATCAATAACAGAAACCAATATATGTTTTTCGGTTATTTTTAATTCTATATCTATATATCTTGAGTTTTTACCGTAAAACACTGCGTTTGAAATTAAATTATTAAACACTCTTTTAATTAAAAAAGCATCAAAAGGACAATATAATTCATTAACATCTGAAATAAATCGTATTTCCTTGTTTCTTATATCTAAAATACTTTTATTTTGAATAATTATCTCTTTTATAAGTTTAACAATATCAACATTTTCAATTTGCAACTTTAACTCATTATCTTCAAATTTATGAGCATCTAAAAGATCAACAACCAAGTTCTTTAAATCATTATTGGAAATTTTCAAATTTTGAATTGCATCTTTTTGAACCTTGGAAATTTCTCCAAAATTTCCTTGTAAAAATAAATCATAAGTATTGTCCTGAGCAATAATAGGAACTTTTAAATCATGTGCTAAACTTGAAACAAAATCTTGTTTTAAGTTTTGGCTTTGTTTTTCTCTTTCTATATATTCGTTAATCATTTTATCCCTATCAAAAATACTCTCCAAAAGCGCATTTGTGTTTCTCGAAAGCTGAATAGTTAAAGCATCAACACCATCCTCACACTTTAGATTTAAATTTCCATACCTTGCAGATATAATAATATTCAAATAATTATACAAATATTTAGTTAGTCTTGAAAATTTAATTGAAAGTTTTATATATTTCAAAATAATAAACAAAGAAACAAAAACAACTAAAAATAATATAATATAACCCGCAATAAAAATAACAGAACTCATCGCTACCCTTTTTGTTCAACATTAATTAACTTTAGTGCATCTATACATCTTCTTTTTGATTGCAAATCTTTTTGAGAAACAAAGATTAAAAGTGCCTTTGCAATATTAATTAAAGCATTATCATAATAATTTAAAATATAAAAACTGACCCCAAGATTAAAATAAGCCTTTGCAAAACCTGAGTCAAATTTCAAAGCCGTTTTATAATCCTCAATCGACTCCTCATATTTTTCCTGTGCAAAATGACAAACCCCTCTATAATAATAACCAAAAGAATCATTTGGAAAATTGTATAACAATTTATCAATGCTTCTTAAGGCAGAAATAAAATCCACCTGCAAAATTTTATTTTTTATTATAAGGTAATACTCTTTTACAATTCCATCATCCATGATTTCATTATACCAAAGAATTAACGTATAATTTCAACATCCTTTTTATACATTTTATCTTCAAAATCTATATCTTCTAAAATTTTATAAATATTGGTTTTATTATCGGAAACAACTGATAAAACCCTTCCTCCCATTGAAAAATAGTTTTCGTCTTCTTTTTTAATATTTGAAAAATATATTTTTGTATCATTTTTTTGATTAATTACAAAATCTAAATTTTTTATTTCGATGTTTTTTCTTGTTTTCAAAGGATATCCTTTACTTGCCATCACTACACAAGTTACTTCTTTATTGCCTTCTTTTAAACTTATATAATCAAGCATTTTATTTACCTGAGCAAAAAATATAAAAAGCCAATCATTTTCTATATAATTCAATAAAACCTGAGTCTCAGGATCACCAAGACGAACATTGTATTCAAGAACATAAATATCATCTTCACAAACCATAAGCCCGGAATAAAGAACAAAAGGCGAGGTAATTTTTTCTTTTATAAGCATATTTTCAAGCTTTTTTATGTATCTGTTTAATTTATTCCTATCATCTTTATCTAAATTAATAGGACATATAGAAGCTAAACCACCAGTATTCAGACCTTCATCATTTTGCTTAAAATCTTGACACAATGGCATGTTTAAAAGTGTTTCACCATCCCAAAAAGAAAAAAGGGAAACCTCAAAACCAAACAATTTCTCTTCAATCAAACAAATTTTTGAAGCATCAGAGTACTTACCTGATAAAAACTTAAACAATTCATTTTTAACTTTTATCCTGTCATTATCCATAAAAACACCTTTACCAAAAGCAAGTCCATCTGCTTTTATAACAGGTGTTTTAAAATAATAAATATATTTATCAATTTTATTTTTGCTTGAAATTCTTTTATATGGAGATGTTTTTATTTTATATTTTTGCATCACTTTTTTTGCATAAAGCTTTGATGACTCAAGCTTTGAAGACTTTTTATCTGAACCAATAATACTTATATTATATTTTTTAAATACGTCAACAATTCCCTCGCACAAATATTTTTCAGGACCAACAACAACTAAATTAATATTTTTTTCTTTTGCTTTCTTTGCAAGCTGTTCATAATTATCATATTCTATTTTTTCGCCAAATTCTAAAAACATATCATTGCAGTCAGCAAAATAAAGCTTATTTAAATATCTGGAAGCAAATATTTTATCTTTAATGCAATCTTCTCTTGCTCCTGAACCAACAATTAAAACATTTAAACCCAATAGCATTTCTATGATTCTTGGATAATAATAATGTTCTTTTTTATGTATTTCCTTTTCGAGTCTTGCTAAACTCCAAGAAGGACTAATTTTAATTTGCTTTTGATAAATTATCTCACCGCTATCAACTTCTTTGTTTGCATAATGAATAGTGATTCCGGTTGTTAAATCCCTATTCACATAAGCTTTTTTTATAGCATTTAACCCTTTATACTTAGGTAAAAAAGAAGGATGGATATTAACAAAAACATTTGTTTTGATAATATCTTCATCTAAAATTCTATCAAATCCGGCCATTACAACCAAATCAAATTTGCGATTTTTAAAATAATCGGAAAAATCTGAAAATTCAAGATAATTAGCCTCAATACCAAGCTTCTTTGCTCTTAATAAAACCTTAGCATTTTTTCTATTGCACAATAACTTAAAATTAATATCATCTCTTTGTTTATCAATAAAATATTTAATAATAGCTTCAAAATTAGTGCCCTCACCCGAAGCAAGTATAAGAACGTTTTTCATACAACCTCTCCAAGAATAAAAGGACAATATTCTTTTGAAATTTCAAGAATTCTATCAACATTATCCAAACTACAAAAAACACAAAATCCAACACCCATATTAAAAACTCTATAACATTCATCTATGTCTATTTTTTCTTTTAAAAACTCAAAAATTTCTTGTTTTAATATGCTTGAATAATCAAGCCTTATGTCATTATTATTTCTAATCACTCTTATTAAATTTGAATATATACCGCCACCTGTTATATTAGAAGCAAACTTTATCAATTTTTTTTCTTGCAAATTATACACCAAATCCGCATATATTTTTGTCGGTTTTAAACATTCTTTAAACATTCTTTCATCCATAATCTTATCGTAATAAAGTTTTCTTATAAGACTAAATCCATTTGAATGAATGCCATTTGATGAAAAACCAATTATAACATCTCCTTTTTTAATATCATCTTTATCTAAAACATCCTCATTTTTACAACAACCAACCAAAAATCCTGCTATATCAAAACAATTTTTACTAATCAAAGAGGGTAGCTCTGATATTTCTCCACCAAGCAATTTAAAACCAAATCTTTCTGAAATTATATTTATATTTTCAATGGTTTTTTCAATTATATCCCCTTTTAAATTATTTGCAGCAATATAATCCAAGAAAAAAAGAGGTTTTGCACCAAAGGTAATCAAATCATTCAAATTCATAGCAATTAAATCATTCGCTATGATTTCAGGACAATTATTCTCAATTAAAGGTATAATTTTTGAGCCAATTCCATCGCAACAAGAAAAAATCTTATATCCTTTAAAAATTTCCGATGAATACAAGCCTGCAAAATTTTGCAAATTATCCAGATTAAATTTTTTGTTAATATTTTTTATTATTTTATCCGCTTTATCAATATCTACACCTGCGGATTTATAATTGTAGGATTTTTTATAAAACAATTGTGGCACCATTGATTTTCTCTAAACATATCGCAAAAAGACTCTCTTGAAATAAATTTAATTGAATCAACATTGAGTTCTTTTGCTATTGTTTTATTATCCTTCGATTTAAAGTTATATGCAAGGAGCTCTTCCTTTTTTGGTATATCTACTCCCCAAAAACAAGAATTTATAATTGGAGGAGAAAAAAGTCTAAAATGAATTTGTTTTGCCCCATTTTTTCTTAAAAGAGATGAGATTTTTTTTATTGTATTTCCTCTTACAACAGAGTCATCAACAACCACAACATTTTTACCTTTTACCTTACTTTGAATTATTGAATACTTCTCATTAAGAGCAAGGTTTCTTTTTGGTTCTTTTTCTATAAAAGTTCTTAAAATATTTTTATTATTTTTTATTGCAAACGATAATTTTATATTTCGCTCCATAGCATAGCCAAATGCGCCCCAAAATCCGCTATTCATAACAGGAATAACAATATCAGCTTCAACATCATCTTCTCTGGCTAATAAACTGCCAAGTTTAATTCTTGCATTTTTTACATCTACTTCAAAAACTCTTGATTTTTTATCAGCAAAATATACAACTTCAAAAACGCACTTCTTTAAATCATTTATCTTGAAAAAATCAGACAAAAAATAGCCCTTACTGTTTATTTCAATTCCTTGAGCAGCTTTCAATTCAATTTTTTGAATATAATCGTTTAAATACTCGCAATCCTCGCTCATTAATATATAATCTGTCTTTGTTTCAATAAAAGTCAAAGGACGAAACGAAAAAAAATCTTTATAAGCAAAAATTTTATCATTTAAAAGTACCAATAAACTATATGCGCTACCTTTAAAATCTCTGTTTAAAATCTCTCCTATTTCATTTAAAGTCCACAAATAAGAAGGTTTTTTAAGTTTTAAAAAAAGCCACTTCAAAATAACTTCAGCATCAGATTCTGTTTCAAAACTAAATTGAGATTCAATTAATCTTTTTTTATATTTTGATATTTTATATATTGTTCCGTTAAAACATAGCGCAACACCTTTATAAAAATACGGCTGTGCATTTACTATATCTACATTTCCGCAAGTTGCATATCTTGTGTGTGCAATAGCTAAATTAGACTTTAAATTTAAATTCAAAAGATTATCTTTAATTAAACCAAGAGCAATTTTCCTTTTAATTTCGCCATTTTCAACATAAGAAATTCCACAAGAATCCTGACCTCTGTGTTGTAATTTAATTAAAGAATTAATGGTTTTTTCTATAACGTTATCTTTTTGATTTTTTGCAAAATAAGCAACAATTCCACACTCGTGTGCTAATTTAGACATAATTTATTTTTCCATTTCAAAACAAATTTTATTTTGATATATCTGATTTATCTCATCCAAATCAAAAACCAAATCGTCAAATTTTATTTTATCACCTAAATATTTTCCTAAATATTGAAAAGGAATATTATACTTTTTTAGTTCTTCTGTTAAATCACCATGATTTGACAATAAAAGATAACAAGGGAGATTTTTTTTAAAATATAAATCTTTTTTATAACTAATTTCAAAACCAATTCCATAAAAAAGACTATTCTTCAATAAAGTACCGATAATACCATATTTATTAATTGTTTTTACAGAATGTATTAATTTTTTTTCATATAGATCAAAAATTATGTTTTTTAAATTTATTTCATAAGAAAAATCAGGAAAAACACAATTACAATCGCCTAATAAAAAAATTTTGTCATTATGATAAATATTAGGTTTTATTACTTTGTTTTTATCATCTATTGCCCCAAGCATTGAAAAAGTAGCACAAGGCGGAATTTTATAATTATTAGTTTCATTATAAAAAGATACATTCCCCGAAACAACAGGAATTAAAAAATCTTTTGAAAGTTTTTTCAGTGCTTCTATCGTTTCTAAAAAATCACTCTGAACATTAATATCATCGGGACTTGAAAAATTAAGACAATTTGTGAGCCCCAAAGGCTCAAAACCAAAAGAAACAAGCTTTCTGTATAAATTTAAAAAAGAATGTATTGCAGCATCAAAAGCGGAAACATCAATATTAGTTTCTATACAAAAAGCAATAAAAGAACTTATCTCCTTTAAATAAAGTATTCCGATAGAATTTTCTTTTTGAGAAAACGCTGTACGCCCTTGAACTTCTTGATCAAATTGAGAATATATGTATTTTTTTGAACAAAAGTTTTCATCATTAATCATCTCAAAAAAATCATCTTTTATATTATATGTTTTTATATTTTTCTCATATTTTTTATTTAAAGATTTTAAAGTATATAAATAAGGCTCACATAAAGCTTCTAAAGGAATATCAGCTAAAAGTTTATCTTTATAAAAAACACTATAATGATTTTCCTCTGTCGTTTCACCTATTATAGAAAATTCAAGCTCAAATTCATCTGCAATTTTCTTAAATTCTTCAAGCCCTGTTTTTTCTACTATAAAAGCCATTCTTTCCTGAGTTTCAGAGAGCATTATTTCTAGCGGAGTTATATTTTCATTTTGAACATGAACATTTTGCAAATATAACTTAGCACCGCACTTTCCTTTATAACACAGTTCAGAAGTTGAACTTAAAATCCCGCTTGCACCCAAATCTTGACAAGCAAGAATTGAATTCAAGGAATTAATTTTCAAAGTTGCCTCTATCAAAAGCTTCTTTAAATATGGATCACCTATCTGAACGCTGCTTCTTTTAGAATTTTCACTTAAAACATCTGAAGCAAAGGTCGCTCCACCCAAACCATCCACGCCTGTTTTAGAACCCAAAATTATAATATACGAATTCTCTTTTGCGCTGGAAAACTTAATTTTATCTGCCTTTACTATACCGGCAGCCAAAACGTTTACTATGGGTATATTTTCAAATTGTTCATTAAATATTGTCTCTCCTGAAATTACCGGTATTCCTGTTGAATTACCATAATCACTTATTCCTCTTACGACCTCTGATAAATAATACTTTGTTTTAGATTCTTTAATTCTACCAAACTTTAATGAATTCAAAAGGCAAATAGGTTTAGCTCCAAGAGATAAAACATCTCTTATAATCCCTCCTATTCCTGTCATTGAACCTTGATATGGTTCAATCGCACAAGGATGGTTATGTGATTCAATTTTGAAAAAGATACAATGGTCTTTAATCTGCACACAACCTGCATTTTCATTTTGAAAATTATTATTTGTATAAAAGTCATTCAAATATTTTTTGGAATGTAAATAACCACAATGCTCAGAATGCATTGCACTAAAAAGATGCGTTTCAAAATCGTTAGGTTTTCTCTTTAATTTTTTAACAATATTTTGATAAACAATATCATCAATTTTTAACTTCTTATATAATTCCATAAAAATCTTTTTCTATTATATTCCTAATAAATTCAAAAATATTTTTGCCGTCTTTGGATTTAAACGGAGTAATAACATTTCTTTCGGGATGAGGCATAAGCCCCATTATATATCTTTTTTTATCATATAAACCTGCTATATTTGCCATTGAACCATTGGGATTGTTTTTGTATTTAATTATTTCATAATTCTTTAAATCTTCAAAATTATCTATATAATACCTGCCTTGGTGATGAGCTATTGGCAATGAAAAATTTTTATTCAAAAATGTTAGCTCAACATCATCGCAAATAAACTTACCGCCAATATTCTCTAGTATCGCTCCGGGAAGAATATTTGCTTCAGTTAATATCTGAAAACCGTTACATATTCCTAAAATAAATATTTTTCTTCTCTTTATAAGTTCTTTTAAGCTTGAAATTACAGGGCTAAATTTAGCAATTCTTCCACAAGAAACATAATCTCCAAAACTAAATCCTCCAGGTAAAATAACCAAATCTGAGTCAATAACTGTTTCTTTATGGCTTATAAAATAAGCATCAAAATTAAAATACTTAACAGCTTCCAATGTTTCATTTTCACAATTTGACCCTGGGAATTTTACTATACTAGCTGTAAGTTTTTTCATCAAATCTCCTCAAAGCAAATTATTTCATACGTTTCTACAACAGGGTTTGATAAAACATTCTTCGCTAGTTCACCTGCCTTTTGTTGAGCTTCTGCCAAATCCTTTGCAACAACAGTTATTCCATAGAACTTTCCTGCTTGTACTTTTATTTCATCAAAAATTTTTAATCTTTTTGATATTTTTTCAACAACTTCCCCTTGCGGATCTTTTATTTCTTCTTTCAATTTTGTAACAATTTTAAATAAAAATTTACTCATAACTTAGTAATATCACAAAATATTAAGCCCGAAAAGACAATTTTTTTATTTTTATGCAATAATGTTCTTACGTATATTTTGAGGAAGTTTACAACAATGAGACTTGATAATATTAAAACAGAAAGAGCGTTCGATTACGGTTATCTTTTAAAAAGAATATATCCATACATAAAACCGCTCTTGTTTAGAATTTTTATTACTTTTATTCTGGCAATTCCATTAGGGCTTTTGGATGGAGCCACAGCATTTGTTTTAAAACCATATATAGATGTTGTCGTAAACGGACAAACTTTTGAAATTTGGAATTATACACTAACAAGAGACTTCCTTGCTATGTGGATACCGCCAGGAGTTGTTATTTTTGCCGGAATTCAAGGGGTTTTAAGATACTTAAACACTTATCTTTCAGACTGGATAAGTATAAAAATTGCAAACTCAGTCAAAATTGATTTATTTAAAAAGCTAATATATCTTGATTCAAAATTTTATGATGATAATTCATCAGGATTAGTCCTTTCAAGATTTTTAGGCGATCCGGATGCTGCTTCAAAACAATTAATAAACAGCATTAAAACACTTATAACTTCATTTACAAGCGCTCTTGGTTTAATATTTGTGCTTTTATATAATTCTTGGGAACTTGCTGTCGTTGGTGTAATTGTTTTAGTTTGTGCTTTTTTACCTATGGCATTTTTAAGAAAAAGAATAAAACAAGTTTCAAACCAAGGTACTGTTGTCGGAGGAAACATAACAACATCATTTAATGAGACATACAAAGGAAACAAAGTTATCTCAGGATACAATCTGCAAGAAGATATGTATAATAAAGTAAAAAGATTGATACAAGAAACATTTAGCTTGCAAATGTCATTAACAAAAAGAGCAGGCTGGCTTTCACCAATAATGTATATTATTGCAAGCGTAGGTATAGCATTTGTCATGCTTGTCGGAAACAATCTTATAATAAACGGTAAATTAACAACAGGAAGCTTTGCAAGCTTTATAACTTCATTATTATTACTATATAAACCTGTTAAAACAATAGGGCAAGATTTAACAAGTATGCAAGGAATCTTTGTGGCAATAAGCAGGGTTTTTGAGCTATTTGATTTTAGTACAAGAGTTGTTGATAACGGCAAAAAAGAGTTAGACTTTTCTCCTTCTGTAATTGAATTCAAGGATGTTTGCTTCTCATACAATAAAGATAAAGAAATTTTACATAAAATATCATTCAACATAAAACATGGGCAAACTCTTGCAATAGTTGGAAATTCAGGCGGGGGAAAGTCTACAATAGTAAACCTTTTACCAAGATTTTACGATATAAATTCAGGTCAGATTCTATTTGACGGAATAAACATAAAAGATTTTACGCTTACGTCTCTAAGAAATTCTATTTCAGAAGTATTCCAAGATAATTTTCTTTTTACCGGCACAATTAAAGAAAATATATTAATTGGTAAAAAAGATGCAACTGATGAAGAAATAGAAAAAGTGATTAAAGCATCACATTTAGACGATTTTATCAAAACACTTGAAAACGGAATAGACAGCCAAATAGGAGAAAACGGTGTTTCTCTTTCAGGAGGTCAAAGACAGAGAATTGCAATAGCAAGAGCAATGATTAAAAATACTCCCGTTGTTGTTTTAGATGAAGCAACAAGCGCTCTTGATAATAAATCAGAAAAAATTGTTCAAAAGGCACTTGATAACTTAATGAAAGATAAAACCGTTTTTGTTATAGCACATAGGCTTTCAACTATTTTTAACGCAGATAAAATAATAGTAGTTGAAAATGGAAACATAATAGAAGAAGGTACTCACGAACAACTAATCAGTATTCCTGAAGGTAAATATCGTAATTTGTATAATATGCAATTTAAAAATCAAGAAAATTTAATAACTCAAAATTAAAAACTCTTGACAAAAGCAGTTTATATATTATTATAGAAATTGCAAAACAAGTTGGGCGTTTAGCTCAGTTGGTAGAGCGCTTCCCTTACAAGGAAGATGTCGGGAGTTCGAGCCTCTCAACGCCCACCACTAAAACCACTCAAGCAGAGTGGTTTTTTTATTGCATTTCGAGGCTATCGCCTCAGCTGGCTTA
>CALUWM010000004.1 GCA_944324485.1 Candidatus Gastranaerophilales bacterium | reverse complement strand
TTATTATATCAAGCAAGGAAGTAAATCTAAAATGAGTCTTATGAGCCCGACGAGCTACCAGACTGCTCCATCCCGCGATATTAAATTTACAATATTTATTATCTAACAATTAAAAACAAAAATCAAGTCAAAATTAAATATTAATTTTGTTAAACTCAAAATATTCAACGTTACTGGGGATGATTGGAGTATAATTAATTCCCCAATCAATATTCAAATCTCTATCATTCCAAACAATGCAATTTGAAAATTCAGTTAAAGATTTAGAATCAGCAACAATGCCAACATACGAAAAATCAGACAAAGTTAAATAACCATATGCAAATCCGCTTGGAATATATAATATGCTGCAATCGTCTGATGAAATTTCCATTTTAATATGTTTACCAAAAGTAGTTGAATCATGTCTTAAATCAACAACAAGAAATAAAACACTACCACAGCAAACCCTAAATAAAATATTATTGTCTTTATGAAAAAACAAACCTCTTAAAGTTTTAAAATCAGAATAGATACTTTTTTCAGAAAAAAAATCAAAATTTAAACCATTTTTCAAAAAAACGTTTTTATCATAAGAACTGCAAAAATAACCGCAATTATCTTCCTTTTTTGGATAATTTATCAGTAAAACACCTTCTAAATCTTGATTAACAAATTCGAAATCCATCACAAACTCCAAGAACTATTTTAAATACTCTACATCAAAAAAACATACGTGTAAATTATTACAAAAAAAATAAAATAATATAAAATTACATTATGAAAGTATCAGTAATAATTCCTGTATATAATAGCGAAAAATATTTAAAAAACTGTATATTGTCAGTTATAAACCAAACCTTAAAAGAAATAGAAATTATAATAATAAATGACTGCTCAACAGATAATTCATATGAAATCATTAAAAATTTTGCCGAAAAAGACAAAAGAATTAAAATTATAAATAACATAAAAAATCTTGGCTACGGTATAAACCTAAACAAAGCAATAAAGCTTGCTCAAGCAGAATATATTTCAATAGTTGAATCTGACGACACTATTGAAAAAAACATGCTAGAAATACTTGTAAAATACGCACAAGAGGGTAATTACGATTTTATAAAATCTGATTTTTATAAAGTTAAAAACAATAAAAAATTCAAAAAAAATCTATTTAAGAAACAAAACACTCACCATATAAACAATATTTTAAAATGCCCGCAGCTACTTACTATTCAGCCAAGCATATGGTCAGCAATATATAAAAAAGATTTCTTATATAAAAACAATATCTCTTTTAATGAAACTCAAGGAGCAAGTTACCAAGATACGACCTTTCAATTTAAATGTTTTTACTGCGCAAATAACTTTAAGTTAATCAATATCCCGCTATATAACTATAAAACAGACAATCCAAATTCAAGCACAAACACATCAGACAAAGTATTTGAAATAATAAATGAATTTTATACAATCAATAGCTTTTTTAAACCTCAAAATAACAATATAGCTGCATTTAAATTACTTTTTGAATTAAAAGCATATTTATGGAACTATAAAAGAATAAAAAACAAATATAACGACATTTTTCTTAATGAAATTTCAGATATTTTTAAAAATTACGATTTCAATCCTTTTTTTAATAATGATAAAATTCCATTAAAAGAAAAAATAAAAGCAAGAATGATAATTAATAATAGCATAATTGTGAAAATAATTTTTAAAACATATAAAACGTTAGTGAGGACAAATGGAAAATAAAATAAAAAATATATGTATCTTTGCAAGCTCATCATCTACAATTAAAAGTATATATTTTAAAGAAGCATACAATCTTGGAATTGAAATTGCAAACAATGGCTACAATATAATATATGGCGGTTCAAATCTCGGACTAATGGGAGAAGTAACAAATGCCGCAAGGCTAAGAGGAAGTGAAATCACCGGTGTAATGCCTCAAAAACTTTATGATTTAGGAATTCATCCAGGAGAATGCAGTAAATTTATTTTAACCAAAGGAATGCGTGAAAGAAAAGCAAAAATGGATGAAATATCTGATGCAATAATAGCAATTGCAGGAGGTTTTGGAACTTTAGAAGAACTTTCGGAAATGCTTGTACAAAAACAATTAGGATACAACAATAAACCTATTGTCATATTAAACACAAATAATTACTATAAAAATCTAATAAACTTTTTTAACGATATAATAAGTGAAAACTTTGCACCAAAAATCACAGAATCAATATACTACATTGCAAACACGCCAAAAGAAGCAATCAACTACATAAAAAATTATAAATACGAAGAAAAAAATTATCTTGATAAGAAAATAGCATTAAAATAATTTACAAATTTGCAATATAAAAAAAACAAAGCTATAATTTCAGTAAAACTAACCTTTAGGTTAATTTCAAAATAACAAATTTGTTACATACTATTATTGTAAGGATAAGACTTAGGGAAGATATGCTGGATAAAATTTCAAACAATAATTCAGAATCTATTGCACAAAGTCAAAGTTTGGATAGAATTAAAGGTGTCGCAACAAACCCTTTTGAAGAAGTCGAAAACGGTTTTTTTATTGACGAATCAGATATTTCATCTGCTGCAATAAAAAAATACCAACGTGAAGTTGATGTACAAAAATTCAGTGAGATTCTAAAAGAGACTGATGAGAAAGCTTCTGTTGAGCTTGTATTGAAACAAGCATTCGAAGGAAAACTATCAATAGAAAACGAAGACTTCATATCTGAGCTTTTGAATAATAAAGATTTCTTAAATGATATTTTATAAAAAAATATTAGAAAAAATTAAAAAATTCTATCATTTGAGGATATTAAAAAGAAAATATTTCAGATACGGCAAATGCAGTATGTGTGGAGCTTGTTGTGAAAATATCTATGTAAGACATGGAAATAAAATAATAAAAACAACCGAAGAATTTAAAAAAATCAAAACAAACAACAACTACTCATTTTACCAACATATAACACCAATAGATCAGGATGATTTTGGTTTAATTTTTACTTGCGACAAATTCGATAAAGAAAAAAAACTCTGCAAGGATCACAAAAGCAGACCTTCTATTTGCAGAAACTATCCTTCAGAAGAAATTTTTAAAATGGGAGCGCAACTAAAAGATGATTGTGGTTACTATTTTGAACCAATTGAAAAATTTAGTGAAGTCTTTAAAAAAATTTCTAAAAAACCAATAAAAAAATTCAATAAACAATAAATTTGATTAAATTAATCTATTATAAAGCTTAAGAGCTTGAACAGTCAATTCAACATTGTGAACTCTTATATAATCAACCTCATTTTGCATTAAATAAAAAGCACTTAACGCAGAAACAAAATCAGCATCCTTGGGTTCTTTAGTATTGATAACATCTTGCATAAAACGTTTTCTTGAGACACCAGCTAAAACAGGTATCCCCATCGATTTAAATTCATTTATTCTTTTTAACAACTCAAAATTTTGAGTAATATTTTTTGCAAATCCAAAACCAACATCTATAATTATGTTCTTTTTATCTAAACCATTATCAAGTGCATATTGAACCTTTTTATTAATATCAGTATAAATTTCATCAACAACATTATCATAATATGCTAACTTATCCATAGTTTTTGAATCGCCCTTAGTGTGCATAATAACAAGTTTTTTATTTTCCAATGCACAAATCTTGACAAATTCAGGATTTGCAAGAAAGCTTACATCATTTATGATATCAGCACCTGCTTCAATAGCTGCCTTTGCACAAGCTAGAGTCATTGTATCAACGCTTATTTCAATATGAGGGAATGCGGTTTTAAGTGCAGTAACTATTGGCGTAACTTTTTCTATTTCATAAACAACAGAAACCAAATCCGAAAACGGTTTAGTAGACTGAGCACCAATATCAATTATGTTTGCACCATTTTCAATCATGTCAATAGCATGGTTCATTGCCTTATCTATTTCAACGAACTCTCCACCATCAGAAAAAGAATTGGGTGTAAGATTTAAAATACCCATTATTTTCGTATCCGATTTTTTCGATAATTCAATTTCAATTTTTTCAAAAATAATGTCTGATAACTTTGAAAGAGAAAAAGGCTGAGAAGATAACTTCTTTGCAACCGAAACAAGCTGAGAAATTGTACCTGACAAAATACAATCAGAAAAACTTACGGAGCAATCAATAACACCTCTATTAACAGCACAATCACAATCACAAGAAAGCGCTGTCTGTTTAATAATTGAAGCTTGAGAAGGCGTAACATCAAAAATCTTGATTGATAAAAAAAGATGTTTTTTTACAGCATGTTCAATATAACCCTCATCAAAACCAACTGATGAAATTTCTTGTTTTATAAACTTTTTTAAAACTGTTTTTGATAAAAATTGCATTTTTTTGTTCAACAAATATAATTAGAATACTTATATTAATAAATTAAGCATAACATTAAGTCAAGGAGAATAAAATGGCAAAAGCTAAATTAAAAATTGAAGTCCGTGAAGAAGGAAAAAACCCTCGTCAATTAAGAGCATCTGGAAATTTACCCGGTTCATTGTACGGAAAAAATATTGATGCTAAAAACATTCAAGTAAATTCTCATGAGTTTGAAATGGCATACAGAGACGCTAAAGATGCTGAATGGGAACTAAGCTTAGGTAAAGAAAAGTTCAATGCAAAAATTCAAGAACTTCAAGTTAACTATGCAACAAATGAATATTTAAATGTTGAATTTGCAGTTATATAGCTTTATTACAGATTTTTTTCTTCATCAATTTCATCAATGAATGACGCTGAAAAAACATCTTGCGAATTAAGACTGTCAACAAAATGATTATATCTTTCCATTCTTAACTTTAACCAGCTAAGAATAGTATTGGAACCAAAAATTTTTACAACACGAACGGGAGCAAAACAATTTCTGTTCGTGTTATATTTTTCTTCCATAAATGTCTGACATTTGCAATTTAATTCATCAATTAAATCGTATAAAGTCCTTAACCACGCACCCTGAACTGAAAGTTCATCTACTTTGTATTCAAGAATCATATTCCACCTGTCTTTCCATGACAACTCATACTAGTAAGCAACTTAGTATTACCATTCCACAAATACAGGATTTATAACATTTTTAAAATATGCTAGTATATTTTTATGAATACAAGCAAAAAAAACTATGATAAAACAATCTTAAATCAGATTGCTCTAATGCCAAAATTACCCGGTTGCTACCAATATTTTGACAAAGACAACAATATCATATATATAGGCAAAGCAAAAAACCTATACAACCGAGTTAACAGCTACTTTGTCGGTAAAAAAGATTCTCCCAAACTGCAAATAATGGTACCGCAAATAAAAAAAATTGAGTGTATCGTTGTAAACTCTGAAATTGAAGCGTTAATCCTTGAAAATGAACTTATAAAAAAATATAAACCGAAATACAATGTACTTCTTAAAGATGATAAAAAATTTCCTTATTTTTTAATCACAAAAGAGGATTATCCAAAAATAATAATAGTAAGAAAAGCAAACAGAAATCCGTTTAAAGGAAAATACTATGGTCCATATACGGATTCAAGAGCAATGCATGCAACATTAGAAGTTATAAATAAAATTTTTCCGCTAAAAAAATGCAACACGCCAAAATATAAATCAAGACCTTGTTTATACTATGATTTAGGACAATGTTGTGCGCCATGTCAAAACAAAATCTCATCTGAAGAATATAAAAAAATAATAAAAAATGTTGAATTATTTTTATCCGGAAAAAGAAAGGAATTAATTAAAAAATTAAAAGAAGAAATGCAAAAAGCAAGCAAAGCTTGCGATTTTGAAAAAGCATTACTTTTAAGAAATAGCATTCAAGACATTGAAAAGACAATGGAAAAACAAAATATTGTCTTCAAAACAACTGGTGCAAACCATGACTATATAGGAATAGCAACATCATCAAATTATATTTCAATAAGTATTCTACAAGTAAGACAAGGAAGATTAATAAACAAAAAAGATTTTTCATTCTCTCAAATATTATCAGACAATACTGATTTTGATGAAATAATTGAAAGCACTTTAAGAGAATACTATATACTGTTAAATGATGAAGAGTTGCCGTCTAAAATAATAATTTTAGAAACATTTAAAAATGTAGAATTATACAAAAAATGGCTTTCTTTAAGATTAAAAAATGAAGTTAAAATTGTAAAAGCATCATCAAAAACAGATAAAGAAATGCTCGCTCTCGCACAAAAGAACGCTCAATATAATTTAGAACAAACAAAACTAAAAGAACTATCAAAAATACAAAATGACTATAATGAAGTCGGCTCTTATCTTCAAGAAAAATTAAAACTAAACAAATTTCCACACACAATTGAATGTTATGATATATCACACATACAAGGAACAAATACAGTAGCATCCGGAGTATATTTTGAAAACGGAGAACCCAAAAAATCAAAATACAGAAAATATAAACTAAAAACAATACAAAAAGGCGAAGTAGACGACTTTAAATCAATGCGAGAAATACTTTCAAGAAGATTTAAAAGAATAAAAAATAATGAAATTAATGCACCTGATTTGATTATAATAGACGGAGGAAAAGGTCAGCTATCAAGTGTTATCAAAATAATGAAAGAATATGATTTAAATTTAAATATAGTTTCTCTAGCTAAAAGAGAAGAGGAGGTGTTTCTGCCTAATCAATCAAAACCGGTAATTTTTGCAATAAATTCTCCCGCTCTTCATTTATTTCAAAGAATTAGAGACGAAGCACACAGATTTGCAATTACATTCCACAGACAGCTTAGAAGTAAAACAATGCTCAAATAATACTAATTATCTCTTGACAATAAATTATTTATTTAATAACATAGATAAAGCATAAGGCGACATGGCCAAGTGGTAAGGCAGGAGCCTGCAAAGCTCTTATCCCCAGTTCGAATCTGGGTGTCGCCTTTTTATTTTATGCAACTTGCGAATTTTTTATTATTTCTTCTTCGTCAGCAGCTACTATTTGAGCTGGATATCCGGCATGATGAAGCTTGGGAAGAAGCCAGTCTGCACTATATTCTACAAAATTAATATTATCATCGTCAGTATCAACGCAAACGAAAAACATATTCCCATTTGCATCATATTTATAACCTACTATTGTAATTTCGTGTCCATTTATAATTTTGTTTGGTTTTCCATCTGCCTTTGGATTATAGTACCTTGAAGCAGTACGACCGGAAGTTTCATTTGTAAGAACATAACCGATTATGACATCTTCTCCACTATCAATAGTGTCTTTAATATGCTTTTTCATTTTATCAAAAGAACAATTATAGCCTAATAAATTTTGGTCATCATCAATTTTTTGATAAACAAGAGAAGTAATCTCTTTATCTTTAATCAAAGATTCAACAAATGTTTTTTCTATTTCAATAAGTCCTTGAGAATTAGTGTTGAATTTTCCGCCCCTTGCATCAATTAATGAATTATAAGTATTTTGTGAACCAAGCTGCATAATTGCACTTTGAACAAGGACATTAGCAACATTTCTTTCACCTTTGTCCCAATATTTATCTTGAATTTGAGCCCTTATATAAGCGTTTTCATCTGTATTAACTTTAATTTTTACTTTATTAAAATCCATACTTACTTTTTGAGCTTCCAACAAATTTATAATTGTGATTGCTTCAAGGGGGTTTTTTGAAATAGATGATAAATTTATATCCAAATATAATGCCTTATCCTCACTTGAAAGTTTTGAAACCCAACGAGCGTACTCAGCAGGATATTTATCAGCCAAATTAACTTCATTAGAAGCAGCAGCACATGTACCGGAAGCCGTAACATTCATCAAAGAAGGGTTAGTTTTAGCAGGATCATCAATATTTAAAGAAGTAATTATATTTCTCTGTTCACTTATTGGAATGTCACCAAAAGTCTGTGAAACTACTCTTGGATTGGTTAATACATCTAAAACATTTGAAATTAAATTTCTTTGATTTAAATTAAATGCTCGCTTTTCAGTTGCGATTGAATATAAATTATCCAAAGTTGTAGAGTTATCACTTTTAGAACGTGATAAAAGCTTACCATTTTTTAATAAAAGTTCTAATTGCTTTGAGCAGCTTAAGCCTTCGGCATTTTGGCTTATCGGATAATTTTTCATGAAATCAAGTAAATAGGTGTATTTTTTTCTATCCGAATCAGTTAAAGAAGTGTTTAAAAATACAGGAATTGAAGCAGTAAAGGAAAGTTTTTTTTGAGCAGTTAAAACATTACCTGAATTAAAAGATGCACTGTTAACACAACTGTTTACAGGAGTTCTTCGTATATTAAATATATTACTTGCACCTACTGCCTGCACCATAAAAAAATAAACCTTCCTGTAATATATAAAAATTGTAAACAAAAAAAATTGATATTTTTTAACATAATATTAACAAAAATCACAACTTTAATATACAATAAAAGTGAACGGGGGAATAAAATGCAAATGATTGAAAAGCTACAAAATGCAGATATTATGAATGCAATAAAAACTATTGATATAGAAATTGAGGCTATAAACGAACTCAAAAATTCGCTTGACGATAATCTTACTAAGGCCTTGGATATGATTGAAAACGCAAAAGGCAGAATTATTCTCTCCGGAATGGGAAAATCAGGTCATATTGCAAAAAAAATCGCTGCATCACTAGCTTCAACCGGAACACCATCATTTTTTATTCATCCGGCAGAAGCAAGCCATGGTGATTTAGGAATGGTAACAACAGATGATGTAATCATTGCAATTTCAAACAGTGGAGAATCAAGAGAACTTATAGACATTCTAAATTATTCTAAAAGATTTGGAATCAAACTTATAGCCATAACAAAAAATCCGGAAAGTTCACTGGCAAAAGCCGGCGATATAGTTTTAAAATTACCAAACGCAAAAGAAGCTTGCCCGCTCGGCTTAGCTCCAACATCATCAACGACAGCAACTCTGGTCTTAGGAGACGTTATAACAACGGGGATGATTGAAAGAAAAGGATTTTCAAAAACACAATTTAACGAAAGACATCCCGGAGGAAAATTAGGTTCAATTCTCCAAAAAGTAAAAGATTTAATGCATACAGGCAATGAAATGCCTATATTAGATGAAAACTCAGGAATAAATGAAATAATTTTAGAAATGACCTCAAAAAGACTGGGTTGCGTCGGTTTCGTAAATAAAAACAATGAACTGGTCGGTATGTTTACAGACGGTGATTTGAGAAGATGTATAAACCAAGACCTAAAAAACATTAAAGCCTCAAGCATAATGACAAAAAATCCAATAACAATCCAAAAAGACATTTTTGCAACAGAAGCTATAAAGCTTTTAAATGAAAAGAAAATAACAAATATATTTATTACCGAAGATAAAAAACCTATTGGCGTACTGCACATTCATGATTTGCTTCAAAAAGGAATCGCTTAAATTTATAAAAGACTTTTAATTTTTTTAATTTCATCTCTGATTTGAATTGCTCTTTCAAAATCCAGCAATTTTGCAGCTTTGTGCATATCTTTTTCTAACTTATCCAATAATTTCGGTAAATCTTTTTTATCAACATTAAGTTCAACCATTTGCTCTGCAACAATATCTTCAACACTTCTATAACTTTGAACAAGTTGCAATAAATTATTTTGAATAGATTTTTTTATTGTTTTAGGTGTAATGTTATTATCTTTATTATATTTCATTTGAATAGACCGACGACGTTTTGTTTCTTCTATTGCAATATTCATAGAATCAGTTATTTTATCAGCATACATAATAACCCTGCCATTAACATTTCTTGCACTTCTTCCTATGGTTTGAATTAAGGATGTTTCACATCTTAAAAAGCCTTCCTTGTCAGCATCCATAATAGCAACAAGAGAAACTTCAGGAATATCTAGACCTTCACGAAGCAAATTAACCCCGACAAGTATATCAAATTCGCCCAGTCTTAAATCACGTAAAATTTCAACTCTTTCAAGAGATTTTACCTCGCTGTGCAAATATCTTACTTTTAATCCTTGATTTTGAAGATAATTAGTAAGTTCTTCTGCCATTTTTTTGGTCAATGTCGTTATTAAAACTTTATCTTTATTTTCAATCGTTTTATTTATTTCACAAATTAAATCTTTAACTTGTGATAAAGTAGGCCTGACTTCTATTAAAGGATCTAAAAGACCTGTTGGACGTATTATTTGCTCAACTATTTGACAACTTTCTTTTCGCTCAAAATCAGCAGGTGTAGCAGAAATAAATATTTTCTGTCCAATCTTTTTATAAAACTCATCAAAAGTTAAAGGTCTGTTGTCCCTTGCACAAGGTAATCTAAATCCGTAATCCACAAGAACATTCTTTCTTGCCCTATCACCAAAATACATACCCTTCAACTGTGGCAATGTAACATGTGATTCATCAATAACAACTAAAAAATCGTCACCAAAATAATCCAATAACGTAGCAGGCGGAGTTCCGGGTTTTCTCCTTTCAATTATTCTTGAATAATTTTCAATTCCTGAACAATATCCCATTTCTTTAATCATTTCACAATCATAATTAACTCTTTGCGAAAGTCTTTGCGCTTCAACGATTTTATTTTCATTCTTTAGTTCGGACAATCTTTCGTTTAATTCTTCTTTGATTAACGAAATAGTTTCATCCAAATTTTCATCATAAGAAAGATAATGCACAGCCGGATAAATTACAATTTCATCAGGAGTGTCAATAATTTCACCGGATACAGCATCAATACGTGTTATTTTTTCTATTTCATCACCAAAAAAAGAAATACGATTAATAATTTTTTCATAACTTGGCATTATTTCAACGACATCACCCCTTGCTCTAAACGTAGAACGAGAAAGCTCAACATCGTTTCTGTCATATCGAACACCAACAAGATAAGTAAGTAAATCTTTTCTTGAAATTTCCTGCCCTACGCACAAAGTAACAGTTCCTTTAAAATAATTTTCAGGCAAGCCTAAACCATAAATACAACTCACAGAAGCAACAACAATTACATCATTTCTTTCATAAAGGCTTCTTGTTGTATTATGTCTCAATCTATCTATTTCATCATTAATTGAAGCAGATTTTTCAATGTAAGTATCTGTTCTTGGTATATAAGCTTCAGGCTGATAATAATCATAATATGAAATAAAATATTCAACTGCATTGTTGGGGAAAAATTCTTTAAACTCGTTATATAATTGAGCAGCTAATGTTTTATTATGAGCTATAACTAGAGTAGGTTTTTGAATATTTTGTATTACGTTAGCAATAGTATATGTTTTACCTGAACCGGTAACACCCAAAAGCGTTTGAGACAACATACCTTCATTTAATCCATCAGTTAACTGTTTTATAGCTTTTGGCTGGTCTCCTGATGGTTTATAATTCGAAACAAGCTGGAATTTATTATACTTCATAATTTCATATTAGCTTAATTAAAAATTAAATACAATTATCCAAGCTCCGAGGCTTTCTTTGCAGTTTTACTCAAAGTATCATAAAGGATATTAGAAATATTAGAACTGTTTAAAACGTCATTACCGACTGCCGTGCATCCACCGGGGGTAGTAACATTTTTTATTAATGTTTCAGCATCAAAATTATTTTCAATTAACATTTTAGCACTACCTAGGGCAGTTTGAGAGGCTAACAACATAGCTTCATCAAAATTTAACCCGAGTTTTGAAGCACATTTTGCAAATTCTTCAATAATTTTAAAATAAAAAGCAGGTCCGGAACCAGAAAGCGCTGTTATAATATCTATTTTTTCTTCACTTATTTTAATTACTTTGCCACAATTACCCATAAAATTTAAAGCAAATTCAACATCACTGGAATCGATATCATCAGAAGCACATACTGCACTCATTCCTTCATTAACCAAAGCCGGCGTATTAGGCATAATCCTAATTACTTTTATGTTATCAATGTAAGACATATATTTTTTTAGCTTAACACCGGCTAAAATTGACAATATCAAGTTATTTTTATAATTTTTCTTAATAACATTCATAACGTCATCTATTTTAAATGGCTTAACCGCAAGTAAAATAACATCTGAAATATCAACTATATTTTCTATTGAATCAACAATCTTAAAACCAAATTTTTCAGACAATAATTTTGAAGCATTTAAATCAACATCATATAAAAAAATATTCTCGGGATTTAAAAATTTATTTTTAAAAACACCCGTTAATATTGCAGACGCCATTTTTCCGCAACCAATTACTCCAAGCTTAACATTTGATTTCATAACCTTGACACCTCATTTTGTCCAATATAATATAGTAAATACCGACATTGTTACTATGTCAAGCTCAAAATATAATCACAAGGAGAAAATAAAATGCGTCGTACTTTAGAAGGTACAAAAAGAAAAAGACAAAATGTAAGCGGTTTCAGAGCAAGAATGGCTACTAAAAACGGAAGACGCGTTATTAATGCCAGACGTGCAAAAGGTCGTCATAAAGTAGCAATAACAGCAAAAAACCGTGCTTAAAAAAGAAAACAGACTGAAAGCAAAATCGGCTTTCAGGGCAACATACAATAATAAAAACACAGTATCAGACGAAATATTAATATTGTATGCAGGAAAATTAAAACTCGACAAAAACTGCCCCACCAGGGTAGGTTTTGTTGTTTCTAAAAAAATTCACAAAAGAGCCACTAAAAGAAATCGAATTAAAAGATTAATGAGAGAAAATATAAGATTAATCTTTAAACAAGAAGAAAGTAACATCATAAATAACTATCAAAGTCTTATTTTTAGCGCAAAAGAAGAAATACTAAACAAAAACATTAAAGAAATTGAAAAATCTATTTTAATATTACTAAACAAAATAGCAAATAAATATATTTAGAGATATTATACAAAATACAATGAACGCATTAGTGAAAAATTTACTTGAAAATCAAACAAAAGACAAAATTCAAAAACCAAACTGCCAAACACGCTCCGGCAGATCTTTACTTGCGTTCTACCTACAAACAAAATTCAAACAAATTATTAATCATGATAAAAAATCAAATAAACAAATGATTATAAGCTACAAGAAGGATTTTTTAGATAACTTTACGGAAAGGCTTATTAATCATCCTGAAAATAAAATATTAATTGCACTTTCAGGTGAATCTGCAAGTGGAAAATCAACAATTTGCAAAAAAATAACAGAATGTATAGAAAAACTTAATCTGCCGGTTACGATTCTTGCAGCAGACAATTATTTTAAAGATATATCACATTTGATTGAAAAATACGGTAATTTTGATTTATTAAGGGATGCAGGTTACGATATAGATTCACCCGAAAACTTTGATTTAGACCTATTAAAAGCTGATATTATTCAACTACAAAAGGGGTTTGATATAATGTCTCCACAGTACCTTGTAAATGGTACAGGCAAGTCAAAACCAAAGTCAATTCCGGTTAAATCACAAAAAATAATTATTGTCGAAGGAATGTGCTCTATATATGAAAAAGTCTCTGATGTATTTGACATAAAAGTATACATTGATTTAGATGACAAAGAAAGAAAAACACGTTTTCTTAAAAGAGCAAAAAACCGCAATCAAGATGAAGAAAATGCTCTAAAACATTGGGACTATATCAAAAAAGCAGGGCAAAAATACTTAATTCCAAACAAAGAAAAATGCGATATCATCATCAATGGGGAATGTGATTTAGAATATTTTTCACATATGGTTGAATACATAAATTTAATTACAAACAATTTTTACGAAAAGTAGAATTACAAACCTCTTTTTATGTAAAGTTTTGTAAATTATTTAAAGTATATTGAAATTCAATACAAAATATATACTTTATATATATGTGAACTAAATAGTCGAAAGTTCTAAGACAAAAAAGAGGTAAAAAAATGAGTTGGGTAACACTAAACCTAAGAAAATTATCTTTAAGAAGCGGAGTTAACAGCTTAGAGCTCCGAGATCTTCAAATGTCAAGACAAGTACGAGGCATTCAAAGAAATTTGTCTTATGAACAATCTATTTATAATAAATTAAAAAAACAAGAGCTAAATGAAGCTAAGTCTGAATACTTAAAAATAAGAGACGCAAGACCTGATATAAGTTCTGATGAATATGCAGAATGGCAAATGAACTATTCGGCAGCAAATGAAGATTATCAAGAAGAAAAACAAAATATAAATGATTATTATGATGATATCTTAAATGAGCTAGAAGAAGCTGCAACAGACCAAGAAACAAGACTGCAAGAAGAACAAACAACAGTAGAATCTCAACTTGAAGCAATGAGAAGCGAAATGGAAAGCGTAAACGAACAAATAAGCTCAGATATTGAAAGTTCAAAATTAAATTTTAAATAAAATTCTAGCCGATAAATTTTAGATAGCAATCTATGATTTTATCGGCTTCTTTAACTAAATTTGAATAATCTGAATTATTATATACAGTAATATTAAAACCACCATAATTATCCAAAGCGGTTTCTGTTAAATCATCATCGTTTACAATAATGCCTCTTTTTGACCTATTAACATAATCAGACTCAACTCTTATTAAAAAAGCACCTGCATTTTTAAAAAATTCCGCTTCATGAATAACTCGAATATCAGGAACTATGATTTTATCAAAACCAAGCAAGTTCTTAATCCAAAAATCATCATCAACACTTCTTCCCCAATTACCAAGCTCTATCAAGTCATTTCTATATAGATGCTTATTTGTAATAATTTCATCAAGTGGTATTTTTTTTCTTATTGAATACTCAATCTTAATAGCATCTCCCAACCCGATTCTTTTATATCCGTCAAGTTTTTCTAAAAGAATCTTTGCAAGAGTATCTTTGCCACTATATTGTTTTCCTGAAATAACCAAAATATGCTTCATAATCGAATTATAAGTAAAAAATTTAAAAATTCAAACTTGAAGAAATGTAAAGTTACTATAAATTTTTTGTCAATTTAAAAACCAAAAAATACTTTATACCCATGTAGGGAATATGTCACACACAAATTAGGGGGAATAGTATATTTATGGGATTGCACAAAAACAGCAGTCGCAAAAAAAGCGACTGCAGAAGGAATGTTGTCTCAAAATTGCTTGAGCTGAATTGCTCTAGGGATTTTAGAAAATTTGAGACGTTATACAAAATTTTAAATACAGAAGGAAAAAATAACAATCAAAATGAATGTTATTTTAAAGACGAACTTGAACTATATAAAGAAGAAATATTATATGGTTTTAGCGTTTTAAGCAAAAAAAATACAATTATTTCATTGTGCTAAATTAAATAGCACAATGAAATAAAATACTATGAGCAAAAACTTCTTTCTTTTTGCTGTATTAAAATACCTAATAATACAGCGGTTTTAGAAAGCTTTTGTTAAGTTTTGTAACATTAATATTTTTTAAAAAGCAATTTTTGATTTCAAAAATTGTTTATTACAGTGTAGGGAATTTTAAATTAAATTTATCTTACAAAAATATTAATTACACGAGATTACACGAGCAAAACTAAAGGGGAGAAAGAGGTTTTACTATGGGATGGGTTACACTTACATTAAGAAAAAGAGAACTTAAACAAGCACACGCTTATTATCAATTAAGAGATTTACAAATTTCGCGTGAAAAAAGACAGCTGGCAAGACAAAAACAATACGAAACAGCTTCAATTCAAAATCAACAAGAACAAGCACTTATGCCGATTAAAGATGAATACAGAACAAGCAGACAAAGTATTATGGATCAAATATCGGACTTAAGAGAACAAAAGAAACAAGCAAAAGAAAGTGGAGCTGATTCATCTACTGATTTTGACGGTCAAATAAGTGATCTTCAAATGGAATTATCAAATTTACAGCTAGACTATACTGAAAATGTGGATGCTGAAAAAACATACTACGAAGGAGAACTCGCAATGATTGAAGAAGAGGTCTCTGACCAAGAAACACAACTTGATATGGAACAAGTTGAGGTTGAATCACAAATGGAAGCAATCAGCCAAGAAATGCAAGCAGTGTCCGAAGCAGTAAGCACTGAAATTCAAAATTCGACAATAAAATTAGCATAATTTAAATAGCCAAGTAAAACCAAATACATAAAGTGTAACTTTTAAAGTGCCGGAAACGGCACTTTATTTTTTGATTTGATCTTTCAATTTATATGCAGCAGTCAAAATAGGATCAACAGAACTCGAATAAGGTGGCGCATACGGTAAGTCCAGATGCAAAAGTTCATCGACTGTCAACCTTGCTTTAAGAGCTGAAGTAATAGTATTTATTCGTTGTGCTACATTACCAACACAGCCAATACTTTGAGCACCTAAAATTTCACCGCTTCTTTTATCTGCTACAACTTTTAAAGTCAATTCATTTGTAAAAGGCATATAGCTGGCTTTATCCTTTTTTGTTATGGTTGCACTTATTGGCTCTAAATTAACTTTTTTAGAGTATTCCATTGCTTTTTGAAAAGTAAGACCTGTTTTAGAGATGGTATAATCAAAAAATCTTGTTATAACTGAACTTAATATACCATCAAACACTTCAAATTCTTTGTTACAGGTTGCATTAATAGCGGCAACTCTACCCTCTTTATTGGCAATAGTTCCCAATCCAAGATAAGCCGGTTCTCGTGTAACTATATCATATTTTTGAGTGCAATCACCGCAAGCAAAAATATTTTTAATATTTGTCCGCATTCTGTTATCAACCTCAATAGCACCTGTTATGCCAAGTTTAATGCCTGACTTTTGAGCTATACCAGTATTTGGAGAAGCACCTGTACTTAATACTAAAAAGTCAGCAAAAAATTCTTTTTGAGATTCGGTTATCAGACTTTTAAAATTATTATTTTCATCAACTGTAATTTTTACCGCCCTTTCTCCGTAAAAAGTTTGCATTTTAGAATTACATTTTGAGATAATAACATCTTGAATTAATTTAGAAAAATCTTCATCAAAATCAGAAGCAATGCGGTCTTTAGCTTCAACTATAATTACATCGAGACCATTCTTTATAAAAGCTTCAGCTAATTCAATTCCGATATATCCCGCACCAAGAAGAATAACCGATTTTGAATTAAACATTTTTTCTCTAATAGCCTTTCCTGAGGCGATACTTCTTAATGTAAAAACATTGTTAGCAAATATGTTTTCGATATTAGGTATATTAACATCCGCACCAAGTGCTAAAATCAACTCATCATAAAAAATATGATTTCCATTTATTAAAACACAATTTTGCTCAGGGTAAATCTCTTCTAAATTATGATTTAGGAAAACTGATATTCCCATATTTAAAAAATCTTTAGGTGTTCTTATAATCAATTTATTAATGTCATCAACAGAACCTTCTATATAATAAGGCAAACCACACAATGAAACGGCAATTTCGCTATCTCTTGTATATAATTCAACATGATTTTCGGGATTTAATCTTTTAGATTTAGAGGCAGCCTTTGCACCCGCTGCACCGCCACCTATTATAACTATTTTTTTCATGATAAGTTTATAATACACATAGGAGAAACAAATTGTATCTGACAGGCGGGCAGTATAAAGGTAGTAAAATAGAAGCACCAAAAAGTGCTAGACCTACATTATCAAAAGTTAGAGAAAGTGTATTTAATATTTTGATGGCATATGCGCAAGAAAACTCAAGTTTCTTAGATATGTTTGCAGGAAGCGGAATTATGGGACTTGAAGCACTCTCCAGAGGATACAAAGTAAAAGAAATTGAAATTAACTCGAAAAATGCAGAATTAATTAAAAAAAACTATGCCAAAATCAAACAAAAGCCTGATTTAACAGTAGCAAACGCACTAAACTACAAAACAGAAACAAAGTTTGACATTATATACATTGACCCACCTTGGCAAGCAGATTATTCTACAATTATAATCAAAGCAGTAGAATTACTAAACAAAAACGGACTTATCATAATTGAATATGATTCATTGAATAAAATTGATACTGCAAAAATAATAGCTGAGAATAACTTACCCCTTAAAACCCCTAAAATCAAGAAATATGGAAGAGTCTTTCTTGAATTGTTAACTTTTGTAAACTAAATAATAAAAAACAAGCAATTAATTCAACAAAAAAAACTTTATTACAGTGTAGGGATATTTAATAACACGTTTTAGAGAGAGAGGTATTAATATGGGGTGGGTAACACTTACATTAAGAAAAAGGGTTTTAAAGCAATCTCATGCTGGATACCAAATGCGTGATTTACAAATTTCACGTGAAAAAAGACAACTGGCAAGAAGAAAACAGTATGAAACTGCTTCAATTCAAAATCAACAAAATCAAGCTTTAGCACCATTAAAACAAAGCTATAATGAATTAATTGACGAACTTGAAAGCAAAAGAAAAGAACTTACAAATTTCTTAAAAATAGCAAAAGAATATGCAACCGGAAATTCAAATGGAGATATAGCTACATCAGGTAAAGCTGTTATCATAAGAAATGAAAACGGAGAATATGCAGGAAGCAACACACCATTTAAATTAAAATTAAATAGTGGCGAAACAAAGTATATTAAATTTAGCGAACTTTCAGCTAGCGAAGATGGCGAAAAAGTTTGGTACGAAAGAAATGATACAAAATATTTTGAAACATCATCAGAAGATCTTCAAAGATTTGATATGTATGATTTTACAGAATTATCAGCAGAATATAACTTGCCGGATATCTCAACATTAAACGAAGATAATATTTCAGCACTGCAAACACAAATTGAATCTGAAATCTCAAATATTCAAATGGAAAAAGAAGATGCACAATTAGAATATACTGAAGATGTAAATAGAGAAAAAACATTCTATGAAGATGAACTGGCTATGTTGGAAGAAGATGTAAATGATCAAGAAACAATGCTAGAACTTGAACAATCAGATGTTGAATCACAAATGGAAGCAATTAGCCAAGAAATGCAAGCAGTAGGCGAAGCAGTAAGCACACAAATTCAAAACTCAACAATCAGATTGGCATAAAAAAGAATTAAATTAAATCTCAACTCTCTTTAAATTCATAAAACGTGTAAAAATTAAGGCGGGAAACCCGCCTTTTTTTTATTTAAAAACCTTATCATCACTATCAGTAGAACTTGAAGTATCATTAGAAGTATCTGTTTCATAAAACATAGACATTTTTGTAGGATCAATTTTAGGATACTTGTCTTTAACTTCCCGAATTTCCTCGTTTATCCTATAAGCATTTATCTCGCTTTGCGTAACTCTTCCGTCATGGTTAGTGTCTATTTCATTAAAGTTAGACAAAACAGTATCTAAAAGACTAGACATAGAACCGTTACTTGCGCATAACTGAGATAATTCGTTATATGTCATACCTTGAGTTTGCAATTTTGTAGTATATCCACTTAAATCTTCTTGTGAAATTGTACCGTCACCATCTATATCAATCTGATTAAAATTATTCATCATATAACTTCTAAAAGACTGATTAACAGTATATTTAATGTTATCAGAAGAAGGATTTAAAAGATTATCCAAAGTTAAACCACTACCACCATTTAACATTAATAAAAAATTTGAATTTAGACCGGAAATTGCACCGGTAAATAAACTGCTTCCAATTAATTTTGCCATAAATAATACCTCATAATACTCAAATATATATTAATGATTTATTAGGTAAAGTAAAACCAATAAATGAAGTATTTTTAAGAAATTTGAATTTTAATGCAAAACACTTGTCAATATACTTGTTTATGCGAGAATTAATATATATTAATAGATAATATTTTTAGAAAAGGAAATCAAATATGCCAAGAAAAACAGCTTTGGATAAGATTCGTAATATCGGTATTGCTGCGCATATTGATGCAGGTAAAACAACTACAACCGAACGTATTTTATTCTACACAGGTAAAACACACAAAATTGGTGAAACTCACGATGGTGCTGCTGTAACAGACTTTATGGAACAAGAAAAAGAACGTGGAATTACAATTCAATCAGCAGCAGTTACTGCAGAATGGAAAGGTCATCAAATCAATATAATCGACACCCCGGGCCACGTTGATTTTACTATTGAAGTAGAACGTTCATTACGTGTATTAGATGGTGTTGTTGCCGTTTTCTGTGCAGTAGGCGGCGTACAATCTCAATCAGAAACAGTCTGGAGACAAGCTAATCGTTACGAAGTACCAAGAATGGTTTTCGTTAACAAAATGGACAGAACTGGTGCAGATTTTTACCGAGTTGTTGATCAAATCAAAAATAGACTAGGTGCAAATGCTATTCCTATCCAACTTCCAATCGGTGCAGAAGACCAGTTTACAGGTCTTGTAGACTTGATGACAATGAAAGCTGAAATTTACACGAATGACCTTGGAACTGACATCAAAGAAGTTGAAATCCCGGCTGAATTAAAAGAAAAAGCACAACAATACCATGATGAAATGGTAGAAGCTATCGCTGCAGAAGACGATGCTTTAATGGAAAAATTCTTTGAAGACCCTTCTACAATTACAATAGAAGAACTAAAGGCAGGCTTAAGAAAAGCTGTTTGCAACAATAAAATCGTTCCTGTATGCTGCGGTACAGCTTTTAAGAACAAAGGTGTACAACTGTTATTAAATAATGTGGTTGACTATATGCCTTCTCCTGTTGATGTTAAAGCTATTGAAGGTGAACTAGAAGACGGAACAAAAACAGAACGTCATTCATCTGACTCAGAACCATTTTCAGCGTTGGCATTCAAAGTTATGACTGACCCATTTGTAGGTCGTTTAACTTTCTTAAGAGTATATTCTGGCGTAATTACTTCAGGATCATATGTTCTAAACTCTACAAATGGTAAAAAAGAACGTATTTCAAGATTAGTTAGAATGTATGCTGACCAAAGGCTTGAAGAACAAGAAGTATACGCGGGTGATATCTGTGCAGCTGTTGGTTTAAAAGACACAACAACAGGTGATACATTATGCGATGAAAATGCACCAATTATACTTGAAAGAATGAGCTTCCCTGAACCTGTTATTTCTGTTGCAATCGAACCAAAAACTAAAGCAGACCAAGATAAAATGGGCGTTGCACTTCAAAAACTGGCAGAAGAAGATCCATCATTTAGAGTTAAATCTGACGCAGAAACAGGTCAAACAATTATCTCCGGTATGGGCGAGCTTCACCTGGATATTATTGTTGACCGTATGCTTAGAGAATTCAAAGTTGAAGCAAATATCGGTAAACCTCAAGTTGCATATCGTGAAACAATAAGAGGAACTGCTGACCAAGATTCTAAATTCATACGTCAATCAGGTGGTAAAGGTCAATACGGACACGTTAAAGTTAAAATCTCCCCAGCTGGCGAAAATGAAGGTTTTGTATTCGAAAACAAAATTGTTGGTGGTGCAATACCTAAAGAATACATAGAACCTGCAAGAAAAGGTATGGAAGAAGCGCTTGAAGGCGGTATTCTAGCAGGATATCCAGTAATCGATGTTAAAGTTGAATTATATGATGGTTCATTCCACGAAGTCGATTCATCTGAAATGGCTTTCAAAATTGCCGGTTCAATGGCAATGAAAGAAGGTTGCAAAAAAGCTCAACCTTGCATATTAGAACCTATGATGAAAGTTGAAATTGAAATTCCTGATGAATTTACGGGTACAATTATTGGTGATATATCTAGACGCAGAGGACGTATAGAAGGCCAAGAACCACAAGGCAATACAGGAAACGTTATTGTTAGAGGTATCGTTCCTCTTGCAAATATGTTTGGATATGCAACAGACCTACGTTCAAACACTCAAGGCAGAGGAACATTCTCAATGGAATTCTGCAAATACGAACAAGTACCGGCTAATATAGAAAAAGAAATCATTTCAAAATCAGCAACAGGTGCTTAAATGAAATAAACAATTAATAAAACAGCCTCTTGAACGAGGCTGTTTTATTATGTATGTTATATAGATTGATTTAAATAGAACAGGCTTAGCCTCTATTTAAATCAATAACTTGTCTAGTCTCATAGCGCAATTTTCTTGAGTTGTCATCATAATTAGAATAGTAACTTGCTAAACCATTTCTTTGAAGCTCAAGCGCTTGATCAGCTTTCACAATAAATCTGCCATTGCTATATTTTACATTAGGCGCTTCTAAAAATCTAACGTTTCTTCCATTTTGTCCTTTAAATTCTGATTCAATCATAGATTGACCATTAAGTAAAAATTCAGGAACATCTGATTCAGAAAAATAATATTCAACTTCAGGTTTAACAAAAACTTTTGTACCAGCAACATCTCCATATTTATCATAGTTATATACAATTAAAGAATTAGCTTTAAAATCACCATTTCCTTTTGCAGACAAGCCATTTATTGTAATTGGAGATCTAAAAGCACGAGCAAGCTTTGCAAATAACATATCGCATTTTTTTGGACTAAAAACATTTACTTGATCCGCAGAGGTATAATTGCCAATGCCAAAATTCACATTATCAAACATAATACCTTTTTGGAAATCATAAAGTTCTTTAGCACCATAAAATTCATCTCTTACACCCATTCTTGGTCTTATTGCGACAGCAAAAGGTACATTTGTTACAAATACCTCTCTGGAATATGGAACTGTTCTTCGTCCATTTGTATAAAATACTTTTGAGTTCGCACCAAAGAAATCGAACGTGTCAATAGATGAAGTCGGTCTTCTCATATAAACAGGGTTTACATGGTCTAAATAATCATTATACTTATAATAGCATTCTCTAAAACGTTCAAAATCAGCAATTGACTCTTCTCTTATTTTTGCCAAACGAGGATTAGACCTTATATAATTAGAAACAGTTGTTTCAACAGGTACAACTCTTTCTCTCATATGTTCATAACGATTTGCACGACCGGTGTCAATAGAATTACTAATCGCACCAATTAAACCACGCGAATCACGTACAGAATAATCAGATCTGTTTGGATATCTTGGAATGTAACCTACTCTTGAATAATCATAACAATCTAAACAAGTCCTTTTATCAGATCCGCTACCAGTGGCATCATAATCATAATTTTGATCATAATTATATTTGCTAGTATAACTGCGATAGCCATCATTAGAACGATAAGCTTGTTTGAATGAAATTCGACTAGGCGTTGTTAATTGAATTTTATTAATCATTTTATACCTCAGCTAGATACTTATTATCACACGAATATAAAACAACTAATAAAAAATAATTGCCTAAAAAAAATGACGCATATAGCGTCAATTTGTAAACCTACCTATAATCCCCCATTTCGACTAAATAATTATCGTAATAATTATTTACAAATATCTGTTATAAAAGAAATAGCATCAAAAAAACTTTCCTTAATAAAATCTCTGGCTAAAGTTTTCAATGATGATTTCTCAATAGCATCAAACGCAAGATTGATTGGATCATCCGTATTTTTAAATTTAGAACGAATGCTTCTTTCATCAATCTCATTTAAATTACCAATTAACCTGTCTTTAGAAACCACCTGTTCAAATGGATTGTAAGTTTCTTCGATTAATTCTAAATTTCGTCTTTTTGACATTTTTTATCTCTCTCTTGAATTTACCTCATCTATATATAAATAAAGTATTTTTTTGATATAAAATTGCCTTTTTATTTTAATATTTAGTATATAAAAAATATAAGCACAGCTAAAACACAGTAATAATAAGAAAAAAAATATTAACAAATGTAACAAAAAAAATATGAACAAAAAAATTAAATAATCGTTATAATATATGAAGAGGGATAAAAATGGATAAATTATCACAAATACTTCAAGAAGCCAAACCTTTATACAAAAGAAATAAAAGAAGAAAAGCAATGATAACTCTGTTTGTTATGATAAGTATGCCTATGATGTTGCTTGGAAGCATAGCACAACTTTATACACAAGGCGAAAATTTATATTTTGCACTTGAAACCAAGAGTTTACAAACAGAGCTTATGGAAAACGATTTTGCATTAGGGCTATAATCTTGAAAGACATACTTAATAACAGTAATAAAATAAAACAAATAATAAAAAAATTTACAGGCGAATACAACGAAGACCTTGAGCAAGAGGTCTATATAAGAACGCTTAAAAACATTGACAAATATCAAGAGCAAAACAAATTTACACAATGGATATGCACAATTACAGCAAATATCTGCAGAGATTACCTTAAAAGTTCGCATTTTAAAAACAGCAACAACACGGATCATGATGACGAAACTTTAGAAAAAATAAGCAACACAAAAACACCTGAAGAAATATATACTCAAAAAGAAAGACAAAAAATTATACTTAAGGCAGTAAATTCACTGCCAAAAAAAATGAAAGAAGTAATAATTTTATACGAATATGAAAATTACTCTTATGAAAAAATTTCTAAGAAATTAAATATTCCAACAGGAACAGTAAAATCAAGAATAAATAATGCAAGAAAAATTCTTGAAGATAAGCTCAGTTTTTTAATTAAGGAAGATTAAAATGAAAAAAATTTTAACCATAATAACCATAATTTTTACAGTTAATTTATGTGCTTTTGCACAAAACACAACAATAAACTTTCAAAACAATCAATTTGAAAAACAAAAACGCATAGAATGTCATAAACAAAAAAGAGATTTTGATTTAATGCTTGAAACAAGACTCAACTTAACAGCTGAACAAAAAAAACAAATAGATGAAAACAGGCTTGAATATAGAAAAGAAATGCAAAAAACTGTTAAAAAAATGGAATATTTAAGCAAAAAAATAAAAAGAATTTACGAAACTAAAACATCAAAAATACAAGCAAACGTAGAATCAACACCGCTGAAACTTGAGCTGGTGCTGCTAAAACAAAAAGCAGATAAAATAAGAATAGAAAATAGAAAAAAATTCGAAAGCATACTAAATGATGCTCAAAAAGCAGAATTTGAAAAAATAAAACAAGAATTTCATAATAAAAAAAGAATGAAAAATAATACTTCTTCCAAATAAAACTACTTGATTTTTATTTTACTTATAAGTGCTTTTAATTTTTCAATACCATTTTTGCAAAATTCATTAATATTAAAAGCTTTTACCTTTTCTTTAATAGAATTTAAATTAATGTTCTTTATGGAATATTTTTTCTTTTTAAAAATGTTAAATACAGCAAGCGAACTTGCAGCCAACATTCCAGCTAAAGTTAATGCTTTTAAATTATTTTCCTTCTTTTTTGTTGTTCGTTGTTCATTTTTTATAAAAGCATCAGGTGTATCATTAGGCCTATAATCCTTACTATAAGCATTTCCGGTTTCAATATAGCTCATCAGCGAGCCACCCATACCAAGGATTCTATGCCCGCCCATATCAGCTATTGATTCAATATTTTTATTATTAATCATACCTTAATAAAGTATTTTAATATTAAAAAATTGCCTGCAAAAAAGGTTTTTGATATAAAAAGTATAATGAAAAAAAATGTATTCACAATTACAATACTTTTTTTAATTTTTAGCCTATTTTATTTTGGTAAATGTGGAAATATGTTAATCGATTTTTCAAGAGAAGCATACATTCCATACCAGATAAATAACGGAGAAAAATTGATAAAAGATATTTTCTTGATATATGGTTCTTTTGGATATATTTTTAATTCTATTTTATATAAACTATTTGGTCTAAATATTAATATTTTACTTATTTTAAGCCATATAATTTCATACATTGCTATAATTATTTTTTACTTCATATCAAAAAATTTCCTTAAAGAAAACGAATCACTTATATTAACGGCGCTCTTTATCAGTGCATCAATATTTTCAAACTCAACTTTTTCATTTGTTCTTCCCTATTCGTATTCTACTCTTTGGGCATATTTAGCTTCATATGCAACATTTTTGTTTTATCTAAAAAAACAACCAAAAATAATGTTTCTTTTATTAGGCTTTATTTTAATAAATAAAATTGAGCTTTTTATTTTAATGGCAATATTTCTAATCGCGTTAGAAATAAAAGAAAACAAACTAAAAAATATCAAAGATTTTTCATATATATTAATTTTACCGACCATAAACCTGATATATTTTGCACACAAAGGAATAACAATAAATGATACAATTTTAAATCTGTACTATATAAAAGAAATGATTTCAACAAATGCAATATACTCTCTTTATAAATCAGTCGGAGTTTATATTCAAAAAGAATACCTTATACAAAGTCTAATATCTTTTATATTAATTTTAACTATACTAATAATTTCAGAATTTATATACAAAAAAAATTTTAAATACACATCGATTTCTATAATCATATTATCATTATTATTTTTCAATTTAAACAATTTGTTTAACCTGTGCATTATTTTAATAACATACCTTAGTATTTTTCTATTTATAAAAAAAAGATTATCATATAAAGATATCACTCTTATCATTTTTGCTATAATTCTTAATTTAAAATCCATATTCAAAATAAACCCCTTATGTTATACAAATTTTGGATATATTTTTGCAATACTCACACTTTATGTACTATTAAAAAAAGTAACAAACAAAAAATGGCTCTTAAGTTTCTTTTTGATTTTTACGACCTTAATAACAATTACAAATTTCAAATATAATATTAAACATAAAAAATATAAAACTAAACTATACCCCAATATACAACTAACAAAAAACGATAGTATTTTATTCGACAAAACAAATGAATATATTTTAAAAAATATAAAAAATAATGAAAATTTTATTGTGGTTCCAGAAGGTCAAATTTTTAATTTAATACACAAAAAGCCTTGGAATTTCTACAATTCAACGTTTACACCTCTTGATTTTGAAACATTTAAAGAAGAACAAATCATAGAACAACTCAAAAAAAACAAAACAGAATATATAATATTTTACCCCAGAAATACTAAAGAATACGGAGCTCAAACAATTTGTTATAATTATGGAGTAAATTTTTGTACATATATTATGGATTATTATAAAAGAACAGCTATAATAGAAAATGAACACAAAGTATTAATTTTTAAAATAAATGAAAAATAAAGAAATAATAGGAATACTACAATTTGGATGTGCAAAAAATCTTATTGATTTGGAGCTTATGTTAGGTATTTTAGTCAAAAACGGCTATAAATACAGTCTGGATTATGACAACAAAGACATAAAAACAGTCATAATAAACACTTGCTCTTTTATAAATGATGCTGAAAAAGAAAGCATAAGAGCAATAATAGAAATGATTGAAAAAGGAAAAAGAATTATACTAACAGGCTGTTTAGTACAAAAATACAAAGAAGAACTTAAAAAGCTTCTTCCTGAAGTTAAATGCTATATTGGCACCTGCGACTATGAAAATATTATAGATGCAATCAAAAACAAGGAATATTATAAAGTTTCAGAAACTCCCGAATATAAATATTGCGAAAATGTACAAAGAGAACAAATAACAGTAGGTTCATCAAGCTATCTAAAAATAGCAGAAGGTTGCTACTATAATTGCGGATACTGTGTAATCCCAAATTTAAGAGGAAAATATAAATCAAGAAAAATAGAAGACATTATAAAAGAAGCAAAGAGTCTGGCTGACAAAGGAGTAAGTGAAATAGTACTAATAGCTCAAGATACAACGAGCTATGGACTTGATATATATAAAAAACCAATGTTAAAAGAGCTCTTAGAAGAGCTTAATAAAATTGAAAACGTCAATTGGATAAGATTAATGTATGCTTATCCTACTAATTTTGATGAAGAATTAATGAAAACAATAAATAATCTAGATAAAGTTGTTAAATATATAGATATACCATTACAACATTCAAACATAAATGTCTTAAAAAGGATGAAAAGACCTGCTATTGATTATAGAAAATTCATCAAAAAAATACGAAAAAATATTAAAAATGTAGCAATCAGAACAACATTTATAGTAGGATATCCCGGAGAAACAGATGAAGAATTTGAAGATTTGTATAATTTTGTAAAAGAAATGAAATTTGACAAAGTTGGGGTATTTACGTATTCAAGAGAAAAAAACACATATGCTTACACACTAAAACCTCAAATCAAACAAAGCATAAAAAATAAACGGAAAAAACTCTTAATGGAATTACAAAAAGGTATTTCATTGAAAATAAATAAAAACTACACAGAAAAGAAAATTCAATGTATAATAGAGGAAATACATTCAAACAATACAGTTATAGCAAGAAGCTACAAAGACGCACCAGAGGTGGACGGATTAGTATACATCAAAACAAACGAGTTTCTAACTCCCGGAGATATTGTGGATGTAAAAATAACTAAAGCAACATGCTATGATATGTACGGAGTGATATAATTTAATTATAAGCTTTTATAATGTTTGTCTGTTCTAGGAATTAATATGAATAAAGAAAATAATAACAATCAACCAATAGATACATCACTTGCAATCCTTCCAATAAGTTCAGTTGCACAAACTTTAAATATACACCAAAGGACTTTGAGGATATACGATAAAGAAGGAATATTATCACCTAAAAGGACTGATAAAAACAGAAGAAATTACAGCATTGACGACTTAGAGAGAGCAAAGTTAATTTTGTTTTTAACAAGAAATCTTGCTCTTAATTTATCAGGCGTAAAAATAATATTAAAAATTTTAGAAGAAAACAATATAGAGCCAAAAGATTATATAAAATATATTGATAAAATTGCAAAATTAGCAAATATCAACACAAATGTACAAGAAGACAACATAAAGAAAACATCAAAAAGAGGCAGAAAATCCGCTACAAAATAGCTTTATAAGCATCTAGAGCTTTATATGAACTTCTTGCAAGCGGTGCTACAACAGGATAAATATCCGTATTTTCTTTTATAAAATCTTCTATAATTTTATATTCATCAAGCGTATAGTACCTTGAAACCTCAAGATGTTTTTTAGATGGCTGAATATATTGCCCGACAGTAACAATGTCTAAATCAGTTTCTGCTAAATCTAATATCAATTTCTTTATTTCATCCATACTTTCGCCCAGACCTAGCATAAAACCAGATTTAGTTTTTAAACCACATTTTTTCATATAACGTAAAACTTCTAAAGAGCAATTATAGTTAGCCATTTGACGAGCAATAGGATATAATCTTTCTATTGTTTCAATGTTATGATTAAAAACATCGGGATGCGCGTCAACAATACGTTTTAGAGCAATTTTATCGCCTTTAAAATCGGGTGTTAAAATTTCAATCTTTACATCTTTATTTAATTTTCTAACTTCATTTATTGTGTTTACATAATGAATAGAACCATAATCATTATTTTCTTTTAAATCGTCTCTAGTAACAGATGTTATAACACAATATTTTAGCCCTAACTCTAAAACAGCAAGTGCAACATGATATGGCTCATTTAAATCTATTCCAATAGGAGTCTTTTGAGAAATGTTGCAAAAAGCACAGTTTCTTGTACATGTATTACCTAAAATTAAAAAAGTTGCTGTTCTACTGCTATAACACTCACACTTATTTGGGCATCTTGCACCATCACAAACAGTATTTAGATTATTTTTATTTAAAATCATCCTAACGTTTTTATATTCAATATCATCTAAACTAGCCAGTTTAGTCTTTAAATATTCTGGTAATCTTTTTTTATTTGACATTTTTAACAGCCCTCAAGATCAATTCACTATAAGAAGGATGTGGAAATATCATTTTTTTGATTTCATCTAACGATACACAATTATCAATAAAATATGAAAGCAATGCAATCAAAGAAGAAGCCTCAGGACAAACTAAATGCGCACCTTTAATAGCATTATCTTTAATAATTAATTTAATAAATCCATCTTGAGCTTCATCACACCAAGATTTTGCAATAGAAGCTAACATAATCTTGGATACTGTATATTCACTATCATTCTTAACTGCTTGTTCACATACTCCACAAGACGCAATCTCAGGAGTTAAATAAATTACAGAAGGTATAGCTCTATATTCAAAATCTTCATTATTTAATATTTTATTCATTAAACACTTTGCCTGATAAGAAGCATTATGAGCAAGCATAACGCCACTTGTTGCATCCCCTATAATATATAAATTTTCAAATTCGGTCTTAAAATTATCAATAATGTTCAACTTAAAATCTTCACTACAACCCAAAACACTGACTTTAGGCAAATTAGCTTTTCTTCCCACTGCAACCAAGATAATATCAGAATTTATTTTTTTACCTGAATTTAAAGTAATTTCGTGATTATTTGCAGAGACAATATAATCACCTTTATAAAAAACTATGTTATTAACTTTTAATATACGCTCAATTCTTTTTTGCAAATCGCAATCCAAGGAAGGTGCCAGCACAGGAGCTTTTTCAACAATAGTTACTTTTGAGCCCAAAAAAGCAAATATTTGAGCCCATTCCAAACCTATTGCCCCACTTCCCACAATTGTTATTGAATTTGGAATTTTATTTAAATTAAATAAATCATCAGAAGACAAAACAAACTTAGAATCAAATTTTAAATCTGGTAATTCTATTGACTTTGAACCGGTTGATACAATTATATTTTTAGCCTTATATATATTGTCATCACATATAATTAACGGTTCATCATTATCTATGTATAGCTCAGCCCTTGACTTAATTAAAGTAACATTTTTTAAAAGAGATGAATTTAGAGTCTTGGTAAATTTAGATACAATATCATCTTTTCTTTCTAACATTTTACTAAAGTTAAAATCAGGCAATTCAGCAACATTAATACCAAGTTTTGATGCGTTAGAAATCTCGTTAAAAAGCTTTGCACAATGTATTAAAGACTTAGTTGGAATACATCCGACATTTAAACATGTACCACCAAGCTCCTTTTCTTCAAAAGCAACTACCTTTAAATTATTCTTAACAGCAACTTCTACCGCCTCTAATCCAGCAGGACCAAGTCCAATAACAGCTAAATCGTACATATTTACTCCAAATTATTATTACTTATTATAGAACTTACAACATCAAATGCAACACAATAAGCGCTTGACCAACAATTCTGCAAATTAAATCCTCCGCAAAAACCATCAACATCAATAATTTCGCCACAAAACCAAAGATTATCTTTTAATTTAGATTTACAATTTTTGTCTAAGTCAGATAACTTAACTCCACCTGCTCTTACAATTTCACCTTCTGAATATGTTGATATAACTTTTAATTTTAAAAAAGAATAATTTACAAGATGAGATTTTGAAATCTCACAAGCATTTTTGTCAAAGTCAGGCACATGTTGTTTTACAAAAGAACGGGGCAACATTGTACTTATTAAATTTCCAATTGATTTTTTAGGATACTTTTTAACTAATTCAAATAATTTATTTTCATCATACAATTTGATTTTAACTTCATACGGAAAATCCTTGTAAGCATTGATTGAAGAAATTTTAAATATTAAAGGTCCGGAAACACCTTTTCTTGTAAAAATAAAATCACCATCTTCCGACTTAATACTCACTCCTTGTAAATTATAATTATTTTCAATATTTAGCGCACAGAGTGCTTTTTTAAATTCAACAATCTCATGTCCAAAAGATTTAATAAGATTTTCACTGTCTTTTGAACCGCAGGAAATTACGATTTTATTGTAAGAACTGAGTTCAGAAGCTAAATGAATTTTTTTCTTGATAAATTTAATATTTTTAAAATCGCTTATTGCAGTTAATAATTTATTTCTAACATCTTTTGCACTTTGAGAGACCGGAAAAACCCTATTATCGTCTTCTGTATATGTATCAATACCAATAGATTTAAAAAAATCCAAAGTATCAAATATAAAATGTCTTGAAAAAATGGAATACAAAAATTTTTCACCTCTTGGGTAATTTGAAGCAAACTCTTTAATATCAGAAGTAAAATTGGTAATATTACATCTGCCATTACCGGTTTTTAATATAGTTTTAAGAGGTTCATCCTTATCAAAAACATCAATGCAAAAATCAGTATAATTATTTTTTTTAAATAAATTTAATATAGTTAATGCACAATATATGCCACTTGGTCCTGCACCAACAATAGCAATTTTATTCTTTTTTGGGGATGACTGTACCATATAAAAATACATCCTCCGGATACTCAAGATCATCATACAATTCTGAGATTGTTTTATTAAAAATCGGATGAACTAAATCAGACTTAACTTCAAGCATAGGAACTAAAACAAAAGCTCGTTTGTGCATATAAGGATGAGGAATATTTAAAATATTTTCAATAGAAATAATTTTATCATCATACATCAAAATATCTATATCAATTACCCTATCCAACCATTTTTCACCATCTTTTCTAATTCTGCCGAGTTGTTTTTCAACACTTTGACAAACTTTAAGCAAATCTAGCGGCGACAATTCAGTGTCAATTGCAATGGCTGCATTTACAAACCAACTTAAATTTTCATTTCCCCATGGCTCTGTTTCATAAAATGATGATGATTTTACAATTTTAATTTCTTCAGTCATTGTAAGCATACTGACGGCTTGTTGAATATTTGCAAGCCTATCGCCAATATTTGAACCCAATGATATAAAAACTCGAGCCATTTATATTACATATCCTTTTAACATAATTAACATTTTATAATTCTTTTGGTATAATATCAATATGTTTATATCAGCTATAAAGAGGAGTTTATGAACAAAAATCAATCAACGGGAATAATAATTATTGTCGCAATTATACTAATTGCACTTTTATCGATAGCCTTTGAGGGTCCCGCAACATCAACAAGCGAAATATCATACAGTCAATTTTTAAACAAAGTTCAATTGGAACAAATTGAAAGTGTTACTATTTCAAAAGACACACTAACTGCCATACCCAAAGAACAAAAAACAGAACAAAAACAACCTGTAACAAAAAAAATAACTAATGAAAATCCACTATTAGCTAACAATAAAATTCAACAAAAAGTTCCAAAAATGCAATACAAAGTTCAGATTCCATACAACGATGAGGAGCTTTATGACCTGTTAAAAGAAAAAAATGTTGAAATAAATATATCAAAACCCCAAGATGGTTCTTGGATGAGCGTAGTTGGCTCAGTTATAATTCCAATTATTTTTATAACAATAATGATTGTATTAATCTTAAAAGGAATACAGCAAACAGGTTCATCTGCACTGAATTTTGGAAAATCAAAAGCAAAAATGCTTGCAGATGACAAAATTAAAATAACATTTAAAGATGTCGCAGGTATCGATGAAGAAAGACAAGAACTTGAAGAAATTGTCGATTTTCTTAAAAATAGCGAAAAATACACAAAACTTGGAGCAAAAATTCCAAAAGGCGTATTATTAGTAGGTGCTCCAGGAACAGGTAAAACATTGATGGCAAAAGCTGTTGCAGGAGAAGCAGGAGTACCGTTTTTCTCCATATCAGGTTCAGACTTTGTTGAAATGTTTGTTGGTGTTGGTGCCAGCCGTGTGAGAGATTTATTTGAACAAGCAAAAAAACACCAGCCTTGTATGATTTTTATAGATGAAATCGATGCTGTTGGTCGCCAAAGAGGAGCCGGCATGGGTGGCGGACACGATGAACGTGAACAAACATTAAACCAACTACTTGTTGAAATGGATGGTTTTGATGAAAACACAAACATAATTGTTATAGCCGCAACAAATAGGCCCGACATCCTTGACAGTGCATTATTAAGACCGGGAAGATTTGACAGACAAATATATGTTAATGAACCCGATGTAAAAGGCAGAGAGGAAATCCTGCAAGTACATGCAAAAAATAAAAAACTAGCAGACGATGTTGATTTAAAAGCACTTGCCAAAAGAGTTCCCGGGTTTACTGGTGCTGATCTAAAAAACTTACTAAATGAAGCTGCACTGTTAGCAGCAAGAAACAACGGTGAAAATATAACAATGAAAGATATTGATAAATCAATAGACAGAGTTATAGCCGGAATTGAGAAAAAATCAACCGTTTTAACACAAGAAGACAAAGAAAGAACAAGCTACCATGAAGCAGGTCATGCTGTTATTCTAAAAATGCTTGAAGATTGCGAAGAAGTACAAAAAATATCAATTATACCGAGAGGAAGAGCACTTGGACTAACATGGTATACACCAAAAGATGATTCAAAACATCAAACAAAAAGAAAACTTTTAGCTCATATAACAGATTTGCTTGGTGGCAGAGTAGCAGAAGAACTTGTCTACGGAGACAATATTTCAACGGGTGCTTCTAACGATATGCAAAGAGCAACAAAACTCGCAAGAAATATGGTTACTCAATGGGGTATGAGTGAAAAAATGGGAAATATGACATACGGAGAACCCCATGAACACGTATTTATGGGTAGAGATTTTGGTCAAACAAAAGATTACTCCGATCAAGTTGCATATGAATTAGACCTTGAAATTAAAAAAATCATAGACGAAAAATATGAACTAGCAAAAAAAATATTAACTGAAAACAGGGACATATTAAACGAGCTCGCTATGTCATTACTTGAACATGAAACAATTAATGCAGAGGAATTTGATGCAATAGTTGAAAAAGTTAAAGAAAGAAGAAATCAAGCATAAAACATTAAAAGCCCGTTAATCGGGCTTTTTTAATCTTCACTATCGTCAGACGGAGGCTCTATGTTTTGCGCAGGAGCAGTCTGCATTAAATCATCTCTAAGTTCAACTTCTAAATCTTTTCTTGTCGGAATTTTAGGCATAAATTGAGGTTTATGTTTTTGTGAATTATTTTCCTCTTCTTGAGCAGTTTGCTTATCATATACGGCAAAATCTGTTTTATCATCACGATAATCATTTGAAATCCCTCTGGTTCTAACTATGAATTTATAAGTAGGAGAAGCTTCAGAAGTTTCTTCAGGATTCACATTACTACCATGAAATGCAATTAAAACATCATCAAGAGTATCAACAGTAAACATATTAGGTAAAATTGAAGACTGAATATTACCTTTTAAAGGACTCAAAACATAATCGCTATATCCGTTAGAATAGCGTGAAAGTATTATATAAGAAGATTTTTTATTATCCTTATTTAAATATATATTATAATTAGAATACGAGTCTATATTTATAACTTCAATTCCGGGAAATATAGAAGTTACATCATGTGAAGATAAATTTTGTATACTAAACTGTCTGCCATTATAAATTATTTTTGAAATAGATAATTTGTCAGAATTAAATACATATAAGCCACCATTTACAAGGAATAAACGCCCAAATTTCGAAATATTCAATTCCTGTACAAGTGAAAAAGTATTATTGTAGATAAGTATAGTAGAGTTTGAATCAGGCTCAGAAATAATAAAATCGTTTACATTAAGCTTCAAATCAGTCTTGTACTTAATCCAACGTGCTTGAACACTGTTATAAGAGTATGAAAAACCATACTCTGAATTTTTAGAAAACAGATTTTTTCTAAGTTCAGCAAAAATATCAGAAAAAGCATTATTAACGACACTTTCATCAAATGTATCTTTGAAAATCTTATAAGGATAGTCATTTTTAAAATTATCTTCGTTATATGATCGTTGCTTATCAAGATAACTCATCACGACAGGACGCAATGAAGAATCCTTTTTACAGCGAATAAAGTAATTATATGCTGACTTAAATTCTTTTTTCATCTCCTGAGTAGTTGTTGCATATATAGATGGAGTAAAAATAAATCTCCTAAAATCATCAAATAATATTCTTTCTGCGTCTTCTTTTACAAATGCGTTGTCAGAAGACAAAAACAATTTTTCAAAATCATAAATTTTATCTGCAAGCTTCTTTGGCTTTATATATAAATCCAAGCCAACCCCAACAGGCGTATTGTATTTGGCTTTTAAATTAACATAATCTTTTAGCGGCTCAGATAAATATCTTGAATAATTATTTTTAATAAAATTATTGTCCGGATATAAATAAATGGTATTATAATTAGAAAAAGCCATAACACCAATATTTTTAAACTGTTTAGTGAGTCTTACAGCACAATATTTAGCCTTTGAAGTTGTTTTAATTTTAAAACATACATCACTCTCATCTGTAATCATATTCTCATTAGTAATATGAGGAAGCTTATTTATCTCATCCAAATATGCAATAAAAATTCTTTCTTTTTTTTCAATAGAATCGTTTGAATATTTTAAATATATTAATAAAAAATTTTGAACATCTTTTAAATTATCAACAAGCTCTTTATAATTTGAAGGCTCTTTAAGTTCTGGAATATTTGCAGGGTTTGACATTAAATTCCTATAATTCAATTCAGATTTATATTTATTGTGCTTGTTTAAAACAAAATACATAATTCCGCATAAAATTAATGAAATTACAAGCATACAAATTACTAAATTTAAAGCAAGTGAATCTGCAAAAACATTTTTACCGGCAAAGGATAATCTATTTTTTACATCTTTATGTGAAACTTTTATATCATCAACTTTACTTTTTAAAAAAGATGTGTTTCTATCAGCTTTCGCTTCTGTAAATTCATTATCAGAAAGCTTCATTCCGCAACGAGCACAAAAAACATCAAATTCGTTATATTCAAATCCGCATTTTGGACATTTATTTTTCATAATCAAAACCGCCAATTATCTTTCTAGCAACATTGATACCTGAAATCATGGCTTCATCCATATTATTATAACAATGTTGCCCATTTCTTCCAATTAAATATAAATTATTAAAACCACTCAAGAATTTTTTTGTATTTTCAAGTTCAAAATACGTTCCCCAATATGCAGGATAAGCCTTTAATTCTCTAATCACAGCAGATTTTATAATATTATTCTTTCTAAATAAATTATATTTTTCACATTCAAAGGATGCAATTTCAATAATTTTCTCATCAGACAAATTCCAAAAATCATCATTCTGATTGACAAAATATTCAAGCGAAATTAAATAATTTTTTCTAAAATCACCTACCAAATAAGGAGACCAATTATTCATAATTTGTATTCTAGATGCAATCGCATCCTTTTGTTGAAGATATATCCAACACTCAGGAGCAGCATTATTTACTGTTTTATAATCTGTATTATTTTTTAAATTAAAAGCATCTGTGTAAAAACTTACAAGAATATAATCCCTATAAGGCAAATTAATAGCATTTTGTTTAATGTCATAAGGGGCATCTATACCTTTAACTAAATCGGCAATTGGAATAGAAGAAATAAAATAATTAGCAGCAATTTCATTAATTTCGCCATTATTTTTGTATCTGACCCCGATGATTTTTCTGTCTTTTATTATAAAATCGACAAATTCAGAATTTAAAATTATTTTTCCGCCGTTATTTACAATATACTTTGCCATTTTTTCCCATAGTTGCGAGCAACCTAGTTTTGGATAGTAAAATTCATCAATCAAAGATGTTTCTTTTGAAAATTTTAGAAAATTTAATTTTGAAACAAGGGCATTTAGCAGTGTCTTAAAAAGAGACAGTTTACGAATCCTTTGGTGCCCCCAACAGCTTGAAATTAAAGAAGCATCACGACCCCAAACTTTTTTTGTATAAGATTTAAAAAAAATACTGTATAATACCAATCCAAAACGATTAATCAAAAAATCTTCAAGGCTATTTTCTTTTCTTTTAACAAATAAGCTTTTAATATAACTCAATCCAGCACAAAACGATGTTTTAAAACCAAGATTAGACAATGTTTCAAGATTTAATTTGATTGGATATTGAAAAGTTTTACCGTCATAGATAATTGTAGAATAACGTTTTCTAATTAACATAACATCATCGGTTTTATTAGGATCGCACCCGATTTTTGGATATTCAATTTCTCTTTCACAATATATGTCATCTATTGAAGGGCTATTTTGGACCGGCAAAAACTCATTCCAAATATCTTGAACATATTTATTTTTAGTAAAAAGTCTATGTCCGCCAATGTCAACTCCTAAGTTGCCATCATAGACTGTTCTAGACAAACCTCCCACACAATCAAGTTTTTCAATTATAACAGGACGTATTCCGGAATTATTTTTTAATAATTCGTATGCTGTCGCAAGTCCAGCCGGACCGGCACCAATTATTAAAGCTATTTTTGTATTTTTATCCATACTACTTTAACGTAATTTGAGGGATACTTGACCCTTTTTTTATTTTTTTAACTTCTCTGTAACAAGTTCCTACAACTGAATCATATGTTGTTGCTTCAAGTTTTTTTGTTTTATTTAAAGCAATATTTTTATAATCACCTTTCAAAGAAACATATTCATCTAATGGATAGAATTTGATTCTTGCAGAAAAAGGATGAGCAACTCCTGATTGAATTGTAACAACGGTATAATAAGAATTATGAGCATTTTTATACTTGATATTATAAAAATAATAGCCATCAAGCTCTAAAATACTATCTTTATCCAAAGCAACTGATTTTCCTAATGGAGTAGTCAGTTCAACCCAATCAATCGCATATGCTGCTTTAACTGAAGCAAGAAACAAAAACAGGGCTAATAATATCAACTTTTTAAGCACAATATTCTCCTCAATTTCTATAATATATTTTATTTTATGAATAGAAAATTGCAAAATAAATTTAAAAAAGTTATAATTCAGACAAATCAAAGAGGTAAAAATGACTAACGAAATTTTTATATACTTATCAATATTTTCTATTGGTTTTTTAATCGCATTTTTAATATTCAAAAAAGATAACAAAAATTCTCTAATAACAACTCTGGATGAATTAAAAAAAACAATAGAAGAATACAAGTTGCAAAATATTATAAGCTCAAAAGAATTAACTCAAACAATGTTTGAAGCAACTAAATTAGCAAAAACTCTAACCACTAACCAAAATCTAAAGGGTCAATATGGCGAAAATTGTCTTGAAAACATTATCAAGGTTTGTTACCCTACTGAAAATGTCGACTATATAAAACAATTCAATACAGAAAACTCAGAAAATAAAAAAATTAAGCCGGATTTTTTAATAAAACTCCCAAATGAAAAATCTATTTTAATTGATTGCAAAGTAAATCTTGAAAAATATATCGAATACAAAAATGACAACTCAAAGAAAAATGAATTTATAAAAGATTTAAACACAACAATAAACAACCTTTCAAACAAAAACTATGAAAGTGCAAAAAATATAAATCAACCGGATTTTATTTTAATGTATATTCCACTTGAGCCTGTAATTACAGAAATATACACAGATTGCGACTATATTTCAGTTATTAAAAATGCAAATGAAAAAAATATTATCATAGTTGGCAATTCATCAATATTAACAACACTAAGACTAACAAAACTTCTTTGGAGTCAAGAAAAACAAGCAAAAAATATACAACAAATTATAAATATCGCAGAAAACATATACGAACTTATTGCCAAACATTCTCAAAATTTATACAAAATAAAAGAACAGATAAATGAAAGTAATGAACAATTTAACAAAGAATTCCAAAAAATAACTTCACAAAATCAACTCTTCAAAATGACAGAAGAACTAAGAACTATGGGAATTCAAGCTTCCAACAAAAAAATCGGAAAAAAGATAAGCGAAATTAAAATAAATAAAAACTTCTTAAATTAAGATATGTAAAATTTTTCATTATTTTAAATAAATTCATCCATATGGTGGATTATTATAAATGTAATGGAAATTGTAAAAATATTAAAAGATTACGCAAAAACCCCTCAAGAGAGCAACCTGGTAGAGTATTTTTCACAAGAATTTGACTCTACAATTTGTTATGAAAAAATAAAAAACAAAAATTTTATGATAAAACACCTTCAACCATTAAATGATTTTATAATTCACACAACGGCACTACCTTGCTGTGATACAAGAAGGCTGTTATTTTAAACATTAAACCCCAAATCATCATGTAATATTTCAGAATTCCTTGCTTCTACTGCCATTTTGTCGCATAACTCATTATACTTATTTGAAGCATGACCCTTTACCCAAATAAATTCAATATTATGATTTTTTCTTACTTCGAGGAATTTTTGCCATAAGTCAATGTTTTTGACAGGATTAGAGGTATTAAGCTTCCAATTTTTTAAAATCCAACCATCTAGCCATTTTTGATTAATAGAATCAACCACATACTTTGAATCAGAATATAATTTTATATCGCATGGTTTTTTTAATAACAACAAAGAATCAACTACGGCAAGCAGCTCCATTCTGTTATTTGTTGTATTTTTAAAACCTTTTGAAATTCTTTTTTCGTGAATTTCACCTTCAGAGTCTTTATAAAATAAAATTGCACCATAACCACCTTTTCCTGGGTTATTTGCACATGCACCATCTGTATAAATTTCAACCAAGGGTTTTTTCATAAAAAAATCATAACATAAAACAACATTTCTTAATAACTGCTATACATAAAACCATATTTGTGGTTGAATTTTAAATGCAACATTCACAGCATAGATTGGAGAATAACAACAAATGATTATTGTAATGGAGCACAACGCAACAATTGACCAATTGAATAAGGTAGTGAAATATATAGAAGACAGGGGACTAAAAGCTCAAGTAAACAATGGAGAGCTTTTAAATGTGGTAGCTGTTATCGGAGATAAAAAAGATTTAAATTCTGAAAATATAGCAGCTCTTGAGGGTGTAAGGGAAGTAAAAAAAATACAAGAACCCTATAAACTTGTCTCAAGAATCGCTCATCCTGAAGACACAATAATAAAATTTCCAAACGGAGTTAAAATTGGAGGTCTTGAAAGACCCGTCTTAATGGTTGGACCATGCTCAGTTGAAAAAGACTTTGAAGGTCTTTTAAAAGTTGCAACAGCAGCAAAGGAAATGGGATGTCAATTCCTAAGAGGTGGCGCATTTAAACCAAGAACAAGCCCCTATGACTTCCAAGGATTAGAAGAAAAAGGTCTTCAATATCTTGCACAAGCAAGAGAAAAAACAGGACTTCTTGTAGTAACTGAAGTAATGGACACAATGGATATATCTCTACTTTGCAAATACGCAGATATTCTTCAAGTTGGCGCAAGAAATATGCAAAATTTCAAATTACTTAAGGCTCTTGGAAGAATAAAAAAGCCTGTCATGATAAAAAGAGGACCGGCAGCCACTATAAAAGAATTCTTACTTGCAGCTGAATATGTTGTATCAAACGGAAATCCAAATGTTATCTTGTGTGAAAGAGGAGTCAAAGGATTCGACACACAATTTTCAAGAAATGTACTTGATATTGCAGCTGTTCCGATAATAAGAAAATACTCTCACCTACCAATTATTGTAGATCCTTCACACGGAACGGGTAAAAGATATCTGATTGAACCAATGGGAAAAGCTGCTCTTGTTGCGGGCGCACACGGACTAATGTTTGAAGTACACCATGATCCGGATAATGCTATGTGTGATGGTGCACAAAGCTTAAATATTGAACAATTCAAGGAAACTACAAAAGCGCTTAATAAATTAATCGGAAGAATAGATTACGATAACAAAAACAGTAAATAAGGTGAAAAATGGCACTAACTTTTCAACAATTAATTCTAAATCTATCAAAATACTGGTCAGACAATAACTGTGTTATACAGCAACCCTACGACATCGAAAAGGGTGCTAGCACAATGAATCCTGCTACTTTTTTAAGAGCACTAGGTCCTGAACCTTTTAATTGTGCAATGGTAGAGCCATGTAGAAGACCGACCGATGCAAGATACGGCGAAAATCCAAACAGACTAGGACATTATTTTCAATATCAAGTAATATTAAAACCTTCTCCCGACAATGCACAAGACCTATATTTAAACTCCCTAAGTGCAATGGGTATTGACCTAAATAAGCACGATGTTCGCTTTGTTGAAGATAATTGGGAATCTCCTACATTAGGTGCTGCTGGTGTCGGCTGGGAGGTTTGGCTTGATGGAATGGAAATAACACAATTTACATATTTTCAACAAGTTGGCGGAATTGAGGTAAAACCGGTTGTATTAGAAATTACTTATGGCCTCGAAAGAATCGCTATGTATTTACAAAATACAAACAGTGTTTTTGACATAAAGTGGAACGATAGCCTTAAATACGGTGATATCTATTTACAAAATGAAATAGAACAGTCGAAATACAATTTTGAAGTTTCTTCTCCAGAAAGATTATTTGAATTATTTGATTTAGCCTCAAAAGAAGCTCAAAACTGTATGGAAGCAGGAATAGTACTCCCTGCATACGACTGGGTGTTAAAGTGTTCGCATACTTTTAACCTTCTTGATGCAAGAGGGGTAATAAGCAAAGATGAAAGAATAAATTATATAGCAAGAGTAAGAACTCTGGCATCAAAAGTAGCAGAACTATACGTAAAACAAAGAGAAGCAATGTGCTTTCCTTTAATTAAGAAATAGCAGAAAGAGGCAAATGAACAACTTGAACAATTTTAAAGAAAATGAATTAGATACCGCTAATTCAACACAGGGAGCTGAAATTAGTATAATTGCAAAATTTGTTAAAAATCTTTTAACAATAAAAAATCCTGACAATATGCTCAAAGAAGCACAGACAGCAGGTTTAAAAAAATCACTTGGTGCATTCGACCTGATTGTACTGGGTGTTGGTGCAATTATTGGAAGCGGGATATTCACCGTGGTTGGAATTGCAGCAGCAGGGTCGGCAGAATCCTTAGGAGCAGGGCCTGGACTTGTAATTTCAATGATTTTAGCTTCACTAGCTTGTGTCTTTAGCGCACTTTGTTATTCGGAATTTGCTTCAATGATACCTGCAGCAGGAAGTGCATACCTTTACACCTACGCAACAATGGGCGAATTTATGGCTTGGCTTATTGGTTGGGTCTTAATGCTTGAATATCTTGTTGGATATATAGCAGTTGTTAGCGCCTGGAGTGGGTATTTTATGCAATTTATAAAAGGATTTTCAAAATTTTTACCTGATTGCATCGTAAATCCACCAATATATCTTATACATGATTATTCAACCGTTAAAAATATGCTGGGAAGCAATACCGACAATCTAATTCCACATTTTATGGGAATTCCAATTTGCGTAAATATCCCCGGTATTTGTATAACATTATTTATAATAATGACCTTAATCAAAGGAATGAAAGAATCAACAAAAATGGCAGGGTTAATGGTGGCAATTAAACTCGGCGTAGTAGGATTGTTTATTTTAACCGGAATGTTTTATATTAAACCTGAAAACTGGACGCCATTTGCGCCAAATGGTCTCAATGGTATATTTATGGGCGCATTTATAATTTTCTTTGCTTACATAGGCTTTGACGCCATTGCAACAGCAGCAGAAGAAACTAAAAACCCTCAAAAAAATCTTCCGATTGGTATAATTGGTTCTCTTGGGGTTTGCACTATTGTATATGTACTTGTCGCACTTGTTTTAACTGGCGTTGTACCTATTGATAAAATTGATGTTCAAGCACCTATTGCAAGCGCAATGTCTATGGTTGGACAAAATTGGGTAGCAGGACTAATTTCAATCGGCGCGCTAACAGGATTAACCTCAGTGTTACTCGTATTAATGTTAGCGGGAACGAGAATATTATACGCAATGAGCAGAGATGGATTTTTGCCAAAAATTTTACAAACCTTACACCCAAAATTCAAAACACCGCACTTATTAACTATTATTGTTGGTATTATTTGCATATTGGGTTCATTATTCCTAAATATTTCAATTGCAGCAGAACTTTGTAATTTTGGCACTTTTGCCTCATTTATAATAGTATGTGTTGCCGTATTAATTTTAAGAAAAACCGATCCAAAAAGACCAAGACCCTTTAAAGTACCATTTTCACCATATTTACCACTAATGGGTATATTTTGTTGTGGCGGACTAATGATATATTCAATGCAATTCCTAAAAACATCAAGGGTTTTATTTCCTGTATGGGTGATAATCGGAATAGTGTTCTATTTTACTTACAGCTACCAACAACAAAGAAAATTGCAACAAGAAAATAACAAGGATAATAATGTTTAAAAGAATAGCTACCAACCTTATAAATAGAAAAACAACAGAGGAACTTCTTCAAAGGGCTAAAACCGGCTCACTAAAGAAAAGTCTAAACGCCTTTGATTTATTTATAATAGGAATTGGAGCAGTAGTTGGAACTGGCATTCTAACAATAATTGGAACTGCCATTCAGGGTGGACCGGAAAGCATTGGAGCGGGACCTGCTATAATTTTTTCGATGGTGCTTGCTGCCATAGCTTGTGTTTTTTCTGCGCTATGTTACAGTGAAGTTGCTTCCATTATCCCTGTCTCAGGAAGCGTATACACATATACATATGCAACACTTGGCGAATTTGCTTCTTGGATAGTAGGCTGGGTTTTAATGCTTAATTATGTCATTGGAAATATAACCGTAGGCAGCTCATGGTGCGGATATTTAACTCAACTCTTGAAAGGATTTTCAAACCATCTTCCAAATTTTATCGTAAATTTTCCTATTTGGCTTAGGTCTGACTTTAGATCAATATATGCGATGTGCGATAAATATGGACTAGATGTGCATGACAAAATGCCTTTTTTATTTGGAACAATTCCTTTTGCAATAAACTTACCCGTAGTTATATTAACACTCGTATCAACAATAATTTTAATAAAAGGAATAAAAGAATCCACAAGATTTGCAACCATAATGGTATGTTTAAACCTGTTAATGATAATATCATTTATTGTAGTTGGCGCTTTTTATGTAAAACCCGAAAACTGGGTTCCGTTTGCTCCAAATGGACTTGAAGGCATATTAATGGGTGCATTTATAATATTTTTTGCATATATTGGTTTTGACGCTGTTTCAACGGCAGCAGAAGAAACAAAAAATCCTCAAAAAGACCTTCCAATAGCTATACTTGGCACATTATCTTTCTGCACAATTTTATACATCCTTGTTGCGCTTGTGCTTACAGGAATTTGCCCTGTTTCATCTATAAATACACAAGCTCCTATTGCTGCCGCACTACATATTATAAACAAAGATTACATGGCCGGATTTATATCCGTTGCAGCAGTTTGTGCGCTTGCATCAGTATTTTTAATATGTCATTTAGCATCAACAAGAATATTATATGCAATGAGCAGAGACAAATTTTTACCAAGAGTTTTAAGAGCAATACACAAAAAATACAGAACACCTCACATAATGACATGGTGCGTAGGACTTGTAATAATCTTTTGCAGCTTGTTTATGGATTTAAATATATCAGCCGAACTTTGTAACTATGGCACATTTACAGCATTTATAGCAATATGTATATCAGTTATAGTACTAAGAAAAACAGAACCAAATTTAAACAGGCCTTTTAAAGTTCCTTTTGTGCCATTATTTCCGATTTTAGGTATTTTATGTTGTCTCGGGTTAATGGTATTTTCCTTCAAACAGCTCACATCCAGCGTAGCAATGTTTTTTGTATGGATAACAATAGGCGTAACAATTTATGCAGGCTTTAGTTATAAAAATCTAAGAAAATAATTACTCATCCTTAATTTCAAAAGTGGAAGTTATCTTATTTGTAGTTGGCTCATAAGCATTTAAGATTTTTTTTGCCAATTTAACATTAGAAATTTCTTTCATAATATCATTTCTTAAAGACTTAACTAAATCTATATTTTCACTTTCTAACTGTATTAATTTTTTTCTAAAATTCAAAAGCTCAGGACATTTTTTGATTTCTTCAATGTGTGGTTTTTCAAAACTCAAAATTTTTCTCTGTAACTTTTCTTTATCTTGAATTGCATAATTAACTGCTTCCCAATCTCCCGCTAATACAAGTTTTTTAATATGCGCATTCATTTTTAAAAACTGATCATACAACAATCTTAAATGATTAAAATCATTTATACTCAACATCAATCTTCATCCTCATCGTCATCATCTTCAACATCTTCATCCTCTTCTTCATCATAATAATCAGATGAAACAGAACTCTTTACAAGTTCATTTTTAGATTCTTGTTGAGCAATTAATATAGCTTTTTCCCAAGTTGATTTTAAATTTTTTAAATACTTTAAAACCTCATCAATAGGCTCAATCTCTTTTTTGATATTTGCGTGTATTAAACGACGAATAAAATATTCATACAAACTTGTTAAATTTTCTGCTAATTGTGGAGCAACTTCTCTATCTAAAGAATTGATAAATTCTTGAATTATATTTTGAGCCCCCATTAAATTATTATGCGTCGCTTCAATTTCGTTATTTTGCATAGAAATTTTTGCTTTATTTAAAAATTGAATTGCTCCATCATAAAGCATAATCAATATCTGCTCACGAGAAGCAGTTTCAATACTTGATTTTTGATATTGTTTTACATACTGGTTCATTTAAAATTTCCTATTAACAATACTACCCTGTGGAAAAGATAAAAAACTGACAAAATTTGAAAGGTTTTCAGCATCTATTCTCTGAACGATATTTTTTGATGCTTTTTCAATAATTAATATTTCATTTGTATCATCATCGACTTTGAGCATATACCTATCACTTTGTGATAAATCATATTTTACTACCTCAACAGAATCAACATCTAATGAATCTGCATTAGAATTTTCTATTGTTTCATCTTCTGAAGAATTATATTGTTTATTTAATTCCCTTTTTTCTTTTTCTCTCTCTTTATCCGGATCTATTTTTTGACCTTCCGATAAACCATCCACAGCACGAGAAACATCCAATGAAAATTTAGGAACTTTATTTAGCTCACTGGAATTATGCTCTGGTGTTACTCTAAGCTGATTTACGGAAATACCATCTAAACCCATAATTACTTCTTTCGTTAAATATTATAACTTATTTCACAAAAATTTTAATAAATTATATAATGTATTTATAAAAATTAACAAGTTGTTTATAATTAACTAAAAAGGGGATTTTAGATGCAAAAAACATCAGATCTTTTTATCCAAAACATAAAAAACCTACCAATATGGGTAAAACAAGTTGTAACAAAAGAAATCTTAGAAGACTTGAAAAAAAAGCTAGAAGATTTTACTGAGCTCGTACAAGTTGATGATTTATTTCAATCAATGTCACCTACTCTTACATATAAAGGGAAAGAGGAGCTTGCCCAAAGAACCCTTGGATTAAGTGAAGGTTACTATATTTTTCTTCAAGACCTAATGGATGGTTGTGATATGTTTGATATCACAGTTAAAAACAACTGGACATTAGCAGATACTGCAAAAATATTTTGCAGATTAATGGAATTAGAATATTTTAAAATAACGGATGAAACAACAAACAAAAATGTTGCTATTGCAATGTTTATTGCAGGTAAAATTAAAACGGGCGAATTTCTAAAAAGAATTGGTAAAATTAACGTATTTCAACTTGAACAAGCAATAAGATACCAGAAAGAATTAAATGACGAAGGAAGACATATTAAAATGGCAAGCATATTAATTAAGATGGGCTTTATAACCAATAAAGGCTTAGATAGCCTTTTATTACTTAAAGATGAAGCCAAAAAAAGACTTCCTTTAGGCATTGGCTTTAATTCAATAAAATACAACGATAAAAAAGACGAAGAAGATCAAATAATAAGAATGCAAAGAGAAATCTCAAGATTAGAAAATGAAAATATTATAATGAAAAAAAGATTAAAGAAAATGTTAAACATAAATGAATAGCAAACCAGAACTTCTACTTTCGACAAAAAGAAATAATATAACTGACTGCGAATATTATGGAAGTATATATTTATCAGACAAAAATAAAATCATAAAACACATAGGAAAAAATCCGGAAGATATTTTTTTTATGCGTTCATTGGCTAAACCTCTTCAAGCCTGTATAATATCTGATTGCAATATTATTCAAGATTTAAATTTATCAGAAAGAGAAATAGCTATTTTTTGTGCATCGCATTCAGGAAGTCCAAAACACATTGAAATTCTAAAAAGACTTGCAAAACGCTTAAAAATCAATATTTCAGATCTAATTTTAAAACCTGATACTCCACTCGATACAAGAAGCTTTAAAGGTAAAAAAACAAAATTTCACAACAACTGTTGCGGCAAACATCTGATGATGCTAGCTATGTCTAAATATCTCGGGTATGAAACCAAAAACTATACATCATACGACCACCCCATACAAAAATTAATATATAGCAAACAAACAGAACTCTCAGGATATAAAAGCCAATACAAAACAAAAGACGGATGTTCAACTCCACTTTGGGGACTAAGCGCAAAAAATATAATCGAAGCATACTACAACTTTTTCAATAACGATAAATACAAAAAAATAATTAATTCCATTATAAAATATCCTGAAATATATGGCGGATATGACAGACTGGATAGCGATATAATTAAACTTTCAAAAGGAAAACTTTTTTCTAAAGTAGGTGCGGGCGGGTTTATTTTAATATACAATTTTAAAGAAAAAAAATCATTATTAATCAAACTTACTCAAAACAACAATTCCGTAAGAAAACTAATAACAATGTATGCACTTAATAAACTGGATTGGTTAAAAACAAATATAGAAGAATTAGAGTATAATCAACAAAATGAAATAACTGCAAAATATTGTTACGAATTTCAGATATAAATTATCATAAACTAGAATTTAAGTTAAAATTAATTTATGGCAAGTACAAAATATATGAATTTAAAAACAAGGGTACAAAAACAACAAAAGAAAAAAATAAGAAAAGTCCGATTCTATCACTCTTTTCTTACAATTGTTCTTTTGTTGTGCGTTTTTCAAATAAGTTACTCAGCGTTATTAAATCTAGCAAAAATAGTAGTATATCAAACCAAAATCATTAAAGCACAAGAACTAAAAACCCAAGCAGAAACAAGAAACAGAACATTAAAGAATGAAATAAAAAATTTCTCATCAATGTACAAAGTTGAATCAATTGCAAGAAACAACTTAAAAATGGCAGGAAAAGACGAAGTTTTAATTATAATAAACCAACCTCAAGAAGAAGAAAAAGAAATAAAAAAACTTCCAGAAAATGCTTTTATTAAATTCTTAGAAACATTTTCCTCAAAGTTCAATAAAGATATAGCATCTGACAAAATATCAGAATAATTACTTAACTATTCTTATTTTTTCTTTTACATCGCAAATATTATAGATAGCAGAAACAGCAAGTCTACGTCTTTTCAACATACCTTTTAAAATAAGTTCATTACAATTAAAATAATTTTTTTCTGCTTTCATAATATATACCACCAAAATCTATATAATATTTCTCGGCACAAAAAACAATAATCTTTAACTAAAAATCATAAATGTAAAGTTATATTAAAGAAACAACAAAAAAAATGTAAGGATTATAATTAAATAAGCGGATAAAAAAATGACCAAGATAAAAATTATCGGAGCAGGACTTGCAGGTGCAGAAGCTGCCATATATCTTGCAAACAAAGGATATGAAATAGATTTAATTGAAATGCGCCCAAAATATCAAACAGGAGCACATCAAACAGCATATCCGGCGGAATTTGTATGCTCAAACAGTCTAGGTTCTCTAGATATACTTAACGCCTCAGGACTTTTAAAAGAAGAAGCACTAAGATTAGGTTCAACGTTAATTAAAACCGCAAAAAAATGTTCAGTGCCATCCGGAAATTCACTATCAATAGACAGATTTGGATTTTCAAAAGAAATTGAAAATATTATAAAATCTAACAAAAAAATAAACTTAATTGTAGAAAAATATAAAAAAATAGATACAACTATTCCAACAATTATAGCGACAGGACCGCTCACGGCAGAAGAATTAACTCAAGATATAAAATCAGAATTTGGAGAAAGCAATTTTCACTTTTTTGACGCAGTAGCACCCATAGTTGAAAAAAAATCTATAAACTTTGAAAAAGCATTCTATGCGTCACGTTGGGACAAAGGAGAAGCGGACTTTATAAATTGCCCCATGACAAAAGAAGAATATGAAAAATTTTATGAGATACTTACAACAGCAAAAAGAGCGCCGCTAAAAGAGTTTGAAGCAAACTATTTTGAAGGCTGTATGCCAATAGAAGTTATGGCATCAAGAGGCAAAGATACTCTAAGATTTGGTCCTTTAAAACCAGTCGGGATTTTTGATAAAAGAATTAAAACAGAATTCAAAAAACATCAATTTTGGGCAGTTGTTCAGCTAAGACAAGATGATAAGCATGCAAACTTATATAATCTTGTAGGTTTTCAAACAAATCTGGTGTGGGGCGAGCAAAAAAAATTAATAAACTCAATCCCAGGGCTTGAAAATGCAAATATAATAAGGTACGGCGTAATGCATGCTAATACCTTTATCAATTCTCCTAAAATTTTAAACGGTTTTTTACAAACAAAAAAACATAAAAACTTATTCTTTGCAGGGCAATTGACCGGTGTCGAAGGTTACACCGAAAGCATTGCAACAGGATTGTTAAGTGCAATAAATATGGATAGATATCTAAAAAATAAAAACATGATAAAATTATCTAATAAAACCATGCTTGGGGCATTAGTTGAATATATAACTTTTGAAGAACATAAAAAATTTCAACCGATTAACTCAAACTGGGGGATTGTAGAAGAAATAATTTGCGATAAAAAGAAAGCAAAAGACAAAAATTACAAAAATACCATACGTTCAAACAGATCACTTGAAGAAATAGAAGAAATTAAAAAAATAATAGAGGAGCAAAAATGAGATTTGTAACCAAAAATATAGAAGAATTAAGTTCAGATACTTTAATTTGCTTTATATTTGAAGATGATGATGAAAAAAGCGAACTTTTTAAATATCTTGACAATCTATCCAATGGGCAGCTATCAGAACAAATATTTGACTATAAAAGTATTACTGGTAAATTTCAAGAAACTTTTAAATTTTCAATTAATAAAAATATTAAAGTTTTAATAGAAGGTCTTGGGAAAAAAAGTGAATTTACAAGACAAAAATACTCTCAATGCGTTGCAAATGCAGCAAGAATAGCAAAGACAATGACAAAAAACAAGACCATAGGTATCGAAATAATTGAACATTGCTGCCAAAATGCCAATTTTAACCAAGAAGATATAGCACAAATAACTGTTTCAGGAGCAAGAATAGGACTATACCAATTCGATAAATATATTAAAGATAAAAACAAAGTTGAAACTCTGGAACTATTAAATTTAAATAATAATCTTGAAATTGAAAAAGGAACGGAAAAAGGCGCTTTTGTTTCATTTGCAATGAAGTTTGCAAAAGACTTAGTAAACGAATCAGCACAAATAGCAACCCCATTGTACATTGCAAATCTGGCAGAAGAAATTGCAAAAGAACATAAGCTTGAAGCAAAAATATACAACAAACATCAAATAAAAGAATTAAACATGAATGCTTTTCTTGCGGTAGGGCAAGGCAGTGTAAACGAACCGATGTTTATACATTTAACATATAAACCTAACAATACTCCAAGAAAAAAAATAGCACTAATTGGAAAAGGAATAACATTTGATGCCGGAGGAATGAATATAAAACCGGCAACCTCTATGCTAACAATGAAATCAGATATGACAGGTGCAGCAAGCGTACTTGGTATAATTCAAGCAATAGCTAAATTACAACCTGATGTCGAAGTCCATGTTATATCAGCACTTTGCGAAAATATGACATCAGGGTCTGCATACAAACAAGGCGATATACTAACAGCAATGAACGGAAAAACAATAGAAGTTGATAACACAGACGCTGAAGGCAGAATTACACTAGCAGATGCACTATGTTATGCAGACAAACTAAACGTTGATGAAGTTATTGACATCGCGACATTAACCGGAGCTGTAATCGTTGCACTTGGTAATAATATAACAGGTATTATGGGAAATAATCAAAATCAAATTAATAATTTTAAAGAAATATCTGAAAAATATTGCGAAAATGTTTGGCAAATGCCAATAATTGACGAACTTAAAGACAATCTTAAATCAGAAATAGCAGATTTCAAAAACACTGGCGGAAGAAACGCCGGAACATCAACTGCTGCATGGTTTTTATCAAATTTTACAAAATCAAAAGCATGGATGCACTTAGATATTGCAGGAACAGCTTATTTAGAAAAATCAAACAAAGAAACTTTATCCGGTCCGACAGGAGTTATGATAAGAAGTCTGATAAATTATATACTAAGTTAAAAGGAGGAAGTATGAAAAAGAAAATAGCTATTTTAACTACATTATTAATACTGGCCGCATTTCCTGCAAGCTATGCCGCAGGTACACATGGCACAGATGGACAGATTTCAGGAAGAAGTGTCGGTGCATCAATATGTTCACTTTTAATTTGGCCAGGAATTGGACAAGCAATTAACGGACAATCAACAGAAAAAAACGTAACACATGCGGTATTGGGACTAACTGGAGTCTTTAGATTATGGTCATTTTATGATGCAATAATTGATAGACAAGGCGGAGTTTGGCACAACAGAATTTAATAAATAAAAAATGCTCCCTACTTAGGGAGCATTTTTATAATCTATATTCCTTAAAAGAAGCTTGGTTTTTTAACGTTTTGAGCACCTTGCATTGCTTCCCAATTTGCAGCCATAATTTTCTTAAATGATTTTAAAGCTGTATCTTCAAGCTCACCTAATTCTTCAGCGTTAATGATTAGTTCTCTTAAAGGAAGTAATGCTCTTTGATCTCTTAAAACACCAAGTGCTGCTGCAGCACCAGCTCTTACAAGATCATTTTCTTTTTCATTTTTCATCACTTCAATTAAGGCAGGGACAGCTTTTTTGTCATTTAATTTACCAAGTGAAGTTACTGCATAAATTCGAACATTAACCCACTCATCATTTAACATTCCAATAATTTTATCTACACATTTAGGATTTCCGATTTCACCCAATGCACGAGTAGCATCGCAACGTACATTAACTTTTTCATGATCCAATGACTCAATTAAAGCATCAGTAGCAACATCACCAATTTCAATTAAAGCTTCAGTTGCAGTAATACATACTTGTGGATTTTCATCATTAAGAGCCTCAACTAATGGTTCAACAACTATCTCACCACCAAGACGTCCTAAAGCACGTGCTGCACGAACTCTTACGTCAACATTTCTATCTAATCTTAATGATTCAATTAAAGGAACTGTTGCATTTGTATCGCCAAGCTCACCTAAAGCACGAGCTGCATACAAACGTACAGAGCCATTTTTATCGTTTTTAAGAACATCGATTAGGGGATTAACTGCAGAGAAATCTCCCATTTCGCCAAGAATTCTTGCAGCGTTATAACGGACTTTTTCAGAATTTGAAGTTTTTAAATCCTTAACCAATTCCTCAAAAGATTTCTTAGCTGTCTTTTTTCGATTGTTCACACTAATTGTCATTGATTTCCTCCAATAACATTTACACACTATTACCTATATATTAATAAAAAATTTCTGACTTAATAAAATGACTTTTTTGTTGCTAATTTTTAACTTATGTAACGACTAACTTTTTAACGAAATTTATTTTTTACAATCATATTTATATTCTTAAAATATTAACTTGAACACTTGCTTTGTTATATTATCATTTTTTTTAGTGTTTGTCTTACATTATTTAGTTTAGAAGTAATTTTTTATTAATTATTTTATTAAACATACTGAACATTATTATTAATCAGACATAATTAATTTAACATTTCTTAACACAAATTATCACATTTTTTATATTTGTGCATAACAAAAAAAATCGCATGTAAAACAAAAAAATTGCAATAAAAAACTCTCCAAAAGGAGAGTTAAATGGTGCCCTGGGCCAGACTTGAACTGGCACGAAGTTATTAGCCTCATCGGATTTTAAGTCCGACGTGTCTACCGATTCCACCACCAGGGCAAAACCAAGCGCAATCAATGCGTGAAATAATAATACAATAAAATATTTTTATTGTCCAGCCTTTTGTTCAATAATTGCATTCATAGCATTTACCATTTCATCAGGGTCAATACCATGAACTTTTGCGCCTGCTTCCAAATTTTCAAAATGGGCAGCAGCGCAACCAATACAGCCCATGCCATATTGTGCAAAAACTTCCAAAGTCTCCGGATGAGCTGTAACTATATCCATTATTCCCATATCTTTTGTTACTTTTTCCATAATCTTGCCTTTTTAAAATCCTTCATTAATAAAATACCATGGAAAACAAAAATTATACAACTTTTTATTCAATCGGATTAAACCAAATTAAAAAAAGAAATTTAAAATCAAAAATCACATTCGACAAAAACAAATGGAACTTACTGATCCGATTCAAAATTCTTTTTGAGTAGCTTTTCAAAGTCAGAAGGTTTAATATCTTTTATAAAATCCTTAAACTCTCTAGCCTCTTCTTCATCTTTTTCAACATCTGTTGAAATTGCACCGACAGCTAACACATTAGAAGTAACATAAATAGGCACATCTGCTCTTAATGCAATCGCAATAGCGTCAGAAGGTCTAGAATCAATTTGAATTTCTTTTTGTAATTTGTTGTTGTACATATAAACAGTTGAAAAATATGTCTGGTCGTCAACGTTGTTTATTTCTACTTTGGTTATTAAAAATTCAGATTGCTTAGCAATGTCTATAAATAAATCGTGCGTCATAGGACGAGACGAAGGTATGTTTTCAATCTTTCTTATAATTGCACTTGCTTCTGCAGAACCTATCCAAATAGGCAGAGCTTTTCTATTATCAATATCATTAAGTACAACAATGGGTGAACCTGTCCTTGTGTCAAGCGCTATACCCATTACTCTCATTTCAATCATCTATAATCTCCTTTAATTTAAAAAAATTATAACACTAAAGTAAACATAAATTTACAAATAATTAGACTATTTTTCAAAAAATAATATATAATATTCTTATTACAATTATGGGGAGCGTTAATAACTTATGGATACAAACATCTTAACGTTTATAGAAAAAAGAACAAAAGAACTAGAAGATCATGTTGCTCTTGGCATAAGATCGAATCTTGGCTGGAGCGAGATAACTTTTAAAGGTTTAAGCATACTTTCAAGAAAATTAGCAAGTTACTTAATTGATATAGGCATAAATAAAGGCGATAAAGTAGCAATATTATCAGAATCAATGCCGGAATTAGGAGCTACTTTATTTGCTTCCGTTCTATCAGGGGCAACAAGTGTTCCACTGGATATTAAATTAACAATCCATGAATTAACACACATATTAAGCGATTGCGAACCAAAAGTTATCCTTGTTTCAAGTGCACATTACGAAGATGCACTAAAATTAAAAGATTTAGTTCCATCAATTGAACACATCATCATAATTGACGGAAAAAGAACAAATCAAGAACATATAAATCTTCATTCTCTTGAAGATATGCCTGATAAAAAATGGAGACATAGAAACCCCGATAAAACAGCATTAATTGTATATACCTCCGGAACAACAGGAAATCCAAAAGGAGTAGAGATAACATATCGCAACATGCTATCTCAAGTTTTAGCAGTGGGAAAATGTTTTAGCTTTGATAGAAATGATGCAATGTTATCTATACTTCCTATGAATCACCTTTTTGAAATATCTGTCGGATTTATGTCATTTTTAAACAAAGGTGCGTCAATATATTATTCAAACAGCCTTAAACCAAAAGACATATTTCCAATTATGAGAGAAAAGAAAATAACATTCATGGTTGCAGTACCTGCATTTTTAAAATTAATGAAAACCACAATAGAAACAGAAATAAAACAATATGGACCATTTAAAAAAGCTTTCTATAATTTTAAATATGCAATAGCCAAAATTATAAACAACAAAGCACTTTCAAAAATATTATTCAGGGAACTAAATCTAAAATTTGGCGGAAAATTCAAAGGCTTTATGTCAGGAGGAGCACCCCTTGATATTAATGTTGCCAAGTTTTTCGAAACAATAGGAATAAGAATATATGAAGCATACGGACTATCAGAAGCAAGCCCAATTATAACAATGAACACAGAGAAACACCGCAAACTAGGCTCGGTAGGACGACCCATATACGGAGTCAAGGTAAGAGTTGACTCAAAAACACACGAATTACAAATCATGGGCGAAAATATAATGAAGGGCTACTACAATAAACCAGAATTAACACGTGAAGCCTTTTGCGAAGATGGTTGGCTTAAAACAGGAGATATAGCAAAAATAGACTCCAATGGATATGTATATATCACAGGAAGAATCAAAAACATGATTGTCCTATCTGGAGGTAAAAAAGTATTTCCAGAAGAAGTAGAGGCAGTATTAATAAAAAGCCCTTTAATTGAAGAATTAATTGTGTACTCTGAAGTTATTAAAACAGGTTCAAAACAAGGGACAGAAGAAATAATTGCAAAAATACACCCCACAAAAGAAGCAATTGAAAAATATAATGATGAAGACTTAGAAAAAGCAATAAGAGCAGAAGTAAAAAGACTCTCTCTTGAATTATCATCATACAAAAGACCAAACAATATAATAATAACCAAAGATCCTCTTCCAAGAACAGGGATATCAAAGGTTTCAAGAAAAAAAGTTGTTCAAAATGTATAATAAAAAAAGCGGTTAAATTAACCGCTTTTTTATACTAATTCTTTTGCTAAATTCTCAATGTCCTCTTTTTGGGATTTTTTAAGAGAAGATTTAATATTAATCTTTCCTTCAATAAAAGTAATATTTTTTAATTTAGATAATGAATCTCTTATTAAATCACCGCAACAACATGCCCAGCTTCCATTTTCAATTATAGCAATTTTTCTGTTTTGAATATTATGATGAATGACATCATTTATTATATTTTCCATTTTCACAAAAATTGAATTATTATACGTTGTTGACGCAAAAACAATTTTCGAATATTCAAAAATATCAGAAATAACAAAAGAACTATTTATGTGTGAAACATCATGCATTTTTATATTTTTAACGCCTAATTTTGAAAGCTCACCAGCTAAAATTTCAACAGCATTTTGCGTACCACCATATACGCTCGCATACAATATTAAAACCGAATCTCGTTCAGGAGTGTAATTTGCCCAAAGCTCATATTTATTTAACAATAATCCAATATTATCCTTAATTACAAGACCATGCAAAGGACAAATCATTTTAATATCAAGATTTTTTGCTTTGTTTAAAAGCATATTTACTTGCATACCATATTTGCCGACTATATTAGAATAATATCTTCTATACTCACTTACTCTTTCAATGAAATCGACCTCTAAATCAAAAATATTACCATTTATAGCACCAAATGAACCAAACGCATCAGCTGAAAATAAAGTTTTATTAAATGAATCATAAGTTACCATAGCTTCTGGCCAATGAACCATAGGAGCCATATAAAAAGTCAAAGTGTGCTTACCAACAACAATCGAATCGCCTTCTTTAACTATATGAAAATTATCTTCTATATCATTTTCAAATTCAAAAAACTGATACAACATTTGCTTAGCTTTTTGATTACATACAATTTTTAAATTAGGAAATTTTTGAATAACGTCCTTTATTAATGCACTATGATCAGGCTCAAGATGATTTATTACCAAATAATCCAAGGTTCTTGAATTTAAAACAGCATCCAAATTATCAAAAAACTGACCCGAACATGATTTATCAACCGTATCAAATAAAACCGTTTTATCATCATTTAAAAAATATGAATTATAGCTCATTCCGTCTTTAACAGGATAAACATTCTCAAAAAGAGCTATTTTTCGATCGCTAACGCCAATATAATATAAATCATCAGTTAAATTCCTAATATTATTCATATATACCTCTTTTAAATTTTCAATAAAATTTTAACATAAAATTAAAAATTAATTTCAACGCTTGAACCTGAATCACTTTTAAGAACAGTGATTTTATTTTCAATTCTATATTTTAAATCTTCAACATGAGAAATTACCCCAATCAATCTACCTGTTTCACTCAAAGTCGAAATCACACGCATAGAAAGTTCCAATGATTCAGCATCCAAAGTACCAAAACCTTCATCAATAAAAAGTGAATCAATACTTACTGAACCGGAAAAAGAACTTACAATATCTGATAAACCCAAAGCCAAACATAATGCCGCTTTAAAAGATTCACCTCCAGACAAAGTCTTTGTAGATCGGGTTTTAAATGTATGAAAATCCATGACCTCTAAATCTAAACCTGTTTTTGATAAACCGGAAAATGAATCTTTTTTTCTTAAAAGTTGAAATTGATTTTTCGATAAGACTTTTAACCTTTTGTTTGCTTCAAAAATTATCAAATCAAGATAATATCCCTGAATATATTGTTCGAAAGCAATTCTTGCTTTTCCGGTGATTGAACCACAAGCTAAATCTGACAAGGCTTTATAATGGGAAAAACTTTTATCAACCTGTTCAAATTCAGCATAAACAGATTTCAAACGAGAACACAATTCTTTATTTAAATTATAAGAATATTCCAAAGTCTTCAGCTGTTTACATAAGATATCTCTATCAGATAAAAGTTTTTCATTCTTATTTATAATTTCATTTACATCCATAATCGGACAATCTAATTTTAAAAAATTATTATTTAAAATCTCCAATTTAGAAGTTATATCACTTACCACTTGACGGGAAGCAAAAAATTCTTTTTCAACACTCAATATTTCATCTTCGAGATTGTTTGCTTTTTTCTTTAGTTCAATATATTCACTTTTAGCTTCTTGAATATCAAGGCCATCAAAATCCTTTAAAAAAATTTCAATAGCAGATTCAACGGCAGCAATTTTACTATTAATTTCAGTAAGCAGCTTATCCTTGTCAGCTAAATTTTTCTCAAAAATCAATATTTCACTATTAAAATCATCCTTGTTTATTTTTTTAATATTTTCATTAACATAATCAAAATCAACAATTAAAAAACGGCTTAAAAGTTTATTAAAATAATCTAATGCCATTTCAACATCAGCCTTAACTAAAGAACAATCAAGGGATAAATTTGTTAAATCCGCATTAATTTTATCGATTTCTTTTTTTGCACTTTCAACAATATCCAAAGAAACACCTTCATCCAATTTTGCCAAATTAGGATGTTTCTTAGAACCGCAAACAGGACAAGGAGAGCCTTCTTTTAAATTTGAAGCCAGCACACCAGCTTGCATAGATAAAAATTTATTATTAAGTTCAATATATTTAAAATTGCACTCATTATAGTTATCCTGAAGAGAAATAAACTCTTTTTGCTTTTCTTCTAAGTTATCTTTTAAAGATATATAATAGAAATAAGAATACTTACTATATTCAAATTTAATTTTAAATATATCTCCTTCGATATTTTTCTTTTTAATATTCAAGTTTTCAAATTCATTTTTGTACTCGTAATATGTATTAATTTTTTTTAATAAGTTGTCAGATTTTTCTATTTTAATTTTCAGCTCATCAAGCATTCTTTTCTTTGTTGAAAGATTGTTATACTTGCATTCAACAACTGAAAAATTATCCTTTAAAACCAATAATTGAGAATTATAATTATCTATATCTTTTTTTAATGTATTTTTTTCGTTAATTTTACCGATAATTAAATCATTATCTTTAATTTCATTATTCAATTTTCCAATAGAAAGTTCTAAATTACCAATTTCAGTTTTAATTTTTTTAATCTCATCCCAAAAAAGTGAAATAAACTCATCAACATTATACAAACATTCGTTTTCAAGATAATTTTTTATATACAAATTAGTTTTTTGATTTTCTGAATTTATTTGAGAAATATACTGCAAAAAAGACTTTTTTAGTTCCAAGTGTTTAACTTTTAAATTATCAAATTTATCCTTAATCTTTAAAGAAAAATCAGAATAAATCTTGGTTTTAAATATATTTCTAAAAATTTCGCCTCTTTTTTGAGTATCAGAATTCAAAATTTTTAAAAACTCACCTTGTGCAAGAAGAGCAATCTGTCCAAATTGAGAAGCGTTAATTCCAAGCAAATTTTCTATATATGAATCAACTTCTTTAACTCCAAGGATTAATTTCGAATTCGGCAAAGTCAATTGCGCCTTTGAATTAACAACAATCTTACCGTTTCCTTTTAATTTGCTTCTTTCATAACTTGGTGTTCGAATAACTGTATATATTTCACCTTTATGTTCAAATATTAATTCAACAAAACTTTCGCATTTATCTTCAGCAAAATGACTTCTTAAAGAATTTGTACCTCTAATAGAACCAGACGATTGATTAAACAAAGCAAAACAAATAGCATCAAAAATTGTTGTTTTACCTGAGCCAGTTGGTCCGGTAATTAAATATATAGAATTCTTTTCAAGATTTTCAAAAGGAATAACCACTTTTTTTAAAAAAGGACCAAATGCCTGAATGGTTAGTTTTAAAGGACGCATCAATAAACCTCCTTTAAATTATTTGAAATATTTAACACAATCTCTTTTTTTATATCATCAATATCTTCGCCATATTGCATATTATAAAAATCAAGAAAATGCTCGGCAACTGATTTATTTTTTCCTGCAAACGAATTAGAAAAATTGTCCAAACTCCTTGTAAATTGATTATCAAATTCCAAAGACAATATATTAGGATAAATCGCTTGAAGCTTCTTTTTTGCATCAACAACATAATCATCAAATAACACAAATTGTATATAATCATCAGTGTTAATTTTTAAATAAAAATCTTCTTTTAAAAAATCCTCGATATAACCTTTGTATATCTTAAGTTCATGTAAAAATTTTATATCATGAAATTCAAACAATATTTCATCTTTGTTTTTTACATCTAAAACAGTAAAAAGCTTTCTTTGATTTATTTCACTAAAAGAATATTTTAAAATAGAACCGCCGTACCTGACTTTATCGTATGAAACCTTTTGAGGGCAATGCAGATGACCAAGTGCAACATAGTCAAATTTTTCAAATACGTTTGGACTAATTGCATCAACACCACCAATACTTAGTTGCTCACTATCAGAAAAAACAATATTTTCAGACACAACAAATTGATGGGCAAGAATTATATTTATCTTTTTAGAATCTACTTTTGTATTATCTATCACTTTTTTAATTGCACCGTTATAATCAGAAACTTTTATGTCCGAATAAAACTTTCTTATTATTGCAGGATACAAATATGGCATTAAATAGATATTAATACCATCATCAAGATTATAAACTTCAATATCACCGGAAAAACACTTGGATATAAAAATATTAGAACTTTTTATCAAATCAGATAAGTAAGATAACCTTTCAGAATTATCATGATTGCCTGAGATAATAAAACATTTTACACCCATCTTCTTTAAATTTAACAAAAAATCACCAAATAAATCCAACGCCTCTGAAGAAGGAACAGATCTATCAAAAACATCACCGGAAATCAAAACAACAGATATATTGTCAGAAATAATAAGCTCAATTGCTTGATTTAAAACATATTTTTGATCAGAAATTAACGAAAAATCATTAATCTTTTTTCCAAGATGCAAGTCTGCTAAATGCAATATTTTCATATCTATATTAAAACAGAAACAAGCGCAATAAACAAACCAAAAAATAAGCTACAAGTGTATTTTATACGATATTTAGTTTTGTAATACTTTAAAAATATTATAGATTTTTTATACAAATTCTGATAAAATAATAATAGAAAGTATAAGTGTTGTTAGAAAAGAGAAAAGAGTATGAGAATACCACCAATCGGCATTTTTAGCACGTTTGGGGTGCTAAATTGCAATAATATGAGAGAAAATAACAAAAACGATTTTATTAAACCGTTAAAGTCAGACACTATCTCATTTAGCTCAAATGTAAGATATATAAAAAAATACAATACACTTCCGGATGAAATAAAAAAGATACTAAACCCAAAAGATGCTATTGATATGTTTAAAGATATGGAGTGGGTGGCAAAAGGTGTAATTAAAAGAGGCGAAATAGGCGAAGGCGAAAATTCGAAAGTATATAAAAACCCTTGGCTTGAAGATTATTATCTCTTAGTTCTTGATAACGATAAAGACTACGATACAATTACGGTTTATTCAGGTGAAAGCATTGGTAATTCAATTTGGCAAGACGCAGATAATAAAGCAATACAAATATTAAAACGAGCTTCTTGATTTGCCTTTTTTAATCCAAATAAGATATACTTAACTTATGAAAAAAGTTAATAGTACTAATTTATTTTTATACATATTAGTTTTTTTAATTTTCATCATAGTTAGAACTTGCAACATAACATCCAATTCAGGGATATATGAAATAGAATTTAAAACACTTGCAATTTCAAACTTGTCTTTTCCATTCCAAATAATAAAAGAATCAGCAATAAATTCTTATTTTTTACCTTTTTACTATTTAATTATTCATTTTATTCAAACATTGTTCAAAAACGAAATAGCTATAAGAATTTTTAATTCCATTATTTCACTAACGACAATCTTTCTATTAATGGAAATTTCAAAAAAAATTCTAAAAGGCAAAAAAAGGCTGTGTTTGGGTCTTTTTCTTGGAATATTTCTTTCAGTTTCACATTTTTTTATATACTATACAAACTTAATAGCACCATACTGTACAACTCTTTTAACATATACAATTATTATTAACAGCATTATTGACTATTTATACAAACCTAATAGAAAAAATCTAAAAAAGCTATCAATAGCAAACATAATATGTATTCTAGCTGACTCACTCGGCTTTTTACTTGTGGCATCAGAAATTATAATATTGTATTTAACAAAAAAGAAAAAAGATGAAATCATAAAACTTTTAATTCAATCCTCAGTTGCTTTTTTAATAATTTTACCGATACTCATAATTCAATATATAAGGTGGAGCAAACTTTTAATTCCTGAAACATACACGGGAGTTGGCTTAAATTTTAACTCAATTTATTTAACTGTTAATGAATTTCTTAGTCCATATTTAAGTTTTGAATCATTTAATATGCAAAACAAAAGCACACTTGGAATGATATATAGCTATCTTTTAAACCAAAATTTAAGCGAAATAAACACCTTAAAAATATTAACTTCACTTTTATTTGGCTCAATTTTTCCAATATTTACGGCAATATTTTTTACATTTAAAACTTTCAAACAAAATCCCGTTTTGAAAATTGTCATTATAATAGCACTTCTAAATTCCTCATTTATGCTAATTGCTATGTTGTATGAAACAATCGATACATCACCACTATATTTCTTAGCTTTATACCTAACTATTTTAATATCGACATTTTATGGAATATTTAAAATAAAAGATAATTTTATAAGACTAATAATTATCTTTTGTATTATAGGGATACAAATTATAAATCCTGAAATAAGCTCATTCAATATAACCATTAAAAAAAATTACCCCACAATTGGATGCATAAAAGCTTTTATAAAAGATTACAACATAACATCTGATAATTTCATAATAATGCCCTACCTTGGAACATATGGGAAATATTATTTCAAAAATATGTCTTTTATGGATCTCGATTATGAAATGTTAAAAGGAAAAAATAAAAAGAAAATAATTAAAAATATAATCAGTAAAAAAGCAAAAACAATTAATAAAAACAATATTCACTTTTTAATGCAATATTACTTAGTTGAAAAATTACCAAACGAATATATAACAAAGCTTTTTATAGAAAATTATGATAAAAAAGGTAATTACTCAAATAACATAATTCTAATTATTGATAAATCAAATTCAAGACCAATCTCAAATGCGGCAATAACAAAATGTGCTAATAACACTGAATATTCAACTTCACTCAGGAAAATAAAATTTGAAAACATAAATATTCCGCAAAATAAAACAAAAATACTATATGATGCAATGAAATCAAAAACGTTATACAACTTGATAGATATACTTACAGATAATTTTTATTTAAAAGAAATTGCACAATATAAAAAAATAGATAATGAATACTATAAAATAGATTCCTTACAAAAAAACATACAAAATGCACTCAACTCAATGGATAGCGATTATGTATTTTTAATATTTAAAAATTTGTAAAGAATTATTACAAAAAATCAAAAAAACCTAATATTTTTTCCCTTAATTGCCGAAATAAAAATTGGAAGGAAAAGCTAACTAATATTTTGCTTTTTAAAGGAAAAACATTAAGGAAAAGTTATTATGGGTATCAGTTCAGTAAATTACAATTTGATGAATTCTTATGGGGCATATAATCAAAAATTGACCCAAGAAACAAAAGAAAAGCTTTTGGAGCTAAAAATTCCATTCAACGCAAATACAACAGAAAGCGAAGCCAAAAGGCTTATTGCGGCACAAGAAGCAAATAATCAAAAACAAGATAACAATTTGTTTTCAAAAAATGAACAAAAAAGTGATTTATTTGAAAAAGCAAAAAGTTTAGCACAAAAGCTTGGAATAGAAGTAAAAGAAGGTACAAATTTTAACACACTGCTCATTGCAATAGAAGGAAAACTTGAACAACTTTTAAAATCAAACCAAAACAATATAAATGCACTAAAAGAACTAAAAGGACTTAGTTTGGAACTTGCAAATATACAAGCACAAAGCAGCGGATCAAGCGGATATGACAACACAAATCAAGCTCTTATGACAAGCCTTGAAATGCTTGCAGAATACAATAAAAATTATTTAAACAAATAACTAAAAAAAGTAGAAATTAGTTTTAAACAAGGCACTCTGGCTATTTGAGCCGGATGTGTTTCTTGTTAGTCCGGCATAAATACCAAAATCCATAAACTTTGATTTAAATGGCGAAACATTTAAACCTATATCATGATCGGTTGAATGGGTGTTTGTATCTATTTTATTGTAAAAACTCAAAGAAATTTTATCTCCTAAAAACAAGCTTGGGGTAATATATAACTTTCTCGAAGTAGGTATTTGGTCTATATCTCTATAATTTGCCTCTAGCCCAGAAGCCAAAGAAAAGAATTTACAAGGAGTAAACTCAGCTCCGGCAAGAATTTTATAGTCATTACTGTTGTATTTGTTTCTAACCTGAGTCATATTTTGAATAAAGCTAAATTTATCATTTACAGGAATAATCGTTTTAGAATCAACTTTCTTGAATGTTTCTCCGTATTTTTTTGGAGAAGAAAAATTTTCTATACGAAGTTTAAAAGGAGTGCTATCAGAGATGATAATTTCATCTTGCTTTATTTCACTTTGATTTAATTCATCATTATCATCGCCTGAAACAATAATTTCATCATCTGACTGGTTATTTTCTGAATTTGTTTTTTTCAATTCTTTTTCTTTTTCGTCTTGGGCTTGTTTTTCAAGAGAAGCACACTCTATTAAATAATCAAAATAAGCATCTGAATACAAATAATCGTTTTTATATTCCTCTTGTTGCTCCACGTTTGCAAAACAAGAAGTAAAAACAAAAGAAAAAATTAAAAACGTTATCTTTAAAGCTCTCATAGTGAAAAAATTATAGTTACAATACAGCATTTTTACAATCGTAAATTATTAGTATATTTTTATTAATTGTTCCAACTTTTCCCTTGCAAGGTTAGAATCAATTATTTTTTTTGCAAGCAAAATTCCATCCATAATAGAATCAGCCTTCTTTGTTATATATAAAGAAAGTGCAGAATTTAATACTATTATATCATACGGCGCATTTTTAATTTTATTTTCAAAAACATTTTTAATAATTTCAAGGCCATGAGCAGAATTTTCACATTTAATTTCATCAAATGAAGCAGCTTTTAATCCGACCAATTCAGGAGTAATAATATATGTAAAAATTTTATTCTTCCAAGCTTCTGCTACAAAAGTTTCTCCTTCAATTGATGCAAAAGGAAAACCATTAACTCCAGATAAAGCCAAAGTATTATGATTATTTAATTTAAGACAAATATCAGCATATTTCTCAACCAAATCTTTTTCAACTAAACCGATAACTTGATTTTTTGCTCCCAAAGGACTTAACATTTTATCTGTAATATTTAATAAATTACTAAAACATAAAGCTCTTGAAATATTTTTTGTGTATTTAACATAGTTTTCACAAGAAGGAAAAAGAAAATAAATAAATCCGGTTCTTTCAAAAACAGATTCACTATAATCAAAATTGCCATTATTTATAAGATTGAACGTCTGAAAAGACTGATTGATATTATAATCAGAAGCAAGCGAATATTTAAAAACCTTTAAGTCTGAAGCAGATAACACAATATCAACCGCAAAAGAAATATCTAAAAGACCATCACGATTCCCAAATACGACATTTTCAAACAGTTCATCTTTTAAAAAATTAGAATTAAGTGTTCTAAAAGATTCCCTGCATGACGATATTGCAGCAGATATTTCATCTGTTGATTCACCTTTTAATTTTAAAGCGGTCAAAAAAGAAGAAACTAGTATCTCATCGGCTAAACCCGAAACAATTTCATCAAAAACTTCTTTTATATCCGTAGGAGTTAAATTATAACCGTTTAGTAATTTCTCTAAAGCTTCTTTAATCATAATAAAAGAATAACATTGATTTTAAATTAAGTAAGCTTTATTAAAAAAATTAACAAATATATTTTCTTTATACTTGCAAAATAAATATGTTTATAGTTTGATAGAATTAAGACAGTACACAAAAAAGGAATTTAATAAAGTGGTTAAAATAAGACTTAAAAGATTAGGCTATAAGAAAAATCCAAGTTACAGAATTATTGTAATCGACAGCCGTTCAAAAAGAGAAGGTGCTCCAATAGAAGAACTTGGATACTATAATCCAAAAACTAAGGAAATGAAATTAAACACTAAAAGAGCAAATGAAAGATTGGCTCAAGGTGCTCAAGCAACTGAAACAGTTATGTATTTAATTAAAAATGCTAATGAAGACGGAAGCTTAAACTACAAAAAAGTTGAAACCAAAAAACTTTCTAAAAAAGCACAAGCAAAATTAGAACAAGAAAAAGCTGCCCAAGCACAAGCCGCGCAAGAAGCGGAAACTTCTGCTGACGAGGCACAAGCATAAGTTTTTTAAAGAACACTCAATAAGCCTCGATATTCGAGGCTTATTTTTTTGTTTTAATTAAAGAAAAAGAGGATAAAATGAATACAGACACTCAAAAAATAGATATAAGGCCATCAAAAAGAATTTTAAATCTACCTAAATATATATTTGCAGAACTTGCTGAACTCAAACAAAAAGCAATAAAAAACGGAGTTGATGTAATAGATATATCAATCGGAAATCCTGATGGAGCAACTCCGGATCCGGTTGTAAAAGTAGCACTTGAAGCTATACAAAATCCAATCAATCATGGATATCCAAATTTTAGGGGTAAACCGGAGCTAAGAAAGGCGATATCAGATTGGATGAAAAAAAGATACTATGTAGATATAGATCCTGATAGTGAAGTTCAAACCTTGATTGGAGAAAAAGAGGGACTTGCAAATATTGCAATGGCATACACTGATGAAAATGACATCAACATAATTCCCGACCCGTATTATCCGGTATTATGCAGAGGAACACTAATTGCAGGAGGAAAACCTTTTTTTGTTAAGTTGAAAGAAGAAAACAGGTTTTTAATAGATCTCAATGAAATTCCAACAGACATTGCAAAACAAGCAAAAATGTTTTTCATAAACTACCCGAATAATCCAACAGGAGCAGTGGCGCCAAAAAGCTTTTTAAGGGATATAGTAGCTTTTTGCAAAGAAAACAATATTTTATTAGTTTCAGACTTGGCATACGGCGAAGTTTGCTTCTCTAATTATCGCCCTTATTCTATTTTTAACATTGACGGTGCAAAAGATATAGCAATAGAATTTCACTCTTTTACCAAAACATTTAATATGGCAGGCTGGCGATGTGGATTTGCAGTAGGCAAAAAAGATTTTATTCAAAATTTATATGCAATGAAATCAAACATAGATTACGGAACGTCAACCATTGTACAAGATGCTTGCATAGCTGCATTAACGATGCCACAAGAATATGTTAAGTCAATCATGGATAAATATGACGCAAGAAGAGAAATTGTAGCACAAGGGTTTAACGAACTTGGTTTTTATGCGCCAAGAAGTGATGCTACGATGTATTTTTGGATTAAAATACCATCAACATTTAAAAGCTCCATGGATTTTTGTAAATATGTTCTAGAAAAAACAGGGGTCTTAATAACTCCGGGAAGTGCCTTTGGCGCAATGAGCGATGACAGATTTAGAGTATCTCTAGTGCAGCCAATATTAAGACTTCAAGAAGTATTTAAAAGATTTAAAGAAGCCGGAATAAAATATGAATAATTATTTTAAGTAACTAGAGAATTTTTTATCTACATCAAAATAAAAACCGCAATCATCTAACATTTCAACACCATTATATATAAGGTCAGAGTTGATATTTGGATAATCTCTACAAAAAATAGGACGAATGGGATAAATTAAGCACTTATTATTTTTAGATATAAACTTACATTCAAAAGTTAAAGCGCCATTTTGAAATTCCATTTTATCCTTAATAACACCCGAAATACGGAAATTTCTATAATATCTGTATTTCTTTTGCATTTTTTTAAAAACATCTTCGGACTTAACATAACCATCTTTTGTTGAAAATAAAATATTCCTGCAACACTTACCGCATTTCTTGCACTTTCCCTTAATTACATATTTTGAAGAAAATAATTTATTGTACATTTTTAAAACAAAATCTTCAAAAAAAATTTTTATTTTATTCAACAATTTTAAATCCTCCAATAACAAGCCACTGATGGAGATTTTGAATGTCAAACACTTGAAGGTAATATTTACCTGTCTCATATATAATGAAATAATCCGAATAATAATTTTTATTTTTTATTCTGCAAGTAATATTTCTAATACGTGTATAACCTGCTACATGGGCATTATCATCTTGTTTAACAATTTGATATTTAATATAATCAGACTTAAAGCCTTCCGGAATATAAGCAAGAAAATAAATCTTATTTCCGGCCTTAAAAACATCTTTGGTTTCAATCTTATCAATAACTGATTTTTCAATTTCATCTATCGAATTACCAAAATACAATAAATTTTTTGGCTTTTTTCCCCAAGCAAAAGAAGGGTTAATTAAAAACGAAAATAAAAAAATTAATAATAAAAGTTTTTTCATTGCACTAAACTATCATATAAAGACTTAATTTTAGTTTGAACTTGAGATTTAAGTAAATCATCTGTTGTTAATTCAATAAATTTTTCATAAGCAAAAATTGCATCTTTTGAATTATTATCTGCCTCTAAAATTAAACCCTCAAGATAAAAATAATCTGCAACCAAAGGTTTTAGTACAGAAGCTTTTTTAACATTAATCAATGCAAGATCATATTTCTTTAACTCATATTCAATTAAGGCTTTATTGTAATACAACTTATCATCATCATTATCACATTCAATCGCTTTATCCAAAACAGAATCAGCTGTCTCGTAGTCCTTTAAAAGATAAAGCGCCTGAGCATAATGTGAAAGAATATCCGGATTTGAATTATCAATAACAAGAGCTTTTTCATAATAATCTTTTGCAAATTCATTCATACCAAGCGATAATGAAGTATCCGCAAGTCCAACTAAAACACGATAATCATCAGGGTTGTCATTGATTAACTTCAAATATATAGAACGAGCCTTCTTATAATCGCCACTATTGTAAAAACTTTCAGCTTGCTTTATTGAATTATCAATCTTGTCGCTTTTAATATCTTCCAAAGAAATATTACTTTTAGACAACATTTCTTCATTTGCTTTTAAAAGTTGAGTATATATCAGATCGGCATCTTGATAATTTCCGGTTTCAGATAGAATAACACCCTTATTGTAATATGCCAGATAATTATTTTTATCAACCGCAAGCACATCATTATAATATTTAAGCGCATCAGTGAATTCAGCATTATTTTGATACATTCTTGCCAGTTCAAACTTAATAAAATTATCATCGGGCTTAAGTTCTCTTGCTTTTTCAAGAACACTAATTGCATTTTTATAATCAGAATTTTTTGAATATAAATTTGCAAGATTTATATAACCGCTTAAATTGTCAGGGTAATGTTCTATGAATAATTTATATTGCTCGACTGCATCAGCAATTTTATTATTTTTATCCAATAAAACAGCATAATCAAATCGTATAGCATTTAATTCGCTATCTAACTCTAAAGCTCTTTTAAAAGAATTTTCCGCATCAGATAGTTTATCTTGTTTCATTTGCACAACGCCAAGATTAGCAAAACTCATTGCATCATTTTTATTAATTCCAACGGCACTCTTAAAAGCAATCTCCGCTTTTGGATAATCACCTTTTCTGAGTAATGCTAGACCATAATTTGAATAATCACGAAAATCTGAAGGATTGGACCTAAGTGCTGCTGCAAACTTATCTATGGCTCTATCATAGTCCTTTTCTTCAAGATATATATTTGCAATTGCAGACTGTGCTTCAAGATTTTCAGGATAAACAGCTAAAAATTGTTCATAAGAAGATATTGCACCAGTATTATCACCCAGCAAATTTTTTGCATTTGCAATATTTATAAAATTATACTTATAATCAGGCATTAAACTTTGCGCTTTTTCATACGAAGCTAATGCATTTTTATAATCATAAAGTTGCATATATAAATTTGCCATACTTATATACAAAAAACCATCTTCAGGTCTTAATATAACCGCTTTATTGTATGCACTTAAAGCATCAGAATATTTACCCATGGCGCTATAAATACCAGCCAATTTAATATTTAAAACAGCATCATCGGGAGAATAATTAAGTGCTTTTTTAATATAAAATAAAGCTTGCTCTAAATTGCCTTCCTGTTCATGAACAATAGCACTATTGTATAGCTTATTAGACTCCGAACTCATCTTAGCAAAAACTTGACTATTAGCTAGAGACAAAGAAAAAACAATACCTGTTAATAAAAATAATTTTCTTTTCATAGACAATATTATTAAACTTATCCAATCAAAATGCAACTATTAAAATTTTTAACAATAGTCGTTAGTTTATTTCATTTAACAAAATTTTATATTAAAATATACCTATGGGAAAAATCTTAGAGATAGAATTTTTAAATATAAGAGGGTGCAATATAAAAAAACTTTTTGTATTATTTATACTGTTTCAGATTTCAACAAGTTTAAGCGCTTTTGCTCAAACACCAAAAAGCTATGAATATGATTTAATCAGAGCCGAACTTTCAGTTTTAAAAGATAAGAATTCCCCACAATACAAAAAAACAAAACAAAAACTTGAAAGATACATATCTCAAAATAAAATCGACTACTCAACTCAAGCAAGAATTGAAGATGTTGAAAGACTCATACAAGAACAAAAGTATAACAGTGCTATATATGAATTAAATGACCTGATTGAAAACAATATAGAGCCAAGCCTCTGTTATATGCTTCTTGGAGATATCTCTTTTAAATCAGCTAAAAATCCCAAAAAAACTGCCTCATATTATAAACAATCACTACAATACAATCCGGACAACTATTTATCGTCATACAAACTAGCAAAGTTATATCTAAAAGAAAACAAAAACATTCTTGGAATCGAATATCTAAAACATACAATACAAAAAACAAATGACGAAAAAGTCTTAAAAGAAATAGAATACATTATACTAAATAAAATAACCCCCGAAGATAAATATGACGCCAACAATCTATATGAAGCACTTGGAGACATTTATAATAAACTTGGCAAAAAAGATGATTCATATATTGCTTATACAAAAGCAATCAAAATTAACCCTAATGATATATTTTTAAAATATTATTTAGGAGATTTATATTTTTGTGATTGCAAAGATAATGAAGCAATAAGCGTTTATGATGATATTTTAAAAGATTATCCAAACGACACAATGGTAAAAATATCAAAAGCAAAAGCTTATGCAAACACAGGAAATCTTTTAAACGCAGAAAAAGAATTTAATGAAGTTCTAGCTAAAATTCCAAATTCTTCTCAAGCAATATATGGGCTATATAAAATCTATGAAAGAAAATATACACCAGATAAAATCCTTGAAAGAATATATAAAAACAAAGAAAACTATAAAGTAAACCAACAAGAGTGCTTAAATTTTGCGAAATTCTTGGAAGAAATGAATGATGAAAAAGGTGCAAAAAACTTCAAAAAGTTTGCGCTAAAGCTTGACGAAGCAGAAAAAGAAAAACTACTTGCACAAAAAAAAGCTATTGAAAACCAAAAACAAAATCTCACGCCAAAAGAAGAAAATAAAATTATAGAAAAAAAAGATATATCAAAAACACAAAAAAAACAAACTGAAAGCAATAAATTATCAGAAAAAGAAAAGAAACAACTAAAAGACTCTCTTCAAAAGGAAAAACAAAAACAAGAGCAGCTAAAAAAACAAAAACAACAAGAAGAAAAACTGCAGCTTGAAAAAGAAGATAAAATTATTCAGCAAGAACGCAAAAAAGCAATATCAAAAGACCCTAAAAAATACTACGAATACAAAGCAACGCTAGATAACTATCTTAAAATGACTCCAAAGGATGCGTCAATATATACAGCCATTGGAAACACATATAAGTTAATGGGTGAACCTACAAGCGCACTTCAAAATTTTAGAGAAGCACAAAAGCTAAACCCAACAGATTCAGACATATATTACAATATAGGTCTTACATATATGGAATTAAATAGCTTTGTAACCGCTAAGGCTAATCTTATAAAAGCAGTCAATTTAAATAAAGAAAATGAAAAAGCAATAAAATTACTTGGTTTTGTAAATCAAAAAATAATTACACAAATTGTAAACAATGCCTATAATGAATATGAAAAAAAAGAATATCTAAAAGCAAGCTCCATATTAGATGAAGGCTTAAAAAACTATCCCAAAAACTCTCAAATGCTATATTATAGAGCGCTTGTGTATGATGCAATGAACAGAAATGCAGCACAAATAATCGACTTACAAAAAGCAATAGAATATGATCCTGGATACTATATGGCATATTATCAGCTTGGAAAAGCATATGAAAAGATAAAAGACGAAAAGAGTGCGCTTGTTGCATATGAAAAATTCTTATCAACAGAACCGGAAGAAAAAGATTTAATAGAAGAAGTACAAAAAAAAGTGATAGCCCTAGGAGCTAAATACTATTAAAGCACAAAATTAAGAGGATGAAATGAAAAATACAGCTATAATAATACCTGCAAGATACGGTTCAACAAGATTACCTGCAAAACCATTATTAAAAGTTAAAGACAAGCCTATAATTCAATATGTATATGAAGCTGCAAAAAAATCAAAATTGCAAAACGAAGTAATTGTAGCAACTGATGACATCAGAATAAAAGAAGCCGTTGAAAAGTTTGGCGGAAAATGTGAAATGACAGACAAAAATCATAAATGCGGATCTGATAGAATAGCAGAAGTTTTAAACAGACACCCTGAGTATGATTATATTTTAAACCTACAAGGGGATGAACCTCAAATAACACCGGAAGTAATTGATTTAGCAATCAATACATTGCAAAACGATTCAAAAGCAGACATATCAACACTGGTAAGACAAATTACATCACCTGAACAAATAAACAATCCAAATTGCGTAAAATGCGTATTTGACAATAATTTTAATGCGCTATATTTCTCCAGATGTCCAATACCATATGAAAGAAATAAATCACAAGCAAACTACTACGCTCATATTGGGATATATTGTTATAAAAAAGATTCACTAAATAAAATCACTCAACTAGAGCAAGCAGATATAGAAAAACAAGAAAGTCTGGAACAATTAAGAGCGCTAAAAAATGGTATGAAAATTAAAATTGCAATTACAGATTTAAATCCAACAGGAATTGACACCATTGAAGACTACGAAAAATTTAAATCATTAGTTGAAAATTAGATGCTTTCAGGCACCTCTATTTTGACCGGTTTTGATTTATAAAAATCTCTTTTTTCTCGACCACCGTCTGCATCTTTAGTGGTTAATTTGTCAAAATGTATTCTTGAGGAATCCGACCCAAGCAAGAAAAGGAAATCTAAATGTGCAATATCACGCACAAAGTCATAAGATATACATAATTTCAAATCTTGAGGTCCAAAAATTGCATAAAACCGCGATTCTGTAAGCAAATCTTCTTCATAATTATCTTTAAGAGGAGAAACAACAGCTCTATAACCAAGCGCAAACTTATCGTTAAAATTAAATTTTTCATTTAACATTATAGAAGATTTACCATATCTATATTTGTCAAAAATAAAGGGGCTATCACCGTGGATTCCACCAAACATATATCCTAAACTGGATTCCCAACGTTTAACTTTTGTTGTAACAAACGGACCAATTCTTGCAATACCTGATGTTTCTCCAGAACCATATAAAGTTGCAGCTCCTTGCGCTAAGGCACTAAAAGCTATACTTAAATCTTGTTCTTTGTTTTCAAACTTAAAAAATTGTTTTCTAATTTCTGCAATATATCTAAATCTAGACGTACAATATGCGTTTTCTTGATCATGTGTCTGATAATCACTAAAGACACCGGCATAAAAACCTTGGTTAAAAACAGCATCCAAGTCTTTAACACTGTAACTTTTAGCATATTCCAACTGTGCAGCATACCCTGAACGTCTTGCACCTAAAAAACCTTCCGGCATATAGGCATGTCTTCCATATCTTAATGACAGAGCATCACTAAATCTATACCTACCCCTTACTACCAAATCGGTTGTAGATGAAGCATATCCTGCTTCTACCATACTATTTGGACTTCTATGACGTCCTATAATACCAACACCGATATTGCTATCCCCATAAACTAAAGCGGGTAAAAGTTTTAAGCTTTGCCCATGGGGCAATTTAAATAACATGCCGTAACCAAGATATGTACCAAAACCTCTTAAAGTTCCTCCTTCAGGAGAATTTGTCTCATAAACTCTATTTTCTTTATCTGAAATAATTTCAATATCAGAATTAGCAATTATTTTGTGCTTATTATAGTAAATATTTGACCCCTTCAAAAGCAGTGAGTTATGATCTCTATAACTTGTTATTACTATTTCTTTTGTGTGTATATCATAAACTTGCTTACGCTGAGACTCAAGGTTGCTTCTATCGATTTTACGATTTTTTATATAGTCCAAAGCAACATTTTCATATCGTTGAAACCCATTTGTTTCTAATGCAAATTCGCTTTGTTTATTACTTCTTAGGGTACCGTTTATTAATTGCATATCGTTTGCAATTAAATATCCTTCTTGAGCATTTATCACAAATTGATAAGCTTCAATTCTGGGATTATCCATTAAAATATTTTGCTCATTAAAGTCAACAAGCAAATATTCTCCTGTCATCTCGATACCATCTTTAATTATTTTTACATTATCATAGAGTTTTAAATTTTGAGCAGTTTTATCTAAAACAGCTTCATCTGCTTTTAAAACTACACCTTGCGACTTAGCGATTATTTCAACATGACCTTTTGCATATACATTTCCATCAGAATCATCATATGTTATCTTATCAGCATTTATTTGAAATCTATTTTTTGAATCGACATTAATCTTGTCTTCTATTTTATTTGAAACTTTTTCTTGATCAGATATGTCTCTATTGGAAGTTATTGGACTTTCATCAGAAGATAAATTATCTTCGTTAATAATATCTGTTGAGTCTTCGTTTTTTGCTTTCTTTTGCTTTCTTTTTTCAAAAAAATTCTTAAATCCGCGTTCTGCCTTTGCACTAATGCTATCTTCGGGGCTAAAATCAGGTAACTCTGGGTCGTTATATGTAGGCATATAAGTGTCGCTTATCGCAGGAGAGGCTTCAACATCATTTGAAATTGTAGAAGCTTTAATAACTTCATACTGAGCATGAGCTACCTTAAAACTATGCATGAAAATAAAACTCATACATAAAACACAACTTAGCTTCTTATTGAACCTAAACAATTATAACCCTCAATAGTCTTACTTAAATTAATTTACAACAAAAACAATTACTATTCAAACTATCTTATGAAATTTAATGGATTAGTAGGATTACCTTTTTGTCTGACTTCAAAATGTAAATGAGGTCCTGTTGAATATCCTGTTGTACCTACCTTACCAATAACCGTACCTTTAGCTACATTAGTACCTTGTTTTGCTATTGTAGTTGACATATGAGCATATAAAGTTGTTGTTGGAACACCATTTATATTACCATGGTCAATAATAACAACCTTACCATAACCACTATACCAACCCACAAAAATAACTCTTCCTGAATTTGCAGCCTTAATCGGCGTACCATATGGAGCACCAATATCAACACCAGAATGAAAAATCTTTCTTTTGAAAATAGGGTGAACTCTCCAACCAAAAGGAGATGTAATCCTTCCGGGAACAGGACGAGTAAAGCCACTTGTTACAACAACACTAACACCTTCTTTTTGTGTTTTCTTTGTTTCTTGATTAATCATTTGAGAAATTGCTCTTGATTGACGAGCCAAATCTTTTTCTGCTTTTTCCCAAGTAGCCCTGTCGGTTTTTAATTTTTCAATTAACTTTTCATTTTTAGAAATTGCATCTTGTATATCATTTTGTTGTCTATTTATTGTTTGGATATTTGCTTCTAAATTTTTCTTTTGCATTTCAATACGAGATTTCAAAACCAAAATCTCTCTAGCACTTGCTTTTGTTTCTCTTAAACGTTTTTTATCTTGCGCAATGATTATGTTTTCAAAATACAATCTATCCAAAAACGCATTAATATCACCTGAATTCAACAAAAATTCAATATAGCCGTTTCTTTTTTGCTTAAAAATTTGAACAAGTCTTTTTGAAGTGTATGCTTGATGTTTTCTATGCTCAACCAACAGTCTATCTAATTTTTTTTCTAAAATTTCAACTTCGTTTTGAGCATCAACATATTTTCTTTTGTTTTTTTGAAGGCTATGTTGAGTGTATTCTAATTTTTGTTGATTTTTATAAAGTCTATTTGTTTCAATTTTTTCCAATAACTTTAGTTTATGAATTTCTTTCTTGGCTTTACCCCTCCGTGCTTCGATTTCACTTTTTTTATCGTCTAATTTATCAACAGCAAAAGAAGGCACTGTAAAAACAAACAACATAACAGTGAGCAATAAAAATATTAATTTATTTTTCTTGCATATCCTATTCATAAACTAAAACAAAACGCTCAAAAAAGCACCTATTCCAACCATCCAAGCAACTAAAAAAATAGTTAAAAATACTACAATTATTTTCCTATGTCTTCTAAAAAATTCCATTTTCTCACCTTTTTCATATATTATTTAATAATATAATAACAAAAACCAGTCTAAAATAGCAAATTACTTAACATTATGGAAATTTTTATATATTTTGCAACCTTCATCTTCTAAATCAATCTTTCCATCATGATTATTATCAACTCCATCATGACAAGAATTTATAGAATCCCAACCTTCTGCTCTAGGAAAGGCTCTTAGATATTTGTTATCGATTGAATTAAATAAATAAAAATAATAATCACGATAAAATGAAGCTACTTCAGAATTCTCGATAACTGTAATATTTTCATCGTTTTTATACAAACCATTAACTGAAAAATTAGAACTTCCTGTAATTAAAATTTTGTTATCAATTAATATAGTTTTTTCATGATTTTTTCCGCCCCAGTTTTCAATTTTTGTTGGAATATTATTATTTCTTAATTGCAATATTCTATTTTTAAAATTAGAAGCACCCAAAGCATCCAATAAAATATAAACCTTTACTCCTCTTTTTCTAGCCAAAATCAACTCTGAAATTATGTTTTTATCTGTCAAATAAAAAGCTGAAACTAATATCTCATTATTTGAATTTTGTATAGCAGGAATTATATAATCAGAATTTGCATTACTCTTTGGTAATAAAAAAATTCTTATCTTAGAATTACCTAATTCAACATTTAAGGGAGAAAATTCGGTTTTTCTTTTTGAAAATTTGCCTTCTGACATTTGATTTATTTCAGTTTTATAATAACTTGCAATTTGTGCTGAATTAAAAATTATAGAAATGTTTGCATTATAACCACCAGAATCCGTAGATGAAATATTTGTCGAACCAACTAAAACCCTTTTATCATCAAAAATGAAAATTTTATTGTGCATTAAAATTTCCGTTTTATCAAAACGAGAATCAAATTCGTCTGCAAACTTAACAGTCTCAGGATAAATTTCAGAAATATTTTTACTATAATCAACAACAGAGCGGATTTTTACACCTCTTGCTTTTGCACGGCGAAGAGCATCAACGATTTCCTTTTGTTCTCCTATTGAATACAAAGCTAAATCAATAGTTTTATTACAAGAATCAATTTCTTTTATAATTCTCTTTGCAAAGGCATTATTACAACCCAAGTTTGGTTTTTTATATTCAAGCGGATTAATTAAATAAATTTCAAAATAACCAAAATTTTTATATACCAATTTTTTATAAATATGTTTACTTTTTGGAATATCATAAGTTATATTACCTGAATAATTATCACCAAAACAAATTCTACAATAATGATAAACATTTTTAATTGATTTTTTAAGCAATAATTCACCATTATGCATAACCTTAGCATATTCACAATCAGTCTTATGAATAACTCCCGAACGCAAATTCAAAAGCAGGAAATCAAGTCGAGAGAGCTCTTTTGCATTATTTCTTATTTCATTTATGTTTTGTATTGGTAAATACAAAATATTATCACAATTTGAGTTAACGTATGCAAGTCCGTTTTTTAACAAAAACTCTCCAAGATCTATATCATTAAAACTTAACTCAGCTAAATAAGCATTATATTTCAAATTTCTAGCCTTAGATTTTACGCACACAAAAGATCCTTCTAAATTATCTTTTGCCCAGCTTCTTGCAAGAAAACCCACTTTTAAATATTCCAGCGTTGTAATGCCTAATTTTATTGATTTTTCTTTAGCATAATCATTCTGAAGCGGTGAAAACGCATTTATATTTTTAATTTTAACTAATTCATCACCATCAATCATATTATTTTTATTAAAATCAATATAAAGCCAATCAGCCTCAACAACTTTTAATATTTTATAACAAGGACATTCTTTGGCTTTATTTAAAAAATACAAAAACACAAAGAAAATAAAAAATAAAAATATAATTGTAATTAACTTTTTGTTCATACCGAATAAAATCATTATCTGATATAAAAAAAATTAATTAATTTTTGTTAATAAAAGTTTACTTTTGGTACTTGTTTATAAAATATGTTTAATATAATATAAATAATACTGGAACAAATAACAAAAAGGACAGAAAAATGAATCCTATAATTACAGAACTAGAAAAAGAATATACGACTCGTCAAATGCCTGAAATAAACCCTGGTGATACTGTCAAGGTTTTTGTTAGAATTATCGAAGGTAACAAAGAAAGAACACAAGCGTTTGAAGGAACCGTAATTAAAAAACGTGGTAGCTCAATTAATAAAACCATCACTGTAAGAAAAGTATTCCAAGGTGTTGGTGTTGAACGTGTATTTGCAATCTACTCACCAAGAATTGAAAAAATACAAGTATTAAGAAAAGGTGATGTAAGACGTGCTAAATTGTATTACTTAAGAGAACGTTCAGGAAAAGCAACACGTATCAGAGAAAAAATGGAAAAAAGATAATCTCTTTTTAAACGAAATTGTAATGCCTTGAATTAAACTAATCAGTTAATTCAAGGCTTTTTTAAAGATATGAATCACATACATTGGTACCCAGGGCACATAGCAAAAGCCCAAAAACAATTAAAAGAAAAACTCAACCTCGTTGATGTAATAATTGAAGTTGTTGATGCAAGAATTCCACATTCAAGCAAATATAAAACAACAGATATGTTGTGCCCAAATAAGCCAAAAATAATTATAATGAATAAATCTGACGTATCTGATGAAAAATACAATAAACTTTGGGCTGATATATTCAAAGAAAAATATAATTGTGACGTTATAGTAACAAGCCTTAAAAATAAATCAGATATAAATATAATTATCAACAAAGTACTGGCATTATCAAATGAAATAATGCAGAAAAGAATAGACAAAGGACTTCTTCCAAGAGCAACAAGAACTATGGTAATAGGTATGCCGAATGTTGGAAAGTCAAGCACAATAAACAAATTAATCAAAAGAGCAAAAACAAAAACAGGAGCAAAAGCAGGGGTAACAAGACAACAACAATGGGTCAGAATCAATGATAAAATTGAATTACTAGACACTCCGGGAATTATACCTACAACACAAGAAGATCAAACCCAAGCACTTAAACTTGCTTGTGTTAATTCAATAGGTGATAACGCATATGACAGTGTTTACGTAGCAGAAAATCTAATTAAGCTATTGGATTCACAATATCCAAATAAAATTAGAGAATATTTTGATTTTCCGCAAAACGAGAAAGAAATCAATCTTGAAAAAATTGCATTAAAAAGAAATTGGATACTAAAAGGAGAAAAAGCAGACATCACAAGAACCGCAAATGTTATTTTGTCATGCTTTAGAGAAGGAAAAATGGGTAAATTTACTCTAGATAAACCTGAAGATTATGGATCTATTTAAATTTGACGAAAATGAAAAAATTAACAAAACCAATCTGCAACTTCAAATGAATAATTATGACTTTATTATCGGATGCGATGAAGCAGGTAGAGGGCCTGCAGCCGGAGGAGTTTGGGCGGCAGCAGTTTGTTTTAAAAACAATATTAATACTGAACAATTTTTAAAATTAAATGATTCAAAAAAATTAAGTTCAAAAAATAGAGATGAATTATTCGAGATAATAAAAGAAAATTCATACTGGTCTATAAAAGCAATCACAGTAGAAAAAATCGAACAAATTAACATTCTAAATGCTTCTCTTTTAGCAATGAGATATGCAGCATTAGATGTAATAAATAAAATCAACAATAATAACTTTCTTGTACTTATAGACGGCAACAAATTGATAAAAGATTTTGAAAAACCACAAAAATACATAATAAAAGGGGATTCAAAATCTGCTTCTATTGCAGCAGCTAGTATTTTAGCAAAAGTTTCAAGAGATAGATATATGGATATAATCGATAAGGAATTTCCTATCTACGATTGGAAAAACAACAGAGGCTACTTAACAAAAAAGCATATAGACGCCATAAAAACAAATGGTATAACAAAATACCATAGGCCTTCCTTTTTAAGAAAAATAATAAAAAGCCCCCAAGATAACTTGGAGGCGATAATTATATAATCCTTCATACTTTTTATAGTAAGCTTAAAGCAATAGATGGTGCCTGATTTGCTTGAGCTAACAATGAAGTTGATACTTGTTGAAGTATTTGCTGTTGAGCATAGTTTGAAGCTTCAGAAGCAATATCAGCGTCTGTAATTATTGATTTTGCACTTGATAAGTTTTCATATTGAATAGCTAACGTATCTAATGCAGATTCAAGACGGTTTTGAGCAGAACCTATTAATGATTTTCTTGATGTAACATTATCGATACCCGTATCCAAGTTTTCAACAGCAGTTTTAAACGTAGCAGCACTCATGGTAGTTAAATCAAAATCAGCAACTCCTGTTAATTCTTCAAACTTAACACTTTCAAATACAGTATTTTCAACAGATATTGTATTATCATCATCCGCATTCGCACCAACCTGGAATGTTACACCATTAGCCTGTAAATCAGCGTCTTCAAATAAATTTAATTGAGAATATTTTGAAGAAGTGGAAACACGGTCAATTTCAGCAATACGTTGAGCTACTTCATCTTGCATAGCTTGAATTTCATCTTGAGAATAAGTACCATTTTTCGCTTGCAAAGTCAAATCACGAATTCTTGATAAATTGTCTTGAATAACATCCAAGTTACCTTCTGCGGTAGACAATAACGCATTACCATTTTGCACGTTATTTTGCGCAACCTTGTTACCGTTTAACTGAACTTGCATACGAGCAGAAATAACTGTACCTGCTGCGTCATCCTTTGCGGTATTAACCTTTAATCCCGTAGACATTCTCTCCATTGCTTGAGACAAAGCACTGGTCGAACCTGACAAAATGTTTTGGATTTTGATAGAATCCACATTTGTGTTAATAACTACTGACATAAATGAGCTCCTTTCATTAAGCCTTTTATC
>CALUWM010000003.1 GCA_944324485.1 Candidatus Gastranaerophilales bacterium | reverse complement strand
TATCCTTGTATATCAAATATTTCATTTCCTGTGATTTTGTATTCTTGATTTCCTGTTATTTTTTCATTTGGTTTTAGCTTAGGTTGTTCAACTGAAACATTTTTACCTAATCCTAAAAAGACTGTTCCGTTTTTAGATATATCTTTTAAAACGTAACCGTCCGATGTTTTTTGAATAACAAGATGTTGTCTTGAAACATTACTATTGGTTATTTGAATAGTAGAATCGGGAGACCTTCCTACTGTTATTACTTCCCCTTCTTGCATTTTTGATAATTTTTCTTGTATATGGGGATTGCTTAAATCAAGCTCATATCCTTGTATATCAAATATTTCATTTCCTGTGATTTTGTATTCTTGATTTCCTGTTATTTTTTCATTTGGTTTTAGTGAGTTGTTTTTGCTGCTTTCTCCAAACAACTGTAAATTCATTTTAAATAAGCCGTTGATGCTTCCTGCTGCAAGGCTTTCAACCGGACTTACTTCATCATTAACCGCAGGTTTAACTTCAGCAACACTTTCAGAATCTTTATTTTCAGATACCTTTGCTTCGCCGTTAGTGTCTTCTCCTTGTAAATTTATTTTTTGTGCTAGTGTACTATCAATTAATTTGCTAAAGCTTGAATTGTCAACTTTTATTCCGCTGTCTTCAAGATATTTTCTTGCGCCATCAATATCGCCTGCTTGGATTTTACCTTGTGCGGTTGCAATTATGCTTTGAGAATATGCATCAACTTTTGATGAGGATAAGCCTGTTAAAATACCAATTAATTGGTTTTTACCTTCACCTAAGAATCTATCAGCTGACCAATAATCACTTGCGTCCATAAATTCACCTGTTGTGATTAAAGATTGACCTTGTGTTATTAAATAATCAGCCCCTAATGATAAAGTGGTATCTGCAACAGTTTCGGCGGCTTGCCCTAAGATATATGATCCAATTGTTCCAATACCTCGTTTTGTTGCTTCTTTTGCAATAAAACTATTTAGCGCATTTGTTCCGGCACCGATTACTCGACCTGTGCCATAGGAAACTAATTCAACACCAGTTTCAAGTGCTAAATTTTTAACTTCATCACTTGTTAAACCATCTTTATCTGTTGAATGGTCAACTAAATCAATTGCGTTATCGGCTAACATACCACCAAATGCAACATATTTACCTGTCGTCATTAAAGGTACGCCAATAGCAGCACCTCCCGGTATAAATGAAACAATTGCACCTGCAACAATACAAACCATACCAGTAGTTGAAATTATTGCTGATAATTTATCTGCAAAGCCCTCTTGAGATAAACTATATTCTTCAACCAAATTTTGCAGCGCTTGGCTTTTTCCTAAAACTTCATTTTGACAAAGTGCAAATTCTTGATTTATTTCATCAATTGATTTTCCAGTTGCTTCTTCAAATTTATCTGCAAAATCTTTATCGTAATATGCTCCTGAATTTATCATACTGGCAATGTTTGATAATTCCATATATTTATCAATTTTTTCGGTTGAAAATTTGGTTCCTGTGTATTTTTCATAGGCTTCTTCAAATGATAAATCACTTTGACCATTCATAGCTAAAGTTAACTGATTAATTATTTCTTCTTGTTCAGCTATAACATTTTCAACATCATCTGATGAAATTCCAAGTCCTGTTAATTCTTTTAGACTGCTAAATCCATCTGCCATTATTCCGTCTTTATCATTTTGAGCTTGGAAAATGGCTCTCATTGATTCAAGATTATCTGATATTGCTTGAATAGTATATTGTTGATATTCAGCCTCAGTTTCAAACCCAACTTGTTGTTGTGGAATTAAAGCAAGGTAGTCGCCAATATTTATTTGTTCGCCACTTTGCAATGTGATAACTTCACTTGTTTCAACAGCAGGAATTTTAGAAATATCAAAATCAGCAAGATAATTTCCATTTTCAATTTTTAAATCGTTTTCATCTAAATCGCTTGTAGTTGTTTGCGTATTGTTTAATGAAACAGAATTAACTCCGCCTACTGTTCTTAAGGTTTCGATATCGGAATCATTTGATATAACTGTATCATTTCCATGCCCGGTTTCTAGGGTTTCAATATCACTATTTTCAATATTAATTGTGTCGTTTGAACTTCCAAATAATCCCCAAAGAAAGTCTTTTTGGCTTTTTAAGTTGTCAATACTTGAATCATCAATATTAATAATATCGCTTCCTGCGCCTGTTTCCAGTGATTCAATTAGTGAATTATATATTGAAACCTCATCAGAGCCTTTTCCTGTGTTTAATTCATCAATTGTTGAATCATAAACATTAATAGTGTCATCACCTTTTTTTGTTTCAATTGAATCTATTTGAGAATTATATATGGAAATAGATGTGTTATCTTCATCGCTTTTTATTTTTGCGCCTCTTGCGTTAATTACAAATACTTCACCGGTTTCTTTGTTTTCAAAAATTTGTGCTTCGCCTAAATCATCAGGATTTTCTATAAGTATTTCAACACCGCAAGAAGTCCTAAAGGTATATCCATTATTTCCAAAGAACAAAAATTTCGAATTTTTCTTAGCTTGGACTGGTGTCCATTCAGAGGAATTTTCAAATTGAGATAAATCAATCTTATTTGAACTTAATCCATTATTAGAAAAACAACTTTCTTGTGTTCCATTGGTTTTTTGGGTAGCTTTAACGGCAGAACTTGTAATTTTTGCCAGAATACCTTTTTTCTTATCGGGATTGAAATTAACAGACACTTTATTAACCTTTCCACTATAAAGTTAGAATTTTAATGGGTTACAAACCATATATTTTACATAGTAGTAGAAACGGCCTTATTTATAAAAACAGTAGCACAATCAGAAAAAGTTTTACAAAAATTAACATAAGGTTTTGGAAAATTTCAATTTAATTTATAAGGTTGTTTTTAAAAATATTTGTATAGATTTAAAAATTTATGTTAGTATAATATTGTTAAATTCAGCTTAGATGCAAGCTTTTGATGTTTGTTTATATAATCGGAGTTATGGTGCCCAGCGATATATTAACAAAAAGGATAATTATATTAAAAGAAAAATTAAAAAATAAGCGTGTTTTGGTATATGGAACAGGAAAATTTTTCGCTGAAGCATATAACAATCACAATCTTTCAGATTTAAATATAATTGGAGTTGCTGACAAAAAATATGAGTTAAATAATTCTATTATAGAAGATTTTGGCTATAAAGTTATTCGAATATCACAAATACATGAACAAAATATAGATTATATTTTGATATGTTTAGAAAAACCCAATATTATAAAAAAGAATTTGAATAATTATTTTAAAAAAATTAAAATAATTTCACTTAATAATTGTTCGCATTGGTCAATTTTTAGAGACCGAATTAAGCAATATTTTTTGCAAAAGAAATATCGAAAAAATTTTGTTTTGATAAAACAAGATGGAACAATAATTAAAAACCCTAAAATAAAAAATTTAATAGTAGATATCGGTAGAGATTCAAGAATTGAGATTTATGAGCCATTTACAGTAATGAAAAAATGCCATATTTCTTGTAAGGAAAATAGTTTAGTAAAAATATATCCTTTTAATGTGCATGGAAATACTGCAATCATTGCTGGATGCAATAATATTGTTGAGATAGGTGAATATACTACAATAAAAGATGCAAAATTTTATCTCGTAGCTTCAAAAAATACTAGAGTAATACTGGGAAAAGATTGTATGTTGAGTTATAATATTATGATTAGACCCAACGATGGACATACAATATATGATAAGAATACAAGACAGGTAAAAAATACCCCGCAAGATATAATAATAGGTAATCATGTTTGGATTGGCGCAAATGCCATGATTTTAAAAGGAGCAAAAGTGCCATCAAATACGATAATTGGTACTTGCTCGCTTGTTAATAAAGTATTTTTAGAAGAAAATACCATAATAGCGGGTATTCCAGCTAAAATTATTGAAAAAGACATTAATTGGGATAGGTGTGTAACCCACAATTTTACTTAGGGTATAATTTTTATATTTTTTGATAGTACAATTTTGATAAAATAATGAGATGAGAATAATAGATAAAATTTTTAAATATATTTCAATTACGCTTTTGTTTTTGCTAATAGTTCCAATTATAAGTTTTTTAATTGTGTTGATTAATGTTGATATTTTTGAAAAACTTCTTTCTATTGTTATTTTTCTTGGCTTTGTTGATACTATTTTAATACCGATTTTAGATTTATTTTTAATTTTTATATTTTTTATAAAAATATTTTCAAAAAACAAAACCAAAAAAGATTGGAGAATAATTATATTAAATTTAATTAGTATAATTATTTATACGTTTATTTCAATTTTATTGGTATTTATTATGTTTGTTTCAGATAGAGTAAATACATAACATAAATTTATTTTATTTCACCATGTATTTGTATTTTTGAGGGGTTATAAGTCATATTCCAACTCAATCTTAGGTCACCAAAAATTTCTTTTATTTTTCCTAAATTATTTAATTTCGAGTTTTTAAAAAAGGCATCTCCTTTAATTGTTTCAAGTTCGCCTAAATCTGTGATTTCAGAGTTTGAAAAATCAGCATTTCCATTTATATATCAAGATTTTTTGTGATTGAATGCATTATAATTAATTTTAATGCTGGGTTTTTGTTGTATTTTGGTTGTTGCAGTACTTTTTTCCAGTTATTTAAATACTTTTCTCTCGCTTCTGACGTTTTAGTATTTCTTGCAGGATATGTTTTGTTTACTAGATTCTGGTATTGATTTAAAACCCATTCATTAAAATCATCTGTTGATTTAAATTTTTCTATTGGTATTTTAAACATATTTACACATGCTAAATCGAATCCCATGAATACGCTTTTTTTCAACGCACTAAATGATATTGTATCGGTATTTTGCTTTCTATAATTTAATCTTTGGTTTTTATTGTTTTTAAATTTATATGTGCAAAATGTATAGTTTTGTCCTATTCTCATATCATTTTAAAAGTTGTAAATGAAAAATTTTGCATATGTCATTTATTTGTAAAAATCGTATTGATCCACTTTTTATTTGTTATATACCAATCTATTGTTTCTTTTATGCTTTTATCAAAGGAAAACATTGGTTTCCAACCAAGTTCATTTTCGATTTTTTCAGTTGACATTGCATATCTTCTATCGTGCGCCGGTCTATCTTTAATGAAAATTATTGAATTTTCATCTTTATTGAGTGCTTTAAGTATAATGTTTGCTATTTGTAAATTTGTTTTTTCGCAATTTCCTCCAATGTTGTATACTTCACCTAATTTTCCTTTATGTAATACTATATCTATTGCTCTAATGTGGTCAAAAACATATATCCAATCTCTTACATTAAGACCGTCTCCATATAGTGAAATCTTTTCGTTGTTTAATAATTTTAAAATTATGTTTGGAATTAGTTTTTCAGGATATTGATAAGGTCCAAAGTTATTTGAACACCTAGTATTTAAAGTTGGTAAATCGTATGTTTTAAAGTATGACCTTACTAATAAATCTGCTGCGGCTTTACTTGCTGAATAAGGATTATTCGGATTAAGCGGTGTTGTTTCTTTAAAGTATTCATTATTTTCAATCGACCCATAGACTTCATCAGTACTAATTTGAAGAAATTTTTTTATTTTGTTTTTTCTGCTTGCTTCCAGCAAATTTAAGGTTCCATTTAGATTGGTATTTATAAAAATTTCCGGATTTTTAATTGAATTGTCCACATGTGATTCCGCTGCAAAATTTACAACCCAATCAACCATTTTTGTTAAGTCATCAACTAGAGTTTTATTGCAGATGTTGCCGTGTATAAATTTGTAATTAGGATTTGATTTTATATCATCTAAATTATGAATGTTGGTGCAATAAGTTAGAGCATCAAGGTTGATTATCTTATAATTTGGATAAGTTTTTAATATATGCCTTATAAAGCAGCTACCAATAAACCCTGCACCACCTGTTACAAGTATATTCATCTAAGCTCCTTAATATCTTTTAATTTTAGATGTTGTTTATCTTTTTCAGATAATATTGGTTCAAAATTAATTCCCCAATTGATGCCTATGTCATTGTCATTCCATATAATCCCGCTTTCAGAATTTGGATTATATTCACCTTGAGTTTTATATACAACTTCAGCTGTTTTGCTTAAAACAACAAATCCATGGGCAAAACCTTTTGGAATATACAACATTTTTTTATTTTTGGCAGATAACTCAACTTTAATATATTTTCCAAATGTTCTAGAGTTTTTTCTTATATCAACTGCAACATCTAAAATTTTCCCACTTATACATCTTATAATTTTTGCTTGTTCAAAGGGGTATTTTTGAAAATGCAATCCTCTTAAAACTCCTTCTTTAGACCTTGAATAATTTTCCTGATTAAACTCGCCTAAAATTCCATTTTTTTCAAAGATACTTTTCTTGTATGCCTCTATGAAAATACCTCTGTTATCTTTGTGTATTTCAGGAGTAATTAGAATTATATCTTTTATTAATTGTCTTTCAAATTTAAACGACATATTTCATTCTTTTTTTAATTTACTATGTAAATATATACTAAAATTTAATTTGAGTAAATTAAAAGCTTAGATTTGCTTGAAAATCATTTAAATATTTTTGCATATCTTCTTTTTTGCATTTTAATACAATATTTTTTTTCACCGTTTATAAATTGTATTTTATCATTTGACTCCAAAACGAAATATTCTGCGTCATCATAAATTTGGCCATCAAGATACATAGATAAAATTGCTTTTTTAATTCTATCAAATGCTTCGTTTATTTGATTTTCTGTTGCTGACATAACAATTCTTACATATCCATCTCCATTGTCTCCAAAAACATCACCAGGTGTAAAAGCAATTTGAGACTTGTGTAAAACGTTTTATTGTCTGAAAAATATATAAGTGCCGGTTTAGATTCTATGGGTATTTTTTTATTTTTATTATAAAAATCGGTGCCATTCTTTTTTTTAAAAAAAGTTTTTCTATTGTAATTTTGAGTTAAAAACGCTAATGTTTGTACTTTTATTTTATTCTCTTTCTTGTTTGTGTTATTTATAGAAGTGTAGTGAGAACTATTTTTTGCTAGTTTTATATAATAAGTGGAGTGCTTGTGAAAATTTGTGTAATTGGAGCTGGATATGTAGGTTTAACTGCTGGGGCTTGTTTATCTGAAATTGGGCATAATGTTATATGTGTTGACAATGACAAAGTGAAAATAAATAATTTAAAAAAAAGTATTATGCCTTTTTTTGAGCCGGAATTGTTTGAAATTGTATCTTCTAATTTAAAAAGAAGGTCATTATCTTTTTCTTTAGATATAAGTGATGCCATTAAAAAATCCGATGTATGTTTTATTGCTGTCGGCACTCCTCAAAAAGCTGACGGAAGTTGTGATTTAAGTTCTGTTTTTGATGTTGCAAAACAAATTGGAAAATCAATTAATGGGTATAAGTTAATTGTGAATAAATCCACTTCCTTGATTGGAACTACTGAAAAAATCAAAAAAATTATTCAATTAGAAACCAGTTCTGATATAGATGTAATAGTAAATCCAGAGTTTTTGAGTCAAGGTTCTGCGGTTAAGAATTTTCTAAAACCAGATAGATTGATTATTGGAGCGACTTCTCAAAGAGCTATTGAAATATTTAAAAAAATTTATTCTCCGCTTTTAATTTCATCAGAAAGATTTGTTGTTATGGATGAAAAATCGGCTGAAATGACAAAATATGCTTCAAATATATTTTTAGCTACAAAAATTTCTTATATGAATGAAATAGCAAATTTATGCGAAAAGGTGGGTGCTAATATAAATAATGTAAAACTAGGAATGTCTTATGATAATAGAATCGGAGATAAGTTTTTAAATTCAGGTATTGGTTTTGGAGGAAGTTGCTTTCCAAAGGATATAGAGGCTATTTTATCACTAGCAAAAGAATTTAATTGCAACCTTGATATTGTTTCTTCTGTTGGTTTAGTAAATAAAAATCAAAGAAAAATCTTTTTAAATAAAATTTTAAATAAATTTAATAATAATATTCCAAATAAAGTGTTTTCTATATGGGGTTTATCTTTTAAACCTGATACAAGTGATGTAAGATGTTCTCCTTCTATTGATATTATTAGTTTTTTGCTTGATTGTAATGCAAAAATAAATGTTTATGACCCTAAAGCAAACAATAATATTAAAGATATGTTTAAAGATAAAATTTCATATTTTGATAATCCATATGAAGCATTGCAAAATGCCGATGCTTTGATTATTTTAACAGATTGGAAAGAATTTTTATCGCCTGATTTTAATAAGATAAAGACACTTTTAAAAACTTCAATAATATTTGATGGTAGAAATTTATATGATAAAAATTATTTATTAAGTCTTGGAATTGAATATTTTGGAATTGGCGTTTAAATTATGCTGCCATACTCCAATCATTCATTCTTATCCAGCCGGAGATTTTATTGTAGCCACTAGAACCTATTGTATATTGTCTTTCTCTAACGGCATTTCCTGAATTTCCTTCTATTGTGTATATTGTATTACCCTCGACTTTTACTACAATTCCTGTGTGAGATGCGTTATTTTTTTGTATCATTATATCTCCTGGTTTTGGTGTGTAGCTGCCGACTGAGGAGTAATAGCCTGCTGCTTTGGCTTGGTCTCTTAAGGATGAAACGCTTGCGGTAAATTTTAAGGGATTATTTCCGCTGTTACCTTGTCCTTTTCCAAATAGCCAAGATACAAACGCCGCACACCATGGAACACCCGCGCCTGCTCCATATTTTTCATTATCGCCTCTATTTGCACCTTCTGTTTCAGATACACCTATTTGAGTATATGCTAATTCAACTGCTTTTCTTGTTAAATCTGTTAAACCGTCAAAGCTGTATTTCATAGCCATTTCTCTGTTATCATAGTTGTTTATAGCACTTTGAACTTCATTAACATATTTTTGCGATTTTTCAAGTTCTGATTTTGCTGTTGATATAAGAGTATCTTTCTGTGTTTGATAGTTTTCTTTAGCTTCTTTGTAGCTATTTAAATATTCTTCTACTTGAGGATATTTTTCTATTATTTGTGCTTCTAACTCTGACATTTTAGAATTAAGCTCATTTAAACCGCCTTCACCTGTTTCTAATTCGCTTTTTTTATTATTGAGATCTTCTAATTTCCCTTTTTCTTTTTCAAGTGTTTGCTTTGCATTTTTTTCATTAAGTTTCGCCTTTTCTATTTCGGATTGGACAGTAGAAATTTTTTCGCTGATTTCAGATTTTTGTTTTCCGTCTAAATCAGATGTGTCTACTTGTTGGAGTGATGAAAGTGTACTTTCAAGAACTTGCCTTGTTGAAATTGCATTATTGTAGTTGTTTTCTGCCGTTGATACAGTAATTTCCTGATTTATAATTTCTTGTTCTTGTTTATTTATTTCTTCTTCTTTGGTATTAATTGATTCCTTTAGCTCTTCAAAGTTTTTTGCAGTTTGTTCATCAACTTTTTCTAATTCAGTTAGATAAAGCTTGTATGATTCGTCAATTTGGCTTTCAAGATTTTGCAATTCCGGATAGCTTCCATCTAATATAGATGATAATGTATTATTTTTTTCATCAAAATCTGTTTTAGCTTTTGTCAATTCAGAATTTAGCTCGTCTTTGCTCATATTATCTAAGGTTTTTTCTTGTGGAGTGGAATTATATGAAGTTGCGTTTCCGCCACCTCCTGAACCGGTTGTGCCGCCTGTTGCAGGTGCTTGAGTTTCTTGTGTTTCTTCGATTTCAGGTGATTCTTCTATTGGCTCAATAGCATCAGGCCATAATTCAAAAGAATTATCGTTTATTTTTTCTACCGCTTGCATAATGTCTTCAAAAGAAACATTTGATTCGTCTAAATCGTAACTTTTAATTGTATTAAAGAAATTGGCAAGTTCTTCAACTGATAATTCGTTATTTGTATCAAGGTCTATTGCACTTATAAATTTTTCATCTTTAATTAAATCGTTAAATATCTCAAAAAGAAGGTTATTTTCATCTGCTTCTTTGCCTAGCTGTTCTTCTATTAATGCAGTTATTTCAGAATCGGTCTTGTCATTTGGGTTGTCACTTGTTATTTCTTTATTTTCTTTGTCGTTTGTAATTTCATCATTTGGTAAACTTTCAACTGCGGTATTGTCATTTTCTAAATTTTGCTCATCTTCTTTATTGGCGTCTTCCTCGTCAGTAACTTCTTTTTCTGCTTCTTCGGGATTAACTAATTTACCATCAATTATTTGCATCTGTAAAATATCAAATATACTTTCTTGATATATTGATGTATCGCATTTTAATTCGTTATGAAGATATTCTTTAAATTCCTGAGCGTGCATAAATACGCTTGCAGTGTTATCTGAATCAACATATTCTTTTTCAGATATTATACCTTGATTTATTAAATATTCTGTAAAATTAATTTTTAAATCATTAAAATCCATTTTATGCCCACTTTATATCTATATATATAAAAAAAATATAGGATATATAATTGTTATATATCCTATTGCAATGTTAAATTTTCTTAACAATAAAAATGGGGTATTTATACCCCATTTTGAATATATTTTAAGTTTAAGTATTACCGTTATCTATTCTTATATAGCCTTTTTTACCTGGATTAGGCGTTGTTGATGTTGAACCGTTTCCACCTGCTCCATAGGAACCACTATCGCAATCTTTTGAAAAGCCGCTTCCGCCAGTGGCACCTGATGCGCTATGCTGACTTGTTCCTGAGTTTGATGAGTATTTTGCGCTTCCGCATTGTATATAGGATTCACCGCCGGAGTTTCCACCTATATGTATTGTACATTTTGTTCCGGGAGTTACGGCTATACCTGTTTTTCTCCAGCATTTACCTGATTTTCCGCCAGATCCAGTGATAGAAGCACTTGGTATAATAACTTCTACAATACCATTTTGTCCTGCTCCGCAATATCCGGACCTAGAATAACTACCGGATACACTTGCTGATCCAGGTGATCCAGAGCGCCCTTTAAGATTACTTGCCCCTGGCCCAACCTCAGATTTGGTTCTTGCAATACCACCGGCACCGCCATAAGTGCCACCTCCGCCATTGCCACCATCACCACCGGTTTGTTTATAGGTTCGGTCACTCTTTGATGAGGCTGAGCCGCTGCCACCGCCACCGCCACCTGCGGTAATTGTTGTTGTACCATCTGATACGCTTGAATGACCTCCACCAGCTCCACCTTTTCCAGCATAGTCGCCATCAGCGCAGTCATCAGATGTTGAGCCGTGTCTTTTACCTGCAGTTCCAGCACTTCCGCCTCCTACTTTTCCTACAATTATACTTAAAGAGCTTGCTGATGAACTTATTGTCATTGTGCCGCTGCCCATTCCACCTGCAGCTCCTTTTCCCACATTTACACTACAATATTTATTGTAATTTGAATTTGATGAAGATTTTTTACACCAGCTGCAAAATTTGGGATGTGTTCCATTAGAACCGCCTGCGCCACATAATTTCACCGTGACAGTTTTACCTTTAAGTGCTGCATAGTTTCCTGTTAATGGTATACTAGCGTTACTTGTATATGTTTTAGTTTCACCACTTATTGAAGCACCGGCTCCACTTTGGTATCCGCCACCAACAATCGTAAAATTGATTTTTGTAAGGCCAGCAGGAACTGTCCAGGTGGTTGATGAAGTAAAATCTTTGCCGGGAAATGCCAAAACACAAGTTGAACCATTTTGGACTACATATCCAGATGCGCACTCTTTACAAGTTGTACCATCGCAATTTGTGCAATTTGAGGGGCAATTTATGCAACTAGAAGAGCTCGTTGAACCTGTGTTTAATGTTGTTTTACCAGCTCCACATGGATCACAAGATGTTTTCCCCGTATATTTTTGATATTGTCCTCGAGGACAAGCAATGCAGGCGGTTTGACTCGTATTTGGCTGATATTTTCCGGCTGGGCATACTATACAAGATGACTTGCCGGAATTAGGTTGATATTGACCTGCAGGGCATGATTTGCAGCTACTTGCCCCTGCTGCTGAGTATTTTCCGGCTGAACATGTATCACAGTATGATTTACCTGTTGATCCTTGATACTTTCCAGCGGCACAAGTATTACAATATGATTTACCTGTTGATGCTTGATATTTTCCAGCTGGACATGCTGTACAACTTGATTTACCCGTATTTGGTTGATAATAGCCAGCACTACAAAGGTTACAACTTGTTTTACCTGTCGATCCCTGATAAGTACCAGCCGCACAAGAGTTACAACTTGTTTTACCGGCAGAAGGTTGATATTTTCCTGCTTGACACGCTGTACAAGAAGCTGCACCCGCGCCAGAATAAGTACCGGCACTACAAATTGTTTGAGTAATACCATTACAAGAATAACCAGCCTGGCATTTTTCACATTTACCGTTAACTAATTTATAACCGGCATTACATTGAATACATTTTTCATCATTACATTTGGTGCAATACGCTGATTTATCTGAACAACTTTTACAAGTACATGTCGGAATATCTCTATATGTGTTTGTTGGACATGATTTAGTACAAACAATACACTTTGTTTTATAGCAAAGTGTACAATCAGCACCAAATTTATCTTCGCATTTGGTTGAGATTGAACCTTGTCCGGACGAAATAGTCGTTGCATTACTTGAAAGCTTTTTTGAAATTACCGGAGCAAAAGCTGCAGTTATACTTGATATTACAACTAAGCTTATCATAAGCTCGATAAGTGAAAACGCAGCAGCGAGTGATATTTTTTTCATTAAACTCCCCTTAAATTTGTGTTTTGGTCAAATTTATAATACATGATTATTTAATCACGAAATTTATTGATGTGTCAAATCATTTAGTGTAATAAGTTTAAAAATTTGTATTATAATAATATTGTATTTAGAATTTTATTTATGGAAATTAATCATGAAATCAGCTAAAGAAATTTCAATCGAAAACAAAATTTTTAAAAGACTTGAAAATAATGAATTATGCACAAATCTGGTTAAGTTTTTGTTTGCAGATGAAGAGCTGCAAGAATTGCAAGAATATGCAAATATTGTTTCTATAAAACGTCTCGGATTTAATGACCATGGTCCGGTTCATATGAGACAAGTTGCACTTAATGCTATTAAAATGCTAAATATCTTGCAACAATCAGGTATCAAAACTTCTTTGGAAAAAGAAGAAGCAGGAAGTTTCGATGATAGTATGTGTGCTGTAATTTTAGCTGGTTCTATGCATGATTTAGGCATGGCAATTTCAAGACAAAGTCATGAGGATATGTCTGTTATCCTTGCTCAGCCTATAATTGAAAGAGCTTTATTAGATTTATTTCCAAACGATTTAAAAAGACGAACTGTTATTAAGGCTCTAACGGTTGAATCCATAGTGGGGCATATGTCGTCAAGAAAGATACATTCAATAGAAGCGGGAATAGTTCTAATAGCTGACGGTTGTGACATGACAAAGGGAAGAGCAAGAATACCGCTTGCACTAAGTAGTACTCCAAAGGTTGGTGATATACATAAGTATTCAGCTAATGCAATAAATAGAATCAGTATATGTAAAGGTGAAAGAAAACCCATCAGAATCGAGGTTGAAATGTCGGCTGAAGTTGGTTTCTTTCAAGTTGAAGAAGTTTTACTTACCAAGATTGATTCAAGCCCTGCAAAGCAATATGTTGAATTATATGCAGGTGTGGTCGATTGTGATAAAAAGTGTTATTTATAATCATAAATTTACATAAAAAGGATTTATGATATTATTTTTTTATGAATAAAAAATTAATTATAAAAATAACTATTTTTCTATTGATATTTGTTATTAGCTGGGGAATTATTTGGTCTTGGTTTATCACGAGAACTGTAAGAAAAAATAGCTCCAATGATTCAATGAAAAATCAGCATGCTATTGTCAAAAACATAATTGCAACTGAAACCAGAGATGAAAAAAAATATTGGGAATTCTATGCTAAATCCGGCGAGTATAATTCTGAACATAATAGTGTTCAGTTAAACGATGTAATAGGCAATTTTTATGATGAAAAAGAGCAAGTAGCTGTCAGCTTTACATCAGATAAAGGTACCTATGATGAAAAAAGTAAAAAAGTTGTACTTAATGGAAACAATTTAATAGTTGGAAGAGATGGTTCGCAATTATATGCGGATGAATTAATCTGGCAAGGACAAGGACAAGATATATTAGCCAATGGAAATGTTCAATATATTCAAGATAATAAAATTGTTACAAAATCAAAAAAGGCGGTTTTTAATTCAACCTTGACCAATTTTAAAATAATGGGAAATGCCATTGTTAAGTTATATGCTGATGATGATGCCAAGAAAAAATATACACAATTATAATTTTATGTTAAATTAATTACTATGAAAAAGATTTATATAAACATTTTAATATTTACTGTTTTAATTTTTTTGACTGCTAATGTATTTGCAATCACTATTGAATCAAAAAAACAAGAAATCAATATGGACGCAAATAAAGGGCACTTTACAGGCGATGTTAAAGTTCAAGTAGGAGATGTGATTGTCCAATCTCCAAGGGCAGATTTGGATTTGGAACCTGCTACAAAAAAACCTTCACTTGCTACTTTTTTTGATAAGCCATACGCATATCAAATCAAAGGCAATAAAAAGCATGAAGTAAAAGCAGATATAATTAAGGTTTCATTGATTAAAAAAGTTATCACTGCACAGGGCAATTCGCAAACAAATGTGCTTGAAAATAAAAAACCTACAATAATAATAACAGCAAATACACAAGAGTACGATACTAATACAAATTTGATGAAAGCTATTGGTTCTGTTGTTATAAATTATGAAGATATGGTTGCAACATCTGATAATGCTTATGCTTTGACTGATAAAAATGGGGATGTTAAGAATATAAAACTATCATCAAGAGCAATGATAAAACAAGACAAAAGTATAATCAAAGGCGATAACATTCAATATTCAAAGTTAAGACAAGATATAATTGTGTCCGGTAATACAATGTCTGATGTTACTTTTGAAAATGGGGACAGAGTAATTATTAATGCAAGAAGTCAGCAATATGACAGAAAATCAAACACAATGATGGCTACTGGTAAGGTAAATGTAAAATATGCGGATTATGTTGCCGATGGTCCAAAGGCAATTATGCATATAAATTCTAAAACCAATAAACCCGAAAAAATAATATTTATTGGGCGTTCCAAAATTGTAGAAAAAGGTATCAATTCGGTTGAAGCTGATAAAATAACAATGACAGTTAATCCAAAAACATTTGAGGCTGTTGGCAATGTAAAAACGAATATTGAACAAGGCACATCGGATTCAAATAAAAAAGACACAATGGAGTTTAGTTTATAAATGGAAAATATTATTCTGGAACATAAACAATGTTTAATAGCTGGAGATGGCTTTTTGCCGGTACAGATGGCAAAAAGCGCGGTTCAAAATGGGTTTGAAATTATCTGTATTTCTTTGTCGTCTGATAATTGTAAAGAGTTAAAAAAATATTGTTCAAAAGTTGTTTCCTATGGTCCTGGTGAAGTTGAGAAAATAAAAAAATTTTTACTGGATGAAAACGTTAAACAGCTTACTTTTTTAGGTAAAGTTTCAAAGACCATGCTTATTAAGCGTCCTAAATTAGATAAAACAGCCATATCTCTTTTGAAACAAATGAAGAAATTGAATGATGATGCTATAATGCTTAAAATAATTGAGCAAATGAATGATATTGGTATTACTATACTTGACCAGACAATTTTCATTAAAAATTTGATGGTGCAAAAAGGAGTTTTGACAAAAATTGAACCAAGTTCAGTTCAAATGGCTGATATAGAGTACGGATTTAAAATTGCCAAAGAAATGGGCGGCTTGGATATCGGTCAATCGGTTATTATGAAAGATCGTATGATTATGGCTATTGAAGCTATTGAAGGGACTGATAGGTGTATTAAGCGAGGTTGTAAATTAGCAAGAAGAAAAAATGCCATTGTCGTTAAAGTTTCTAAGCCTGCTCAAGATAAGCGTTTTGATATTCCTGCTGTTGGTTTAAGAACAATTAAAATAATGCACAAATATGGTGCAAATGTTCTAGCTCTTGAAAGTGGCGAAACCATTATTGTTAATCAACAAAAAATGGTAGAATATGCTAATAAGCATAAAATGGTAATTGTGGCAGTATAAAATGACCAAAAAGATTTTTATTATTACAGGAGAGTATTCGGGTGATATTCATGCAGCAAGTGTAGTGCATGAAATTAAGAAGCTTTATCCTGATGTTATAATTGAGGGGGTTGGTGAGTCCTGTCTTGAAAAGGAAGGAGTTAAGTTATTTTTAAACCATGAAAAAATGGGTGAAGTTGGTTTAACATTTAAAAATATCATCAACCATTTGTCTATGGGTTATAAGATAGTTGACTATTTAAAAAATGTGTTTAAACCTGATTTAATTTTGCTTGTTGATTATGGTGCTTTCAATTTACAGATTTCAAAGCCATTAAAAAAAGCAGGATTTAAGATCTTTTATTTTATTCCACCTCAGATATGGGCTTCAAGGAAATATAGATTAAAAACAATTAAAAAAAATATAGATAAAGTTTTGACAATTTTTCCTTTTGAGAAGAAATTTTATGATAATGAAAATATAGATGCGGAGTTTGTAGGTCATCCTATTGTTTCAGAGATACCTAAGTGCAACAATAGAGAAACTTTTTTTAAAAAACATAATCTAGATTTAAATAAAAAGCTTATAAGTGTTTTTCCTGGTTCAAGAATTTTTGAAATAAAATTTATGTTAAAAGTATTTGAGAAAGCAATCAAATTAATTGAAAAAAAGCGAAACGATATTCAAATAGTTTTTTCTAAGGCTAACAGCTTAAAAGATAATGCTTTCAATGTAGATTATAAAACAATTAGAAATGAAAATTATGAGTTATTGGCTTATTCAGATTTATTGTTGCTAACATCAGGAACAGTTGCTCTTGAAGCTGCAATGTATGAAACACCTATGCTAATAGCATACAGAGGTCCACTATTCTTTTATTTAATTTATTTGTTAGTAAGAAATATTAAAAATGCCTGTTTGGTTAATATAATTACTGGCAAGAATTATGTTGATGAGTTTCTTATGTTTGATGCTACTGCTGAAAAAATTTCAAAGTGCGCATTGGATTTACTTGATGATAAGCAAAAAAGAGATAAAGTTATTTCAGGATGTAAATTGACAAAAGAATTACTTTTAAACGATAACTGTGCAAAAAATGTTGCTAATATAATATGTAGAGAATTTGGCGAGGTATAATATGGATAATATCAAAAAAAATATTGCAAATATAGTTACATTATCAAGAATATTTTTCGTTTTTATTGTAGTTGGGTTGTTATATTGCTCTGCTTGCAAGTATTCTTATATCTCAGCACTGGTATTAACTGCAATCTTAATGTGGTTTGATGGTTTAGATGGCTTTTTAGCCAGAAAACTTAATATTTCAACAAAACTTGGCGCATTGCTTGATATTATGGGTGATAGAATTGTTGAAAATATTTTTTGGATTAGTTTTTGTGCATTAGGTTGGGTCAATGTCGCAGTTCCAATTATTGTTTTAACCAGAGGAATTATAACTGATTCATTAAGAACATTGGCTTTTGAAAAGGGTTATACAGCTTTTGGAAAAACAACAATGATGCAAGGAAAAGTTGCTAAATTTATTGTTGCGTCTAATTTTAGTCGTTTTACTTATGCGGTATGTAAGGCAGTTGCTTTTTTCTTTTTGATAGCAGGTCATTTTCCGCTTGAGTATGCTTTAAAGAGTAACATTTTATTTATAGGCAATATTTGTGTGTATATTTCAGTCGTATTTTGTGTTTTAAGAGGACTTCCCGTTATTATTGAATCTAAACGTTTTTTTGTTGAGGAAAAATAGTGAATAGTATAAATATTGTATTATATGAGCCTGAAATACCTCAAAATACGGGCAATATAGCCAGACTCTGTGCTTGTTGCGGAGCTAAATTATATTTAGTTGGCCGCTTGGGTTTTAGTCTTTCTGATAAATTCTTAAAAAGGGCTGGTCTTGATTATTGGGACAAGCTTGATATAGAGCAAATTAACACACTCGATGAATTAATTAATAATAATAGAGATTCTAATTTTTATTACTTTACGACAAAAACAAACAAAAAATATACTGAATATAGATATAAAAAAGGTGATTTTTTTGTGTTTGGTCCGGAAACAAGGGGGATTCCTGAAGAAATTTTAAACCAAAATAAAGAAACTTGTGCTACAATACCAATGAAAAAGGAAACTAGAAGCCTTAACTTGTCAAATTCGGTTGCTATTGCCGCATATGAGGCTATTCGTCAGTTAAATATAAATCTATAAAGGAGTGTAATGTCATCAAATCAACAAGCTGATATTCAAGTATTAGGTAAAGAAATAATTTTAAATATGCTGCCGAAAAGAATACAAAATTCGCATAAAGGCACATTTGGTCATGTTTTAAATATAGCCGGCTCTTGTCAATATCCGGGGGCTGCGTATTTAAGTTCACTTTCATCTTTAAGAGTGGGGGCTGGTTATACTATGCTTGCTAGTTGCAGTGACGTTGTAAATATAGTTGCCTCTCAAACTCCTGATATAACATATCTTGATTTAGGACAATCCGGATATGGAACTATTCCAAAAGATGCAATAAAATTTCTTAGTGCCATTGCAAACTATGATGTAGTTTCAATTGGATGCGGGTTAAATCAAGTTGGCGGAGTAAGTGAGCTTGTAGTTAATTTCTTGAAGAAAAACAGAAATTCATACATTCCAATTATAATTGATGCTGATGCAATTAATGCCATGGCTGCTTCAAAAACTTATTCTTTCCCGTTGAATTCTATTATTACTCCTCATCCGCTTGAGTTATCGAGGTTAATGGGTGTTGATGTTAAAGAAATACAACAAAATAGAGCAAAATGGGCTTGGGAAGCAAGCAGAGAATATGACTGTATTGTGTTACTAAAAGGGCACGAGACAGTAATTGCTATTCCAAGCGGAAAAATATTTATAAATCATACGGGAAATTCTGCTTTAGCTAAAGCGGGAAGCGGAGATATTCTTACTGGAATGATTGCCGGATTTTGCGCTCAGGGGATTCAGCTGGAAAATGCAGCTTGTTGTGCAACGTTTATTCATGGTCTTTCCGGTGAAATTGCTTCAAAATCGATGAGTGAGTACTCTGTTCTTGCTTCTGATTTATTGCGTTATATTCCTTTAGCGTTTAAAGCAGTATTTTCTGTTTGAGCATTAGATATTTGAAGTTCATTAGGATTTATTTCACTTACTATAAGCGCATTAGATACTGGAATACCTTCACTATTAATTGCATTATTTACAATTTTGCCTTTAACGTAAAGCGCACTTGATGACCCACCGTCAAAGTTCATTGCGTATTCACATCCTAAATTTTTCATTAATTTAGCTAGTTCATAAAGAGTCATTCCGACAGATGCTTTTTCTCTTCCATCAACTGTAACAATAATAAATGTACCTTCTGAATTGTAGCCAATAGCACTTCTTGGATTTTTTCCACTTATTGCTTGTAGTTTTTGCTCTTTATAATCTACATATATTTCTGAGTCTTTTACCAGATATGGACCTGCACCAATTATATGTTCTGCTCCTCTTAATTCGGCTGGCAATTCAATTTTTATATTTATTTCTCTATCCTTACCAATTTTTGAGATCTTATCTTTACTTGATTGTATTACAAAGTCATTTTGCTCTATTTTGATTGGATTTGCAGAAATTTTTAATACTTTTCCATCTCTAATTAACATATTATATCCATTTTTTGGTGGTGGCGGAGAATATTCTCCCCATATGGATGTATAAAGTAGAGTATATGTCGATAACATTCTTGGCTGATTAATGTTATCAATTTTCAAAGTATTGTTTTTGCTATATGCAGTAATGTCAAAATAGATGTTCGACATTTTAAAACTGGTATTATTATCGTCTTCAAATATTGCAATTCCCACTCTATTATATATAGGTCCACTCAATATTTCTCCATCTATCATCAAAGCTCCTAAAGGTACACCGGTGCCTGGCTTAAAAAATCCTCCGTTTACTGCAATAATTGCTTGATTATTTTGTGCTATCTTCCTAACTGTTCTTTTTGAATGCAATTTATCTGATGCAATTTGTGGCTTAATTTTTAAATTTGGATTAACTTCAGTGTTAAGTTCAACTATATTTATTTTAATTGGTTTTGAATTTATATATTTAATTTTTTTGATATGTGCAACACCTTGATATGGAAATGTTATATATGAGCCTGCATATTTATTTTCTATATTTTCTTTAAAGTTCTTATAAAGATATATTTCCTGACCTGAATTTGCCATTTTAACCAAGTTTGTATCAGTTTTTGCAAATATCGGCTTGGAAAGCCCGATGCTGGCTAAAAAAATACTTATTATAAATATAAATAAAATAAGATTTAGCCTGCTATCTTGCTGTTCTTTATCTTTTAAATAGTCAGCAAAATAAGATCCGAAATAACTTCGATAGTAATCATTAACTTCCGAATTTAACATTTTTTTAATGCCTGTATATAGTATGCTCTATTTATATTTTATCATGAATGTAAATATGTCTCAAGTGCCGATTTGACAGTATTTTTAGGCGATTTTTATAGTGTATTTTATACCATTTTTATTAGTACTGTAAATTGGTTCTTTTTAAGACTATTGTTGAATTAAGTGTTATTTTTAACATTAAGATTTGTAAAATTGAATTTAATGTTTTGGATTAAAGTTAGAATTTTATTAAATATGGTATATAAATATTATATATCTTTGATATATTGATATGTCTGTTATGCTCGAAAACCATATTTACACACACCTACATTTTTCCTAACCTTTCCTTCCTTTCTATGTACCAAGTAGAAATCTCCCTTTATAGGGAGCTTTTTTTATGTAAAAAACATTAATTTTATATAGTCTATTGTTTTAGAGATACCTTCTAATATTGGAGTTTTGCATCTAAAATTAAGGCTAGAGTTTAAGATATCAACATTGGGAGTGTATGGTGGGTATTTTTGTACATTGTCTTCAATTATAATTTTTGATTTAGATTTAGTAAAATTAACAATAAGCTTTGCAATATCTGAATTATAAGATAAGTTAGGAGATGACACGTCAATTACTTTGTTATCCAAATAATTTTCCATTATTTTAATAAAACCTAATACGGCATCTTCGCTATATGTATAATAAAAACTTTTATCGCAGTCAAGAACAATCGTTTCATTATTAAATGCTTTAATAATAGTGCTTGGTACAAAACGATTATCCGATAGCAATACATTTGGACCATAAATTTTATCAACTTGTGCGATTTTTGCGTCAATTTTGTAATCTAAACTATATTCTAAAATAAGTTCATTTATGTATTTTTGCATTTCTAAATAGAGCTTATTTTTGTTATTTATATCAGTATAATCACAATAATCTGAAACACAAAGCAATTTTGCACCGGAAAATTTTGTGTATTCAAGTATAGAGTTGATATTTTTAATATATTGGAGACTGATTTCACATTTTTTTTCAGAAAAAGCTTTTAAATCACCAAATCCTGCCAAATGATAGATTTCATCAACATTTATATTGATTCCTTCATCTAAATTTTGTTGCAAAAAGTTAAATCTATCATTTTTTAATATTCTGTACATATTTGAAATTGAAGAAGAGGCAAAATTGTCAATTCCAAATACGATATTATCTTCATTTTCAAGAAGTTTAAGAGCTAAATTGACTCCTAAAAAACCGGCAACTCCTGTAATTAAAATTTTCTTCATAAAACAATTTTAAATTGTTTTTCTCAGGATGTAAAGGAAATGGAATTACTATTCATTGTTTTTACGATATTATAAAATTCGCTTTTATGCAAAGTGTCGTAACAGTTATTTTTTTCAATATATTTTGCTAGTAGTCTTGCAAATTCAGCTTTTTTAAAGTCGCCAAAACCATATTTTTTATAAATATTTTCAAGATTATTTACCATAGACACATCACAATCAAAATCATTTAAAATACATTGAAAATCATTAGTGTGGATTGAATTTATAGCATTTAATAAAATTTCATTAGGAAACAAATCTTCAAACTCACCTGAATTAATTATATATAGTGAATCTATCGGCCTTAATTTTGGTTTTATTATGTCATGGATTTTAATTGCATCTTTATCTAATAATACAAAAAATGGGAGTTTAGTATATTCAATCATTTGGTAAAACTTTCTTGCAACTTGGTTTTTGCCACCAGCAGAAATAACCTTAATTCCGGATTTTTTAAAATCTAAATCAAACAGTTTGCATACTGTTTCCAGAAGTAATTCTTCGGTTTGACCTTCGCAAAGTATTATTTTTTCAATTGGATACAATAAAGATTTTTTTTCTCTCAATTTAAAAATATCTTCTTTTGAATCAACTATTGATTTAAGCCAAATCAAATTTTGAGGTAATTTGTTATTATATTCAATTTCATTAATCATTTGGTTAATATTAAATCGAGTTGATAGGTATTGATAAGATAATTCATTTTTCATGAAATACTTATCTTCAAGGTTAATAAAAAGTTCATTTAAATAATTAGAATCAGTACCACTTTGTAAGGAATTATTGAATATTTGACATGAAATATTAATTTTTTCGTTTATGTCTAAGTTGTTTTTGTGATTTTCCAAATAAAATTTGTTTATTATATCGTTAATTACTCTGCTATATCTAATATATGCCGGTTCAAATCTTGTGAGCCTATCTAAAATTGTTGTAAAATAGTCTTTTGGGATTTTTTTATATTTCATTTTTCTTTCTGAATATGTTTGAAAAATAATTAAAACTAAATGTTAATATTCCGCTTAATAAAGCACAGTAACCGGCGTTTTTTGCAGTGGAAGAAGCTACATTTTTAAAGGAAAAATCAATAATATCTTTATTCTTAGCATAAAATCTTAAAGAAGATGCACCCTGTACAACAGCACCAAATACACCGCCAACTATTGCAGAATGAAGAGAAGATTTGTATAAATTATTATCAATTTTATTTATATTCATAAATAATTCCTTTTTATTCATTTTATCATACATAAAATCTCTATCAAGGCTTCATTTAAAATAAAATAAAGTGTAATCTTGACATTTATTGATTATGTAGTACTATTTAAATAGAGATTTTTTTCACGAAAAGGAGAAATTATATGACAACTACTGAAGAAATCAAAATGAGCGAAACAGTTGAAACTGCTGAACAACTTGAAGCTCTTATTGACAGAGTTGTTGCTGCACAAAAAGAATTTGCTACTTTTTCTCAAGAACAAGTAGACAAAATTTTTAAAGCAGCTGCAACAGCAGCAGACAAAGCTCGTATTCCATTAGCAAAAATGGCACACGAAGAAACCGGAATGGGTGTTGTAGAGGATAAAATTATTAAAAACCACTACGCATCTGAATATATCTATAATAAACACAAGAATACTAAAACTTGTGGTGTAATTGAAGAAGATAAACCCAACGGAATAAAAATTGTAGCTGAACCATTAGGTGTGCTTGCTGGCGTTGTTCCAACTACTAACCCAACTTCAACTGCTATATTTAAATCTTTAATTGCTCTAAAAACAAGAAATGGTATTATATTTTCACCTCACCCAAGAGCTAAAAAATGTACTATCGAAGCTGCAAAAATAGTTCTTGATGCTGCTGTTAAAGCGGGTGCTCCAAAAGATATTATAGGTTGGATTGATGTTCCTTCTATTGAATTGTCGGGACAATTAATGAAACATAAAAAAATCTCCTGCATTTTAGCAACAGGCGGACCTGGCATGGTTACAGCAGCTTATTCTTCTGGAAATCCTGCATTAGGTGTTGGTCCCGGAAATACATCTGCTGTGATTGATGAAACTGCAGATATTAAAATGGCTGTATCATCAATATTGATGTCTAAAACATTTGATAATGGTATGATATGTGCTTCTGAACAATCTGTTATAGTGATAGATAGTATTTATGAAGAAGTTAAAAAAGAATTTGCATATAGAGGTGCACATATATTGAGCGACAGCGAAATGCAAAAATTGATTGATTTTGGATTTATAGATCCTGCAAGAGGCACTGCACATCCAAAAATAGTTGGTCAAAGCGCTCATACAATTGCTAAACTTGCAGGCTTTGATGTACCTGAAAATGCAAAAGTATTATTAGCTCAAAGACCGGAAGTAAATTGGGATGATCCATTCTCCAGAGAAAAATTATCTCCAATTTTAGCTATGTACAAAGCAGATACATTTGAACATGCTGCTGAAATGGCATACACTCTTGTTTCAAAAGGCGGTGCCGGACATACTTCTGTTTTATATACAGATGAAAGAAAAAGCGACAGAATTAATGCTTATGCGCAAAAAATGCCTTCTTGCAGAGTTCTTATAAACCAACCATCAAGCCAAGGCGGTATAGGTGATTTATATAACTTCCGTATGGAACCGTCATTAACTCTTGGATGCGGTTCATGGGGTAAAAACTCTGTTTCTGGAAATGTTGGAGTTGAAAACCTCTTAAACTACAAACGTGTTGCTGAAAGGAGAGAAAATATGCTTTGGTTTAAGGTTCCTCAAAAAGTTTACTTCAAACGTGGTGCGACTGATTTAGCTTTACGTGAATTACAAGGCAGAAAAAAAGCATTCATAGTAACTGATAGATTTTTATTTAATTCCGGCGCAGCTGAAAAAATTACTAAGGTTTTGGATGAAATCGGAATTGATCATGAAATATTCTTTGATGTTAAACCTGATCCTACGCTTTCAACCATTGAAGATGCTTATGCAATTATGAAACCATTTGAACCCGATGTAATTATTGCACTTGGCGGTGGTTCACCGATGGATGCTGCTAAGATTTTATGGTTAAAATATGAACAACCAGATACAGTATTTGAAGATATCGCAATGAGATTTATGGATATCAGAAAAAGAATATGTCAACTTCCTGAACTTGGTAAAAAGGCTCTTATGGTTGCTATTCCAACAACATCCGGTACTGGTTCGGAAGTTACACCTTTCTCTATTATTACAGATGATAAAACAGGCGTAAAATATGCGATAGCTGATTATGCTTTAACTCCTTCTATGGCAATAGTTGATCCAAACTTTGTTGACGGAATGCCAAAGGGATTAACTTCTGCATCTGGTATCGATGCGTTAGTTCATGCTATTGAAGCTTATGTTTCTTGTATGGCTACAAACTTTACTAATTCAAATGCACTTGAAGCTGTTAAATTAGTATTTAAATATTTGAGCCGTTCATATCACGAAGGTGCAAATGATCCGATAGCAAGAGAAAAAATGCACTATGCTGCTACAATTGCTGCTATGGCTTTTGCAAATTCATTCCTTGGACTTTGTCACTCAATGGCACACAAATTGGGTGCTATGTTCCATATTCCGCACGGTGTAGCTAATGCTCTATTAATTAGACAAGTAATCAAATACAATGCAACTGATTGTCCTAAAAAACAAGCTACTTTCCCTCAATATAAATACCCATGTGCGATTGAAAGATATGCTCAAATCGCTGATGAGTTAAAACTTGGCGGAAATACCAATGAAGAAAAAACACAACTTCTTTTAAATGCAATAGATAATTTAATGGCTGATATTGAACTTCCAAGATCAATCAAAGACTTTGGAGTATCAGAAGAAGATTTCTATGCAAAATTAGATGAAATGGTTGAATTGGCATTTGACGATCAATGTACGGGTGCTAACCCTGTTTATCCTATTATGGAAGACATGAAGCAACTTTATATCGATGCGTTTAATGGCGTAGTTTAATTAATTGCAAACTTAATCGGGGCATTTTGCCCCGATTTTTTAGAGTAAAGTTTATGAAAAATAATTTATCGCAACGTGCAATAGTGCGTTTAACACAATATCATACGATATTAAGAGATTATTGTAGAAAAGATATTAAAAATATTACTTCTTCTCAAATTTCAAGCCTTTTGGAAATTGACGAAACTCAAGTTAGAAAAGATATAAAAAACATTAACTGTAAAGGTAAATGTAAGGTCGGATATAGTGTAATTGAGCTTAAAAACATTATTGAGTCCGTCCTTGATTATAAGATAATAAAAAGAGCTTATGTTATCGGTGCAGGAAATTTAGGATGCGCTTTAGCTAAATATTCTAAGTTTAACGACTATGGTTTAGAAATATGCGCATTATTTGATGTTGATAAAACAAAAATAGGCAAAAAAGTTGACGGAAAAGAAATTTATAGCCTCGATCAAATAAAAAAGCATATTAATGAATCTAAAATCAACATTGCTATTTTAACTACTCCTAATAAGGTAGCGCAAGAAGTTGCGGATTTTTTGGTAGAGTCAGGTATAAAATATATATGGAATTTTGCTCCAACAATACTATGTGTTCCTGAGGATATCCATGTATGGCATGAGAACTTAATTGGTAGCTTTTTGCAATTTTGTGCCATAGAGAATATTTCATAGATTATTAAGAAAAATTAATTTTTTTATAAAAATTTTGTTGCAAAAAATTTTTTTTCATTTATCATAGATAATGCGCCCTAAATAAAGGGTAAAAAAAACCGAATTTGATATAATTTCAAAGCCGGTTATATAATGAGTCTTGTATCGTTAGTAAATCTTGAAGCCCTAACAGGGCTTTTTTTTATTACGATTAATATTATACTATATTCTACAAATATAGAAATACTACTTTTATACTATTTATAAACAATATGATATATACTCCAAAAGGGTAATTTACAATTAAATTAACCTTCAGCAGAGGTTTTTACGACTTCATAATTCATTTTTTTCCATGTATGAAAGCCACCTAATAGCACTTTTGTTGGATACCCTTTGTCAGCAGCCTTATAAGCGGCCTTATACCCAAGTTTACAATTGTAATCATAACAGTATATTATATTTACTTTGTTTTTTTCGAGCATAACTAAATGCTCTTCCATTGAATCATAAGGTATGTGTATTGCATAAGGAATATGACCATCAATGTAATCATCATATTTTCTAACATCAATGATATTTATATTTTCAATATCATTTTCAATTAGGTTTTTGAGTTCATATATGCTAGCAATATATGAGATTTGTTCAAGAAAAAAATTTTTTGCTTTTGATGTATCAAATGTCAAAGATTCTTTCATTTTAATATTCCTTTCTATTCGATTGATAACTATAATATTATTAACTATAACGTATCGATTGGTATTGATAAAATTATACAATACCTTCTCGAATTGCTTTAACTGCAGCTTGAGTTCTATCGTCAACAACAAGCTTTTGTATAATATTGCACACATGTGCTTTTGACGTATGTTCAGAAATATTCAGTGCTGCTGCGATTTGTTGATTTGATTTACCATCTACAACGAGTTTTAAAACTTCGTATTCACGTGCAGTTAAATTTGCATGTGTTGATTTGAAACTTGATCTGCTTACTTGAGTTGCCGGAACGACATTTGGATTTAATTCCCGCAAAATTTGTACAACTTTTTTATCAATCCACATTGCACCTGTCGAAACGGATTTCACTATCATATCTAAGAATTCCGCATTTATATCTTTTAAAATATAGCCGTAAATTCCCATTTTCATTGCTTTATTTATCACATGTTCGTTTATATGCGAAGTTAAAATTACAAATTTAACATCCGGTTTTTGCAACAAAACCTTTTCAATAAGGTCAAGACCGTTTATATCGCCTAACTCAAGATCAAGTAATACGACATCAGGGTTTTGAGCAACAATTTTACTTATGCCTTCTTTTCCGTTTGATGCTTCTGCAATTACACACACATTGCTTGATGAGTCAAATAACGATTTTATACCACACCTGAATAATTTATGGTCGTCAACCAACATAAGCCTTACTTTATCATTATTTTTAGTATTTGAAATTGTATTTTCCATTTAATATCTCCTTAGTTTACGCTACAATTTATCAAATTTCATAACTTTATTCATTGTAATCATATATAAACCAAGGTAGTGTTATTAAAATGAGTTTTATTTGAAAAATTATAATATAGTGAAATTATACTAGCTTCCACAATCAATTTTAAGGCAGTTTATGTAAAATTATGTTATTCTTGTACTTAATATTTAGCTATCATATCTGGTTACATAATATACATTATCATAACCAATCGTAACGTTTTAATATGATACTAAAATACTTTATAAACAAGAACTTTAAAATATCTGGTATATTAATGAAATTTGATTTATAATTTAATTATGATAAATAATAAAAAATATGATGTAGTGATTGTTGGCGGGGGTACTGCTGGTTGTGCATGCGCATATAATTGCGCAAATTTAGGACTTACAACTTTACTTATTGAAAAAAATAACTTTTTAGGCGGATTAATGACAGGCGGGCTTGTTGTTCCTGTTATGAATTCATCAACTTGTAATTTAAACTGCAATTATTATAATTTACTTGTTGATACTGCAAAAAAATTCAATGCACAAATTACATATAAAGATGGTAATGATGGCTGGTTTAATCCTGAAATATTAAAAATAGTTTTAGAAGAGATTTTAACTAAACCCGATATTAAAAAGAACCTTGATATATTACTAGAAACAACTGTAATAAATTCAAAAACTGAAAACAATTTTATTAATGAAATCGTTATATGCTCAAATTTGTTATCGTTACCAATCGTTTCGAAATATTATATTGATGCAACAGGTTGTGGTGAGTTTTCCATACTTTCAGGTTGCGAAATTTTAAACGACTCAACCAACACTCAACAAAGTTCACTTAGGTTTATTTTAGATAATGTTGATTTTGATAAGTTTGAAAATTTCTTATATTCTCTTAGTGATGATGAAGATATTACCAATACCTATCGAAACGATATAAATACAAATAATATTTTGAGTTTTACTACTGCATCAACTTGGAATGAGTCTAAAGTATGGAAATTAGATAAATTCCTAAAGAGTGGAGTTCAAAAAGGACTTTTGTTTGAAGAAGACAGAGCTTACTTTCAATTATTTTCAGTTGCGGGTTCTGTAAATAAGGTCGCTTTTAATTGTCCAAGATTTACAAATTATAAAGATAACCCATTTATGGCTTCAATTGAGCTTATAAATGCCAAAAAGGCAATTTGGCGTATTTATAATTTTGTTAAATCAGAGTTCCCCGGTTTTGAAAACTCTCAACTTTCCAATATTGCATCGCAAACAGGTATTCGAGAACAAAATCGTATAAAAACAAAATACTACTACACAAAAGACGACCTGTTATCTGGTAAAAAATTCAGTAATACTGTTTTAAAAGCTAATTATGGTATAGATATTCATTCTGATGATAAAAATTCATCTATGATACAAGTTTCAAATTCATATGAACTGCCCGTTGAAAGCTTGATTAGTTACAATTTTGACAACTTATTTATTATAGGAAAGCCAATTGGAGTGGATTTTTCTGCTCATAGCGCACTTAGAGTACAAAAAAGTTGCATGTCTATGGGTGAAGGTGTTGCAAATTATATTGCAAAATTGAGCAAAAATTAGACTATTTTCCTATACAAAAATTACTAAAAATATCATCTAAAATCGTATCTGTAAATACTTCTCCTGTTATTTCGTCTAAAGCAATAATGGCGCTTTTTAAATCCATAGCAAATAAATCGGCTTCACAATTAAATTCAGCTGTTTTCATAACATTTACTAGGGATTTTTTAGCATTATTCAGACAAAATTGCTGTCTTTTATTTGCAGTATAGCTAATATCATCAGGAATGAATTTAATAATTTTCTTATAAATAACTTCCTTTAATTTATCAATGCCAAATCCTGTTAATGAGCTTATTTCAACAAAATCATATCTTAAATTATTTTGATTAAATCTTGAAATATCAGATTTTGTTTTTACAAGTATTATTTCTTTATTCTTTGCTTTTTCAAATAAGTTTTTTTCTATTTCATCAGGATTATTTTCAAACAAGAATAAAACAATATTTGAATTTTCAATAGCTTTAATTGAATTTTCAATTCCTATTTTTTCAACAAAATCTGCTTCTAGTTCATCTCTAATTCCTGCAGTATCAGAGAAATTTACCATATAGCCATTAAGGTTAATTGTTTCTTTTATTGTATCCCTTGTTGTGCCTTCAATAGGTGTAACTATGGCTCTTGTATAATTTAAAAGAGAATTAAACAAAGAACTTTTCCCTACGTTTGGTTTTCCTATTAAACATGCATTTATTCCATCCCTTATAAAATCGTGACTTACTGAGTTATTTAAAATCTTTTCGATTTTGTGAATATTATCGTTACATATCGAGACGACATAATTTGATTCAATTTCATTGACATCTTCAGGAAAATCAATAGATGCTATAATTTTTGAATATAAATCTGTTAAATCACTTTTTATAATATTAATTTGTTTTTTTAAATATCCTTCAAGATTATTTAGCGCTGTTTCAGCCGATTTAGAATTTTTTGAAGTAATAATTTCGTTTATTGCTTCTGCTTGAGATAAGTCAATTCTATGATTTAAAAAGGCTCTTTTTGTAAACTCACCTCTTTGAGCCATTCTTACGCCTTTTGATAAAATCAGTTCTAAAATAGTATTGATTATCGAAATGGAGCCATGTGTTTGTATTTCAATGACATCCTCACCTGTAAAACTATGTGGTGCAAGGAATGGCAAAACAATAACTTCATCAATTTTTTTTGAATCGTTAACAATATAGCCATGATTTATGATTTTTGGGGTAATTTTTTTTGAAAATATTGATTGGACAACACTATATGCACTCTCGCCTGAAACACGAATTATTCCAATAGCGCTTTGCGCCATCGGAGTTGCTATTGCAACAATTGTATCAAAATTATTTTCCATAAATTGATTTTATCATGTTTATAGTAAAATTTATATATAAATGAATTTTAGATGAGGAGATAATAATGGATTTTGTTACGTTAACAATAAATATACTTGGTAAATTAGCCGATTTTGCCGGTAGCTATGGCATGGCAATTATAATTTTTACAATATTAATGCGTATTTGCTTATGGCCAATGAGTGTTTCTCAACAACGTTCCATGAAAAACATGCAGCAATTAACCCCTAAGATGAAAATGATCCAAGAAAAATATAAAAATAACCCCCAATTAATGCAACAAAAAATGATGGAATTTTATAAAGAACATAATTTTAACCCGACTGCCGGTTGTTTGCCTATGTTAATTCAAATTCCTGTCTTTATTATGCTATATAGTGCTTTAATGAGTCCTTCTTTTATTCAAATGGCGGGAAATACACATTTTTTATTTATTAACAGACTTGATTCAACTATTAAATCAAATGCAGGTGTATCTCTTGATGGTAAATTTTCAATATCAAAAAATGCTCAATTCCAAGCAGGTAAATCTGCAAAAGTTACACTTTCTAACGGAAATGTAATAGAAAATGTCAAAATTGAAAAACCTCAAAAAGCAATTGGAATTCAAGGCGAGATAGAAACCGATAAACCAGTTGAACTAAAAGTTTCTCTTGATAATTTGAATTTGAAATTTTCACAGCTGGATAAAGTCGAAAAAGCAGATATTTCTGTTATGAATATTATGACAAAAGAAACAGAAAATATTACTTTTAGCCGTAGGGGAGATATTTTAGCTGCAGTTGTTCCAACAATACCTGCCCAAAATCAAATTCATTATGATGTAATTTTGTTGGTTGCTTTATTTGGATTAACTATTTGGATATCTCAAAAAGTTATGATGGCAACAACTCAAACAAAAAACCAAGATGCAACTCAAGCAGCTATTCAAAAATCAATGGGAACAATAATGCCTGTTATGATTATACTAACTTTTGTATTTATTCCAATCCCGGCAGGAGCACTTTTATATTTAGTTACAAGTAATATCTTCCAAATAGTTCAGACTATTGTAATAAATAAGCAATTAGAAATTGAAGAAGCTAAAAAAACTTCAAAAACTGATGAAAAAGACGGGATAATCGATGCAAAAGTTATCGATTCAAAGGTCATCGACAAATAAATATCCTACAAAAATTTTATTTTTGCCGCTTATTCTTTTAAAATAAGTAAAAATATACTAAAATCAGTTAGAAAAGGGTATTTAAATTGAGTGAAAAATTAATAATAAAAGGTACAAATCCTGCATCTGGTGAAGTTACTATCAGTGGTGCAAAAAATTCAGTATTAAAACTGATGGCTGCTTCATTACTTGCTAAAGATAAATGTATCATACATAATGTTCCAGAGCTTACTGATGTGGAAATTATGCTCGAAGTTATTAATGGGCTTGGAGCTAAGACTTTTTATGATAAAAAGTTAAAAAAAGTTGAAATTGATTCAACAAATCTAACAAATTGCATAGCAAAGCAGGAATATGTATCAAAAATGCGTGCAAGTTTTGTTGTACTTGGCGCATTGGTTGGAAGGCTTAAATGTGCACAAGTTGCACTCCCCGGTGGGTGTAAAATAGGAGAAAGACGTGTTAATTTTCATATAAAAGGTCTTGAAGCTCTTGGTTGTGAGTGTGAGATTAAAGACGGCTATGTAATTGCAAAGGCTAAAAAATTAACCGGTACAACAATTTGCTTTGATATTCCATCTGTTGGTGCAACAGAAAACGTTATGATGGCTTCAGTTCTTGCAGAAGGCACTACTGTTATTCAAAATGCCGCGCAAGAACCTGAAATAGTTGATTTGGCAAATTTTTTAATGTCAATGGGTGCGAATATTGAAGGTGCTGGAACTAATCAAATTGTTATAACTGGTGTTAAACAATCTGATTTAGTTGGTACAGAATATACAACAATACCTGATAGAATTGAAGCAGGCACTTACATGAGCATAATTATTGCTTCAAAAGGGCATGCTGTGATTAAAAATATTTTCCCAAATCATTTGACGTTATTCACTGGTAAACTCCTTGAAATGGGTGCAAACATTAAGTTGATTGATCCGAATACAATGGAGGTTTCTAACGAAAAGCGTCTTAAATCAATGAATTTTATTACTCAACCATACCCTGGGTTTCCGACCGATTTACAAGCTCTTGCAATGGCACTTTTATGCTGTGCAGATGGGATTTCTGTTGTAACAGAGAGTCTCTATGAAAATCGCTTTATGCACATACCTGAGTTTTGGAAAATGGGAGCAAATATCATAATAAATAAAAAACATGCAATTATAAAAGGGGTTGATTATCTTGTGGGAACACAGGTTGAATCAACTGATTTAAGAGCTGGTGCAGCATTGGTTACTGCTGCTGTAATGGCTCGAGGTGAAACTGAAATTGGCTGCTTGAATCACATTGACAGAGGATATGAAAACTTTGTTGAAAAATTGCAAGGTTTAAATATAGATGCACAAAGAATTGATGATGTCGAAAAATAAACAGCTTTATTTAGGAGAAAAAAATGACACAGGAATTTAAACGTTGGTATGATCATGATCCTTTATTGTTGGATGTAATCAATATGTTAAAGGACTACAAAGATGAACTTCATGAACAAGCTGAAGTTTTCTTAAAAAGCATTGAAAGCAAAGTTTCAAAAGAAACAATAGAGCGTTTTTATCAAACTGTTAAACCAATTAATGGCGGCAAACGTTGGTATGATGATGACATTGTTATTTCAAGAACAGTAGAACTATTAAGAATTGTCCCTATGGATATTCAAAAGAAAACTGCTCAAAGTTTTATTGAAACCCTTAAAGCAAATGGGATAGAGCTTAACAGTTAGACTGTCTTTTTTGTTATTAATAAAACTATCAGCTATTTTTTGTGCGTGATGTTTCATACGAATTTTTGTGATTTTAATTGAATTTGATATTTTTAAAAAATCAAAACTCTTTTCCTCTATATAATTTTTTACATACTCAGATTTTGCCATTCTGGCTTCAAAAGAAATTAGATCACATTCATTTAATTCTTCATCATAATATTCATTTATTTGTTCATCCAAACAATCAAGTCCTAACATTTTAACCTCTTGTATATTTATCAATATCATCTTTTATTTTTGCTCTTGCACGCGAAATTCTTGATTTAACTGTACCAATAGATGTTTTTGTAATTGATGAAATTTCGTCATATGATAAACCTTGGATTTCTCTTAATGCAATCGGTATTTTATATTGTATTGGCAAATTCTCAATAGCATTTTTTATAATTAAATCTAATTCACTGCTTAATATTCTATCTTGTGGATTTGTACTGTTATCTGGAATTTCAAACTCAACTTCTTCATTTGGTCGAAAAGGGTCAATAGTTACTATTTTTTTCTTGTTTTTTCTTAAATAATCATAATATGAATTAATAATAATTTGATTTAGCCATGTCTTAAAATATGTTACTTTTTTTAGCTGATGAATTCTTTGGGTTAATTTAATCAACACATCTTGCATTATATCGGCTAAATCTGATTCGTCTTTTTTTAAATAATACAAAGTTGTATATATATTATTCTGTTCTCTTTTAATTATCTCGTTAAGAGCAGTTTTATCGCCTTTTTGAGCCCTTAAAACAAATTCTTCTAAATCGTCTTTCATAAAATCAAGACTATTAAAATTTATCAAAATTAGCTATAATCTTAAATATATAATCACAATGGTAATATTTTATGAACTATCGAATAATTGACGCAAATATCAATAGAGCAAATGAAGGTTTAAGGTGTATTGAAGAATACGTAAGGTTTATTCTGAATAATAAATCAATTACCCAAGAATTAAAAAATATTCGACACGAAATTTCATTTTTTTTTGATTCATCTTATGAAAGTTTAATTCAATCCAGAAATACAGCAGAGGATGTCGGAACAAATATTAAAAACATAACAAAAGAAACCAATCAAAATGATGTATTAAGAGCTAATATAAAAAGAATAGAAGAAGCCTTAAGAGTATTAAGTGAGTATGGTAATTTACCTGATAAATATAGATACCAAATCTATACAATAGAAAAGGAAATTATGGAAAATATATTATCTAAAAGACACTCAAATATAAAACAAATGTTATTACAAGATAAAAATATATACTTAATCACAAGTCATGATAATTTTAACTCTGATGATGAATTTTTAGATAAAATTGCATCAATATTAAGTTCCGGTGTTAAAATCGTACAATACAGAGAAAAAAATAAACCCGCAAGTGAAATAATTAAAATCGGGAAATCTATAAGACAGCTTTGTTCAATCTATAATGCTCTTTTTATTGTTAATGACAGAGTTGATATTGCTAAGATTCTTGATGCTGACGGTGTCCATTTAGGACAAGATGATATAACAATTTCTGACGCTAAAAAAATTCTTGGTGATGATAAAATCATTGGAATTTCAACTCATAAGCCCGATGATGCGATTAAAGCACAAAATGAAGGGGCAGATTATATAGGCGTTGGACCGGTATTTAAAACTCCAACAAAACCAAATACCATACCTGTTGGGCTTGAATATGTAAAATGGGTTAAAGAAAATATCGACATACCTTTTTTTGCTATTGGTTCAATTAATGAAGATAATTTTGGTGAGGTAGTTTCTGCAGGTGCAACAAAAATTGCCGTTATAAGGGCGTTAATGAGCAATGATAATCCAAAAAATTTTATAGATAAATTTTTAATGGAGGTAAAAAATGGACAATAAAATATTATATGAAACAAAATTTCTTCAATTAAAATCAGCCGAATCTCCTTCGGGACATGAGTGGTATTATGTTAAAAGAACTAATGATTCAAGCGAAAAAGACAGTGCTGTTGTAATTACAACATTAATTAAGAAAAAAGATGAATATAACTTTCTTCTTTTAAAAACCAAAAGACCTCCAATCTACGCTGAAGACAAAGCTCAATATTGCCTTGAATCACCTGCAGGATTAATAGGAGATATTGATTGCAATGAAACACTAATTAAATGTGCAAAAAAAGAACTTCTTGAAGAAACCGGACATGCTGCCGATAATATCTATGTTGAACTTTTAAATAGCTCTACTTCAGCAGGCTTATCTTCAGAAACTATTAGCTATGTTACAGCAGTGATTGACGAAGATAGAATATTAAAAGATCCTATTTCAGATGGAGGTATAATTGAAGCCAGAACATACGTTCCAGCTAGTAAAATAAGGCAATATCTGGTTGAAACTTCTAAAAATTTATCCGTTGCAACAGCAACCGTATGTGGAATATTTTTTGCACTAAATAGAATATAAATTATTCTTCATTCAAGGATAATACTGCCATAAATGCTTCTTGCGGAATTTCAACTCTGCCCACTGATTTCATACGCTTTTTACCTCTTTTTTGTTTTTCAAGAAGTTTTCTTTTTCTTGAAATATCTCCACCGTAACATTTATCCAAAACAGATTTTCTAAGTGCTTTAATATTGGTTCTTGCAATAACTCTGCCACCAATGGCTGCTTGAATTGCAACTTCAAATAATTGTCTCGGGATGATTTCTTTTAATTTATTAGTTAATTTTTGACCAATATTGTAAGCACTATCTTTGTGGCAAATAACAGATAAAGCGTCCACAACTTCATTTGCAAGCAATATATCCATTTTTACCAAATCAGATTTTTTATAATCACAAAATTCATAATCTAGGGAAGCATAACCTTTTGAGCGAGATTTTAATTGATCGTAAAAATCTGTAATAACTTCAGATAATGGTAATTGATATTCAAGATTAACACGTATATCGTCAATATATTGCATATTGATAAAAATACCTCTTTTATCTTGGCACAATTCCATTAAAGTTCCAACAAAGTCATTTGGAGTAAAAATATTGACTTTTACATACGGTTCTTCAATGTATTCACGATATTGAGCAGCAGGTAATTCTGCTGGATTATCTATTTCAACCATTGAACCATCTGTTTTATAAACTCTATAAATTACAGAAGGTGCGGTAGTAATTAATGACAAATCATATTCTCTTTCAAGCCTTTCTTGAGCAATTTCCATATGGAGCATACCAAGAAATCCACATCTGAAGCCAAAACCAAGCGCATTAGATGTTTCGGGTTCATATGTGATTGAGCTATCAGATAATTTTAGCTTTTCAAGTGCTTCTTTTAACTCATGATAATCTTCATTATTAACAGGATATAATCCTGAAAATACCATAGGTTTAGCTTCCTTGTAACCTTCTAAAGGCTCTTTTGCTGGTTTTTCAACATGAGTTATGGTATCACCTACAAAGCGGGTTATTTCTTTAATTGAACCAGCAAAATATCCAACTTCTCCTGTTTTTAATTCATTAACTTGATTTCTGTTTGGATTTAAAAAGCCTAGTTCTATAACTTCAAATTCCTTGCCAGTAGCCATAAATTTAATTTTGTCGCCTATTTTAATTGAACCATCAATTACTTTAAAGAAGCAAATTGTCCCCAAATAAGCATCATATGCGCTGTCAAAAACCAAAGCCCTTAAGGGTTTATCTGAAGTATCAACTGGTGCCGGAATATAATTTACAACAGCTTCAAGAACATCATCAATGCCTTGTCCTGTTTTGGCACTGACAGGAATTGCCATACTTGCATCAATTCCAAGAACGTCCTCGATTTCTTTTTTTACTCTTTCTACGTCAGCAGAAGGCAAATCAATTTTATTTATAACAGGAATAATTTCTAAATTTTGTTCCATAGCAAGGTACACATTAGCTAATGTTTGAGCTTCTACTCCTTGCGTAGCATCAACTATAAGCAAAGCGCCTTCGCAGGCAGCCAATGAACGAGAAACTTCATATGAAAAATCTACGTGTCCTGGGGTATCAATTAAATTTAAAATATAATCTTTACCATCATGTGCTTTATAGTTCATTTTGGCAGCATTTAATTTAATTGTTATTCCACGTTCGCGTTCAATATCCATAGTATCTAAAAGCTGATCTTGCATTTCACGTTTTGAAACTGTACCTGTTTTTTCAAGCAAACGGTCAGCCAAGGTTGATTTACCATGGTCAATGTGAGCTATTATGCTAAAATTTCTTATATGTTCAAGTTTTTTCATATTGTTTATTATACAATAAACATAATAATTATAATTATTTTTAATTCTAACTTGAAAATTTTTTTTGAGTAAATAAAATATTATTATCAGTTATTATCATTAAAGGAAAAAGTAATGAAAAAAGATATCCATCCCGATTACAAAAAAACAACCATAAAATGTGTTTGCGGAAATGAAATTGAAACAGGTTCCGTAGAAGAAAATATTACGGTTGAAATCTGTAACGCTTGCCATCCATTTTATACTGGCAATCAAAAAATACTTGACTCTGAAGGTAGAGTTGAAAGATTTAAAAAACGTTACGAAAAGAAATAGTAAAACGTTTGGCTGGCTAAAAACCAGCCAAAAATTTATGTTGGAGTTTTGATAAATGCCTAAGAAAAATTTGGAAGTACAGCTTATTTCTATACCCGATAATCTGCTTGATGTTATATATACAGCTTGCAGGACTTGTTACAGCGCCGATGGTGCAATAGAAATATATGATAATATCACAAATGATACTGATAAAAAGTTAGCATTAATTTCAAAAGTTATTTCTTCCGGGCACTATTCTACAATTGAACATATACAAGTAACCTTTGCTATAAATAACATTTCTCGTGCTGCGACACATCAATTGGTAAGGCACAGGCATATGAGTTTTTCTCAAAAATCTCAAAGATATGTCAAAGAAAAAGGTGAGTTTGATTTTGTCGTTCCTCCTGCAATAGAGGCAAATAAATCTTTATATAACAAATTTTTGAAACATATGGAGCTTACAGCTTCTCTATATCAAGATTTTATACAAAATGGAATTAAAGGTGAGGACGCTCGCTCAATTTTGCCAAATGCCACAACTAGTTCTCTTGTTGTCAGCCTAAATTTAAGAGAGCTAATACACTTAGCAAATCTAAGGCTATGTACGAGAGCTCAGCTTGAAATCAGATTAGCTGTTAAAAAGATGTGTACTTTGATTGAAGAAAAAGAACCTTGGCTTAAAAGCCATCTTGTTCCCAAATGTGGAAGATTGGGCTATTGTGATGAAGATAAATCTTGCGGAAGGATGAAAACCAAAAATGGATAGTTCAATGTTTGAAAAAGTTGAAAAAATAGAAAAAAAATATCAAGAACTTGGTGTAATTTTATCGAAACCTGAAGTAATTCAGGATTATGAAAAATTTCGTGATTTATCTAAACAAAGAAAAACCATGGAAGAAACAGTAAATATTTATTATCAATATAAAGATGCCATAGATGCTATTAATGAAGCTAAAGAAATGCTTCATAGTGAAAAGGATGGCTCTATGCGTGAATTTTTAAATAATGAAATATCATCTAATGAAGCTAAAATTGAAGAATTCGAGCATAGATTAAAGGTCCTTTTGCTGCCTAGAGATCCAATGGATGATAAGGATATTATGCTTGAAATAAGAGGATCTGCAGGTGGTGACGAAGCAAATATTTTTGCCGGTGATTTAATGCGTATGTATTTAAGATATGCTCAAAGCAAAGGCTGGCAAACTAAAATTTTATCAATTAACGAATGTGAAGCAGGCGGAGTATCTGAAGTCGTTATTTCAGTTAAAGGCGGAGATAATATTTATTCGCAATTGAAATATGAATCTGGCGTGCATAGAGTTCAACGTGTCCCTCAAACAGAATCACAAGGCAGAGTTCACACGTCAACTGCAACAGTTGCGGTTATGCCTGAGGTTGACGATGTTGAAATCGAATTAAATATGAATGATATTGAAATAACTACTGCTCGTTCTGGTGGAGCCGGTGGTCAAAATGTAAACAAAGTTGAAACCGCAGCAAGGGTATTTCATAAACCGACCGGGATTATGATTTTTTGTACTGAAGAGCGTTCACAACTTCAAAATAAAGAACGTGCTTTACAAATACTTAAAGCAAAACTTTATGATATGGAAGTGCAAAAACAAATGAAGGAAGTTACAGACCTTAGACGCTCTCAAGTTGGTACTGGCGATAGGTCTGAACGTATCAGAACATATAATTTTCCTCAAGGCAGGTTAACCGACCACAGAATAGGTCAAAACCTTGATGTATGGGAAGTTATAGAAGGAAATTTAGACAAACTTATAAATATGCTAATAGAGTATGATCAAAAATTAAAACTTGAAAAATTAGCAGAAGTTGAAGAATAATTTTCTAATTAAGTCTATTTAATTAAATAGAGAATATATCTTTTATATCTTGATAAGTTAGAGATTTAACAATATTTCTATCTATCGAAATTACGCTATCAACAAGCGAACGTTTTTTAGACTTAAGTGCTTGAATTTTTTCTTCAACGGTATTTTTAGTAATTAATCTGTAAACAAAAACTTTTTTGGTTTGACCAATACGATAAGCTCTATCGGTAGCCTGATCTTCAACCGCAGGATTCCACCATGGGTCATAATGTATAACATAATCAGCGCCTGTTAAATTCAAACCTGTTCCACCTGCTTTAAGAGATACAAGGAATATAGGAATTGTCGGATCGTTGTTAAACCTATCGACAACAGCTTCTCTATCTTTAGTTTTACCTGATAAGTATTCATGCTTAATGCCTTTTTGTTCAAGCCACGATTTAATTATATCAAGCATTCCGACAAATTGTGAGAATAATAATATTCTATGTTTTTCTGCAATGATTTCTTCAAGCATTGATTGTAGTTGTTCAAATTTGCCTGATTCATTAATTCCAAGCTTACCTTCTTTATCATACAAGCGAGGATGACAGCATATTTGCCTCAAACGCAAAAGGGCAGAGAAAATTGACATGCGAGATTTTTCAAGTCCAACAGTTTCGATTGACTTAAATAATTCTTCTTTAGTTGAATCAAGCACCTGCAAATACAAATCTTTTTGTTCAGATGTAAGTTCACAATAAGCAACTGACTCAATTTTATCAGGTAAATCTTTCGCAACGTCACGCTTCATTCTTCTCAAAATAAACGGATAAATCTGTGATTTTAGACGCTTTTGAACTTCGGTATCTTCATTTTCAACAATTGGATTAACAAATCTATGATTAAATTCATTAGCATCAAATAAAAATCCTGGCATCAAGAAATCAAAAACGCTCCATAACTCTTCTAATTTGTTTTCTATGGGGGTACCGGATAAAGCAAGTCTATGAGAAGAATTTAACATTTTACAAGCTTTTGAAGTTTGACTTGTTGAATTTTTTATATTTTGGGATTCATCCAATATTACATATCTGAATTTGTGTTTTTTTAAACATTCAATATCACGTCTTACAAGAGCATAACTTGTAATTACGACATCATAATTATCAATTTCCTTAAATTTAGACTTTCTTTCAGTACCTGTTAATGTTAAATATTTTAAATTTGCAGCAAATTTATCAATTTCTTTTTCCCAATTAAATACAACCGAAGTAGGACAAACAACAAGCGTAGGCTCTTTACCGTCTTTTTCTTTTGCTTTTTGAAGTAAAGTAAGAGTTTGCAATGTCTTACCTAATCCCATATCATCTGCCAAAACTCCATTTAAGCCATACTTATACAAAAACCAAAGCCAAGTATAACCTTTTAATTGATATTCACGAAGTTCCGCTTTAACTGTTTTTGGAAGAGGCGTAGTATCCATAGTGGAAAATGTTGATATTTCTTTCCAAAATTTTGAAAACTTTCTGCTCATTTTGAGCGTTATACCCATTTTTTCCATTTCAGATACAACACCGGCTCTATACGTTCTAACAATGTATTTTTCTTCATCATTTTTGTATACATCATATGTATTGAACGATTTTAAAAGTGATAAAATATCATCAGTAGGAATAGAAACCTGACCACCTGAAGGTATATTAAAATATTTAGACCCTTCATATGTCATATCAATTATTTTTTCAAAATCGAGTTCTTTATCATCAGCCAAGCCTTTTAAGCTTATATAAAACTTATCAATGCTTTCAGGCAGAAAGTCTATATCTGCAACTAATTTTAAACCTTTTTTGTTTAATTTATAAAAAGATAAATCATCTTTTTCAATAAATTGCCAATTTTTACCTGCTTTTGAAATATAGTAATTATAAAAATCGACAGCAAATTCTTTATCTAGAGCAAGATTGTTCGATTGAACGGGAGCAAACCTGCACGCAAGTAGCATTTGATATGCTGATTGTTCAAATTGCATATCTCTTTTAACCCAGTATAATAAATCTTTGTCAGGATCTTTTATTGTAACATAAGGACTTTTGTATTGCTTTTGGTAAGGAACTCTAACTCCATCATATTCAAACTCCAACGATGCTTTAAGTGACTGATCGTAGTCTATTCCAAGTTCTACAATGCACTTAGGCGGACGCTTTTCAAATGAAAGTTTTTCCATTTCATCAGACAAATTTACTGTCATAACTTCTCTGAGTTTTGGTAATTCTTCATATACAAATTTACCGCCATCAGCATCTTTAATATCTGAAAAACTGGCTTTTGTAAGATATTGTGGAATTACACTAACAGAAGTATCTGTTTGAAAAATAACATCTTTATATCTTCCCCATTTAAGCTGTCTTGAAAAATATCTGACTTCTTCAAATGGATAAATTTCATCAATATCCGGTCGTTTCCAGTATAAACTCAATAAAACATTACCAACATATGAAACATTTACATCTAAACATAAATTCCATATATCTTGAGCAAATCTTATTTTTTTGTGTGTTTTAGCATCTATAACATCATCAAGCTTCGAAAGCATTTTAAAAAATTCGTCAAATTTATTTATTTGAATATCATACCAACCGGATTTTTTATCCAGACGAGATTTACTTAAAAGCATCTTAAACATGACAACTTCTAGCTTTTGAGAATTAGTTAATTCAAAATTCTCTTCTTCTTTTTGTCTTGCTATAATTTGCTTAAATACTGCCTCTAAATCCCTTATAACTTTTTTAGTATGTCTATTCATAACTAAAATTGAAAAGAAATTTTGTCTACGTTTAGGATTAAAGTGAAAAATAAAGTCACCTTGCGGGTTTTCATTCATCGCCAAATCTTCATCAATTAAATTTGGCTCGATGTTTAACTTTTCATATAAAAATTCTTCCCAAAAATGATTTTTTAACGAATAAAAACCAAGAGCAATAGTATGTTTGCACCAAGGTTCTTCTAAAGGACAGTTGCATGTAGGACGAACATCCGATTTAGTAAACTTAATCCCAACATCATAATGAGATTTATAATTTCCTTTTACTTTTGCACGTACTATATTTTCATTAAATTTAACATCCTCAACCAGGCCCTTTTGATAAGTTTCATATCCTCTACGAAAAGAGCCAGGTTTAGAATTATCTTTTAAAAATTTATTGTTAAATGTATACTTCACAAATTATCCGTGACAAACTACTCACAAAATGCACCAAAAATTAGAAAATAATAATTCCATACGGTGCTAACAATATAAAAATATCATCATCACAGAAAAAAAGCAAGTAATTATTTTAAATAATATGTCATATTTACGCTGGAACGAATACTAACCATACCGGGCTCAATAGAATCAATTACAGAACCTTCAGCAGCATCTTGTGCTTTAGCACTGAATGAATTAGCATAATATCTTGGAGTAGGGTTATTTGCACTTACTGAGCAATATGGATTTATTGATTTAATTTTACCCAGTTGAACTCCTAAATTGCCTGTAATAGCATTTGCTCTTGTTTGAGCAATTTTAATTGTTTCATTCAATGCTGCATTACATGCTTTTTCGGAATCAGTCAAGGTAAAAGAAAGATCACCAATATTTTTAATTCCATTATTCATTGCAATATTAATTATTTCAGATATTTTGGATAAATCTTTTAACTTAACCTCAAAGCCATTTTTTACTTCGTACTTTTGAAAAATTCTTATTTTGTCTTTGTAAGAATAAACATTATTTACACTAAAAGCAATTGTCCTTACAGTTTCATCAGAAGAAAGTTTAGCTTTAATTGCATTCATGGCAGTATTAACTGTTTTATCATTTTTTTCTTTAATTTCAGCAAGATTTATACCTGAATTTTCTACGTAAAATTTTATAATTGCAGTATCAGGTGATATTTCAGTAACCTTAGAAGCGTCTACATTTAAAATAGATTCTTGAATGTCTGCTGCAAAAACAGGTACAAAAGCAAGACTAAATACTAAAAAAGCGACTAAAAATTTAGATTTCATGATTTACTCCTTCTATTACTTCTATTAATTGTTTTTCATTTAATACTTTAATTCCGAGTTCGTGTGCTTTTGTAGCCTTGGAACCGGGATTTTCTCCAATGACTACATAAGACGTGTTCTTTGAAACACTTGAAGGTGTTTTAGCACCTAATTCCTTTAGCTTTTCTTGCGCTATTTCACGAGACATTGTTTCAAGAGTACCGGTTATAACAAAGCTTTTGCCTTTTAAACGCAAATCTTTTATTCCGCTATATTTATTAGTTATATTAACTCCTAAATCAATCATTTCATTAATCATAGAGATATTTTCTTCATCTTTAAAGTATTCTACAATACTTTTTGCCATTTTATCACCAATACCCATAATTTCTGCCAAGTCTTCATATTTAGCAGACATTAACAAGTTTATATTTTCATAATGTTGGGCTAAAATATCACTTGATTCTTTTCCTACAAGCTTTATACCAAGAGCATTTATAAATTTTGAAAAAATAACATTTTTTGAATTCTCAATGGCATTTAACAAATTATTAGCAGATTTATCTTTAATCAAATCAAGAGTTAAAAAATCATCATAAGTAAGCTTATATATATCACTCGCCTTGTATACATATTTTTTATCCACAAGTTGCTCAATAATACTTTCTCCAAAGCCATCTATATCCATAGCCGCCTTTGAGACAAAATATTCAATTCTTCCTTTTATTTGAGCCTTGCAACCTTTTGAATTTGGACAATATCTAGCCACTTCATTTGGAATTTCAACCAAAGGAGTATTGCAACAGGGGCATCTATCGGGGATTGAAATAGGTATTGAATTTTCATTTTTCCTTGAGCGAACAACTTTAGGGATGATTTCAGCAGCCTTTTTAATCAATACTTCGTCATTTAAAGAAATATCTAATCTTTGAATTTCATCAAAGTTATACATAGATGCTCTTGAAACAATGCTTCCCGATAAACTGACAGGTTGAACAATAGCAACCGGAGTAACTACACCAGTTCTACCGACACTAAATTCAACATCAATAAGCTTAGACCATACTTCTTCAGGTGGAAATTTAAATGCTGTTGCCCATTTAGGAGCACGTGCGGTAAATCCTAATTCGCTTTGCATTGCAAGTGAATTTACCTTGATTACAACACCATCTGTTGCGTAATTCAGCGTCTTTCTATACTCAGACATTTCATTGCAATAATTTATTACTTCATTAATATTCGAACATTTTTTATAAGCATTTACTTTGAAACCTAATTTCTTACATAAATCCATTGCATCCGTATGAGTTAAGACATTTGCATTTTTTTCAAATATTGCAGCATATATAAATATTGACAAATCTCTACTTGCTGTAATATTTGGATCCAGCTGTCTGATTGAACCTGCAGCAGCATTCCTTGGATTTGCAAAGGTTTTTTGATTATTTTTCATTTGTATTTTATTTAAATTATCAAAAGATGAAATGGGCATATATATTTCACCTCTGACTTCAACATTGATATTTTCAAAAAGTTTTAGCGGAATTGACTTAATTGTCTTTAAATTATTAGTTATATCTTCACCGACAACTCCATCGCCTCTGGTAAGACCTTGAACAAATTTGCCGTCTTTATAAATTAAACTTACTGCTAAACCATCTATTTTTAGCTCACATGCTAATTCAACATCATTATAATTATTATCTAAAAGACTTAATTGAGAATTTTTTTGTGTACCAACATCTTTTAATACTCTATTGTACCATTGCTTCAACTCTTCAGAATTATTCGAGTTATCTAGACTATACAATCTTGTAGTGTGAGCTACTTGATTAAATTTTTCACTAATCCCGCCTACTCTTTGTGTTGGACTTTCCGGAGTAATATATTGCGGATATTGTTCTTCAAGACTCTTTAATTCACGAAATAAATTATCATATTCCCAATCCTGCAAATCAGGATTATCTTCTACGTAATACTTATAAGAGTTTATATCAATTAATTTACGTAAATTTTCAATTCTTGCTTGTACGTCCATAGTTCTTATTTTAATATAAATTTATGAGTATAATCAAATTATTAAGCAAAAAACTTGAAAGAACAATTTTTACTACACCAACACACAATCAAAAAGCTGTTTTTAGCCAAAATTATGATTGTTTTTATAAAAACGACTTTTCTGAAATAGAAGGATATGACAATCTATCAGATCCTAAAAATTCCATACTTATGGCACAAGGCAAAGCAGCAGACATATTAAATACAAAAAATACTTATTTTATAACTCAAGGAACCACAACGGCAATACATGCCGCTATGAAAGCACTTATAAACCCAGCAGATAAAGTATTGGTAGCGAGAAACTGCCACAAATCTGTTTTTAGTGGGCTAATTTTAACTGCCGGATATGTTGATTGGTTTATGCCTGAAACTAACAAAGAATGGGGCATATATACAAAAATTGACCCTAAAAAACTTGAATCAACATTACAGCTAAACAGTTATAAAGTATTCATAATGACTAGTCCCACATATGAGGGTGTTAATTCTGATATTAAGAAAATTTCAGAAATATGCAAAAGATATAATACTTATTTAATAGTTGATGAAGCACACGGTGCACTTTATAATTTTTCAGATATTTTACCACAAACTGCAATAAACCAAGGTGCAGATGTATCGGTAAATTCTCTTCATAAAACTGCGGGTGCGCTAAATCAAACTGCACTGTTAAACATAAATAAAGATATTAGAAACATCGATTCGTTAACATTTCAAAAAGCAATTAATCTTTTTCAAACAACATCTCCATCATATCCACTTTTAGCTAATATTGAAGCATGTCTTAATTATTTAAATTCCAAAAATGGCTATGATGAAATACAAAATTTATTGTTAGAAATTGACAAATTTAAAAATGAGTTAAGGCGTTTTGGAGTAGAATTTTTCGAAGATGATTTTCATGACCCTACAAAGCTTTTTTTAAAAAAAGATGGTATATCAGGGTTTGATTTATCCGATTTTATGTTTGATGACTACAAAATAGAAGATGAATTAAATAATGCCATCGGATGTTTATATCTCTGTGGCATTGGTACAACAAAGCAAAAATTAGAAAAACTAAAAAATGCACTAAAAAAAGTACAAACAAACCCATCTTTTGAACCTTTATCTGTGGATTTTCAACCATTTCCTTTGGTTAAGATACAGCCTGTTGATACATTTAATCGTAACTACATTTTTATTAATAAACAAGATTCACTTTTAAAAATTTCAAATAAGATGATTTTACCATATCCACCCGGAATCGGTCTTTTATACCCCGGAGAAGCAATACAAAAATGGCATTTGGATTATTTAAATAATGATGTTGAGGTGATAGTATAAATGAAAAGAGCCATAGTTATAGTAATTGATTCAATGGGCATTGGCGCACTTGCTGATGCCGAGGAATTTGGTGATGATTTAACCGTAAACACTCTTTGCAACTTAGCAAATCAGCAAAACGGTTTAGACGTAAAAAATCTTGAAAAAATGGGACTTGGAAACATAAAAGAAATTAAAGGTGTAAAAAGGACAAATTGTCCAACTGCTGATTATGGAATATTGAAGATGAAGTCAAAAGGCAAAGACACAACAACGGGTCATTGGGAGCTTATGGGGCTAATTTTAGATAATCCATTTAAAACGTATCAAAAATTCGATGATAAAATAATAGATGAATTTATAAAAAAGACTAATTGTAAAGGAATATTAGGAAATTATCCGGCTTCAGGTACAAAAATAATTGAAAACTTAAATGATGAACACCAAAAGACAAAATTTCCTATTATATATACGTCAGCAGATAGTGTTTTTCAAATAGCACTTGATATAGACTTGATTCCTGTTGAAACATTATATGAATGGTGCAAAATAGCAAGAAAAATTCTTGATGATAATAAAGCAGGAATTTCAAGGGTAATTGCAAGACCATATAAGGTTATTGATAACAAACCTACAAGAATAGGGGCTTTAAGACATGATTATTCGGTTGCACCTCCCAAAGACACTATATTAAATACTTTAGAAAAAAACAACAAAAAAGTTCTTGGAATTGGAAAAATATACGACATCTTTACCGGAAGCGGTATTACAGAAAAAATTCCGACAAAAGGCAATACTGATGGCCTAAATCAAACTTTATTAGCTATCCAAAACTCAAAATGTGACTTAATATTTACAAATTTGGTTGATACAGACATGCTATATGGGCATAGAAGAGATAGTCTTGGATACAAAAAAGCAATCGAAGAAATCGATTCCTATATACCTAAGTTTATTAACTCAATGACAAATGATGATATTTTAATTATAACCGCTGACCATGGCTGTGACCCTACATATAAAGGTTCAGACCATACAAGAGAATGTGTGCCATATTTAATGTATAAAAAAAATTATAACGGAACAAATATAGGTATAAAAGATAGCTTTACCTATGTTAGTGAAGTAATCAAAAAACATTTGTTATAAAAAAAGGAGGATAAAACCTCCTTTTTTATTTTACAACTATATTTACTAATTTATTCGGGACCACTATTGTTTTAACAACGGTTTTTCCTTGTATAAATTCTTTTGTTTTTGGTGCTTCCATAGCTAATTTTTTCAAATTATCATCAGCTAAATCAGATTCGACCTCAAGTTTATCTTTAATTTTACCATTAACTTGAACTATTAAAGTAATATTGGCACTTTTTGCCAAGTTTTCATCATAATCACACCAAGGTAAATTATATATAAAACCATCAAACCCTAGGGAAGAATAAATCTCTTGTGACATAAAGACGCAAACAGGCGAGATTAATTTAAGTAAAGTTAAAAGAGCAAAACTTAATACATCGTAATTAATAGCATTTTCATCTTTTATATAATCATATATTGAATTTACAAACTCACGATATCTTGAAATTACAGTATTAAACTGAAATTCAGTTTCAATATCTTTAGTAATTTTCTTAATAGCTATGTGAGTTTCACGGACTAAATCAGCATCTTTTCTATCTAAATTTTCAAAATTAAAAGTATAATCTTTTTTGATTTTGTCTTGAAATTTAGAATACAAGCGATAAACTCTACAAATAAACTTATAGCAGCCATCTACACCTGCATCAGTCCAATCAAAATCACGAGCAGGTGGAGAATCGGATAATATAAACAAACGAGCAGTATCAGCACCATAATTTCTGTAAATATCATCCGGATCAACTGTATTTCCTTTTGATTTTGACATTTTAGATCCGTCTTTTAGCACCATTCCTTGAGTTAACAGATTTTTAAATGGTTCGTCAAAATCCAATAAACCCATATCACGAAGTGCTTTTGTAAAAAATCTGGAGTACAAAAGATGCAATATAGCATGCTCAATGCCGCCAATATATTGGTCAACAGGAAGCCATTTATTAACAAGGTCTTTATTAAAACATTGCTTGTCATTTTTTGCATCACTATATCTCATATAATACCAGCTTGAACACACGAAAGTATCCATGGTATCAGTCTCTCTTTGTGCTTTTGATCCGCAAACAGGACATGATGTTTCTCTAAAAGTAGGGCTGGTTTCAACAGGCGATTTTCCTTTGACTGAAAAATCAACATCTTTTGGAAGTAAAACAGGTAAATCTTCTTCAGGAATGGGTACTACACCACACTTAGGACAATAAACCACAGGTATAGGCGCACCCCAATATCTTTGACGTGAAATTAACCAATCTCTAAGGCGATATTGTGTTTTAAATTCGCCAAAGCCTTGTTCTTTAGCAAACTGTGTTATTTTATCTCGAGCATCTTCTGCACAAAGTCCGTCAAACTGGGCACTATTTATAAGTTTACCTTGCTTATCTTCAAAACATTCACCTTCTTTAAAATCATTACCAGTTATAACTTGAATCATGGGAAGATTATATTTTTTTGCAAATTCAAAATCACGACTGTCGTGATATGGAACAGCCATTACAGCGCCCGTACCATAATCTACAAGAGCATAATCAGCAACCCAAATAGGACAAACTCGACCTGTAAAAGGATTGATAATGTGTGTTCCAAGTGGTACACCCGTTTTAACACGTTGAGTTGAAAGCCTTTCTATTTCAGAAAGTTTTTTTGCGTTATTTCTGTATTGCTCAACAATTTCTTTGTTTTCAGGTGTAGTCAATTTATCAATATCTTTATACTCGGGTGCAACTACCAAATATGTAATTCCATATACAGTATCTGGTCTTGTTGTATAAACAGGAATTTCAAGCCCCTCTAATTCCTTAACCTTGAACTTTAGGATTGCACCATTAGACTTACCAATCCAATTTGATTGCATGGTCTTAACGTTATCACCCCAACCGGTAAGTAAATTTAAATCATTTAAGAGCTCTTCTGAGTATTCTGTAATTTTAAAGAACCATTGCGATAAATTCTTTTTAGTAACCTCTGAATCACATCTCCAACATTTTCCATCAATTACCTGTTCATTTGCAAGAACAGTATGACAATTTTCACACCAATTTACAGGAGCAGTTTTTTTATAAGCAAGTCCTTTTTTAAATAATTGGATAAAAAGCCATTGAGTCCATTTGTAGTAATCAGGAAGGCAAGTGGTAACTTCTCTATCCCAATCAACAGATAATCCAAGCATTTTAAGCTGTTTTTTCATATATTCAATATTATCAAGAGTCCATTTTTCGGGATTTGCGCCGTGTTGTATAGCAGCATTTTCAGCCGGTAGACCAAAGCTATCCCAACCCATTGGATGTAAAACGTTATATCCTTGAGCTTTTTTAAACCTTGCAACAACATCAGTTATTGTATAATTTCTAACATGGCCCATATGCAATTTTCCTGATGGATACGGAAACATTGATAAGGCATAATATTTTGGTTTATCTGAATCGTCATCTACCTTATACGGTTTTTCTTTTTCCCAGATATCAAACCATTTTTTTTCAATTTGTTGAGGATAATATTCTTTTTCTAGCATAACTTTTTCCTATAAATTAATAATATTTACTATGTCTTTTATATTTGAACTTGATTTATGAATCTCGTTATTTGAATATTCAATGGCATTATTTGGATCCTTAAGTCCATTTCCGGTTAATATGCAAACAACTGTTGAGTTTTCTTTTATTGTATCTTTAAGCTTAATTAAACCAGCAACACTTGATGCGGAAGCAGGTTCACAGAAAACCCCCTCGGTTCTCGTTAAAAGAACATAAGCATCAAGTATATCCCTGTCAGAAACCATATCTATACAACCTGAAGATTCATTAAGAGCACAAACAGCTTTATCCCAACTTGCAGGATTTCCAATTCTTATTGCGGTTGCAATTGTTTCAGGGTTGTCAACTTTATGCCCAAGAACAATAGGAGCAGCCCCTTCGGCTTGAATCCCCATCATTTTTGGTAATTTTGTACATTTATTTTCACTAAAATATTCTCTATACCCTTTCCAATATGCAGTAATATTTCCAGCATTTCCAACGGGTATAAAATGATAATCAGGTGCATCACCCAAATCATCAACAATTTCAAAAGCACCTGTTTTTTGACCTTCAATTCTATAAGGATTAACGGAATTTACCAAAGTAATTGGATATTTTGAAGAAATTTCTCTAACAGCTGTTAATGCTTCATCAAAGTTACCGTTAATTGCAATAATATTAGCACCATACATCATTGCTTGAGACAATTTACCCATTGCAATATGTCCGTCAGGAATAAGGACGCAACATTTCATCTTTGCTCTAGCAGCATATGCGGCAGCAGACGCAGACGTGTTACCGGTAGAAGCACAGATAATAGCTTTAGAGCCATCTTCTTTAGCTTTTGTAACAGCCATGGTCATTCCTCTGTCTTTAAAGCTTCCTGTTGGGTTAAGTCCTTCATATTTTAAATAAAGATTAATATTAAGACCGATTTCTTTTGCCAAATTATCAGCCTTAATAAGAGGAGTAGCGCCCTCACAGAGTGAAACAATTTCAGTATTATCACTAACAGGCAAATACTTACGATATTTGTCAATCAATCCCATATATTTCATCTACATGACCCTTATTCTATTTAAAACCCTAACTTCAGATGTCTGCTCTACATCTTTTATCATTAAATTAATATCTTTTTCGTAACACTCCTCAGTAATAACAATAATTGTAGCGCTTCTATCGTCATTTACACCTTTTTGTAAAATACAAGAAAGATTAATATTATATTTACCACATGCAAGACCAATTTTACCAATAGTTCCGGGAGTATTTGCTGCTTTTATTCTTAAATAGTAGCAATTTATAGTGTCTTCAATATTTATTTGATTAGCATAGTCGCTATGATGACAAACCGTCATAGGTAATATTTCGCCATTTGAATTAAATTCAGACTTAATTGTAAGAATATCACCAACGACAGAACTTGCTGTCGGAAATTCTCCAGCACCAGCGCCAACAAACATAACTTCTCCAACAGGAAAACCATCTAGCATAACAGCATTTGTTGCGTTCTTAATATCTGCCAATGATTTATTTTTAGAAACAAGCATCGGATGAACTCTTATATCCAAACATTCATTGCCAGATAAATCATTCATTTTTTTTGAAAGAGCAATAAGCTTTATTTTATAACCAAATTCATCTGCCAATTTCATATCCAATGATGAAATATTTGAAATTCCTTCTCGATATATTTTATCTATATCAATTCTTTTGTTAAATGCAATATTAGATAAAATAGCTATTTTATACATAGCGTCATAGCCTTCAACATCACCCGTTGGATCAGTTTCAGCATATCCAAGTTCTTGAGCTTTTAAAAGACAATCATGATAACTTAAGTTATCTTCTTCCATCTTGGTTAATATATAATTAGTCGTTCCGTTAAGTATTCCTGCAACAGAAGAAAAAGAATTAGCACTCAAACTTGATTTAATAGGATAAATAATTGGTATACCGCCCGCAACAGCAGCTTCATACATAATAATTACGTCATTTTCTCGTGCTAAATCAAAAAGTTCAGATCCGTGTCTGGCAAGTAATTCTTTATTTGCAGTAACTATATGTTTTTTATTCTTAATAGCCGTCTTTAAAACGTCATATACTCCAAGCCCACCTGCAACCTCAACTATGACATCAATATCAACATTATTAGCCAGATCAAATGGATTATCTGTTAAGCATTTAATTTCAACATCACGTTTTTTTGAAAGATTTTTTACAGCAGCTCCAACAATTTCAATATCATCAAAGGGCGATAATACTTTAACTACGCCTTGTCCAACGGTACCTAAACCAATAATTCCCAATTTTAATTTTTTATCCATAGAAAAATAATAACATAAATTTGTTTTTGTAGTAACATAAACTTGAAAGTTATTTAATGAGGAAAATATAATGACTAATACGGAAGAAAAAGTTAGAGTAAGAATAGCACCGTCTCCATCCGGCAATTTACATATCGGAACTGCAAGAACAGCTCTCTTTAATTTTCTTTTTGCAAAAAAAACCGGTGGTAAATACGTTCTTAGAATTGAAGATACCGATTTAGACAGAAGTTCTGAAGCGTATAAACAAAATATTTTCGATAGCTTAAAAGCTCTGGGTTTAAATTGGGACGAAGGTCCTGATGTTGGTGGAAACTACGGTCCATACAAACAGTCTGAAAGATTTGATATATACCCTAAATTTGCACAAATGCTAATTGACAAAGGATATGCTTATGAATGTTTTTGTTCTCAAGAAGATTTAGACAAAGAACACGAAATCGCCGAACAAAAGAAAATTCCCTATAAATATTCAAGAAAATGTTTAAATTTGACAAAAGAAGAAAAAAATGCACTAAAAGCAAAAGGTATTGTTCCTTCTATCAGATTTAAAGTTGAAGCTAAAGAACTTATTTTTAATGACCTTGTCAAAGGTGAATTAAAATTTGATACCGGTCTTATAGGTGATTTTGCAATAATGAAATCAAATGGCACACCAACTTATAATTTTGCCGTTGTAGTTGATGATATGTTAATGGAAATTACACACGTTATAAGGGGTGAAGACCACATTTCAAATACACCAAAACAAATTTTAATATATGAAGCACTTGGTGCTAAAGTTCCTAAATTTGGACACTTGGGAATGATTTTAGCTCCGGATAGAAGCAAACTTTCTAAACGTCATGGTGCAACTGCAGTATCAGATTTTATTAAAGAAGGCTATCTAACTGATGCTCTATTAAATTTTGTAGCTTTATTAGGCTGGGCACCTTCAGATGGTGTTGAAATTAAAAATGTTGATGAAATTGCAGCAGATTTTAGAATTAATGAAGTATCAAGTTCTAATTCAATTTTTGAATATGAAAAATTAAATTGGATGAATGGTCAATATATTAAAAAAATGGATATTTCAAAATTAACTGACTTAGCAATTCCATTTCTAAAAGAATATGACTTAAACAAATATTCAAGAAAACAACTCGAACACATAATAGAAGTTACAAGAGAACCTATAACTCTTTTAAAAGATTTAGTATTCGACACACAATATTTCTTTGAAACTCCTAATTACACTGAAGTAAAAGAACTGCTTGCGTCTGATTTATCAAAAGATGTCTTAGAAAAATTTAGGCAAGATGTTTTAAACTACAATTTTGAAAGCGCTGAAGATATACACGATAAACTAGCAGATTTTAGAACTTACTTCAAGGAAAATAAAGGATATAAACCAAAAGAAACCATGTGGGCCATAAGAGCAAAACTCACAGGCAGAACAAGAGGAGCTGATATGGTCGCAATTATACAAATCTTAGGCAAAGATGAAGTAATAAAAAGATTGAATAATGTATAAAAGAGGCTTTAAGCCTCTTTTTAAGGATTATAATCAAAAGCTAAATCGAGAGTCGGTGCTTTCATTACAATAGCACTGGTTGAAATTACATCAACTCCGGTTTTTGCAATTTCTTCAATGTTATCCAGTGTAACGCAACCAGATGCTTCAACTATTGCTTTTTTATTGATTAAATCACAACATGTTTTCATCTCATCGCAAGACATATTATCTAACATGATAATATCGACACTATTTAAAAGTGCCTCTTTAACCTGCTCAGTGGTGTCGCATTCAACTTCGATTTTATGAGCATGAGATATATTTTTTCTAACTTCTTTCACTGCATTAGTAATAGAACCACCCAAAAGTGCTATATGATTATCTTTCAACATTACACAATCAGATAAATTAAACCTGTGAAGATAATTACCACCAATTTTTACAGCATATTTTTCAAATATTCTAAAGTTTGGTGTGTTTTTTCTTGTGTCTACAACTCTAACATTATATTTATCTGCAAGTGACTGAAATTTTCTTGTGTAAGTTGCAATACCGGATAATTTTTGTACAAAATTCAATGCTAGCCTTTCACCGGTTAAAATATATCTGGCATTTCCAGAAATTCTTGCAATTTTATCACCTTTTTTAATCTCATCACCGTCTGTAAAATAAAATTCAACTTTAACTTCATCATTTGCTAATATCTTAAACACTCTTTCGAAAATATGTCTTCCACACAAGACACCATCTGCACGAGTAGTTAAATAAATTTCAAATTGAGGATTATCAAGATTACAACAAACTGCCTCAGTTGTTATGTCACCATAATATAAATCCTCTTTAAGTGCAGATTTCACATATTCATCAATTATATAATCATTTAACAGAAACTTCATTGTAACCAACTTTCAGCTTATCTATTTCTTTAATATTATTTTCCAATGCTCTGTGTGGAAAATCAGCTCTATAATGTGCACCAATCGAATTTTTTCTTTCCAGTGCGGCTTTTACTATTAACTTTGATACGCAAAGTGCGCTTTTTAGCTCATATTTAATTCTGGATTCAGCAACGACACTCTCTGCTCTCAATTCAAGCGTGTTAATCTTATCAAGAGCAGCCTCAAGAGATTTTTTAGTTCTTGAAATACCGACATTCTCAGTCATAACAGTTTTTAATTCTTCAAATAAAATGTGTAAAAAATCCTCTTGTTTGTTTGTAATAGAATCCTGACTTAAATATTTTTCAACAGTATTTTTAATTTTTTCATCATTTCTTTTAGGTGGATTATTAAAATTGTTTGAAATATAATCTGCAAGACTATTTGCAAACACAACACATTCCAAAAGCGAGTTGGATGCAAGTCTATTAGCACCATGTAAACCACTACAAGCACATTCACCAATAGCAAATAAATTGTTAATTGTAGTTTTACAATTAATATCAGTTTTAATTCCGCCCATAAAGTAATGTTCGGCGGGAACAACAGGGATTAAACCTGAATCAATATCAATATTGTTTTCGTCCAACAACTTAGTAATAGTTGGAAATCTATTTTTAAATTTTTCTATTCCCATCTGAGATATATCTAAATTTACATAGTTAGCGTTGGTACTTTTCATTTGTTCCATTATTGCTCTTGCAACAACGTCTCTTGGAGCTAAATCTGCTTGATGGTGGTAGTTTTTAGCAAAATATTCACCATCTAAATCAACTAATTTTGCTCCTTCACCCCTGACAGATTCAGAAACAAGAGGCATAGTTGATTTATTTTTACAATATAAAGCAGTTGGATGAAACTGCACAAATTCCATATCGCATACTTTAGCTCCAGCTTTATAAGCCAAAGATATACCGTCACCACAAGAAACCAAAGGATTTGTTGTATTCTTATATATTTGTCCGATACCGCCAGTTGCAAGTACAATGCTGCCTGCATATATAGCTTCATAGTAATCATTTTTCCAATTGTAAACAACGAGCCCCTTGCAATTATTTGAATTATCAACAAGTAACTCGAGAGCCATAGTGTAATCGTACAGTTCAACATTATTTGCTGATTTTAATTTTTCGCACAAAGCTTCTTCAATTATTCTTCCTGTGGAATCACCGCTGGCATGTAAAATTCTTGGACGACTGTGCGCACCTTCAAGAGTAAAATCTAAAATATTTTTTTCGTTTTTATCAAACTTTACACCAAATCTAATAAGTTCATCTATTGCAAGAGAAGATTGTCTTGAAACAAATTCAACAACATTAATATTGTTTAAACCGCAACCAGCTTTAAGAGTATCTTTTATGTGAGATTCAACTGAATCAGATTTATTAATTTCAGGAATAACGGAAACTATACCCCCTTGAGCCAATGAAGATGAGCCAGAAAACAATTCATCTTTTGTAATTAATAAAATCCCATCTGAACAATTTTTATTTTCGGAAAGTTTATTGGCTAAAAATAAACCGCTTATACCACTTCCCACAATTACAACATTATATTTAGAATATCTCATTTTAAATTCCTTAATCAATTTAATAATACAATAAACAACAAAATTATGTTAATGAAAAACTGGTATGTATAATGTATTTTTTCCATGGTAAAATAATCACGAAAAAAGAAAGGTAATATATGTCAAATACTAAAAAAAGAACATTACTTTGCATATTAGACGGCTGGGGAATTTCAAAAGATACGAAATACAACGCCGTATACAGTGCAAAAACTCCGAATTTTGATAAATTTATGGCTCAAATGCCATCTACTTCAATCCATGCTGACGGACTATATGTAGGCTTACCTGAAGGCCAAATGGGAAATTCTGAAGTAGGACATTTAAACATAGGTGCAGGCAGAATTGTCTATCAGGAACTTACTCGAATAAATAAATCTATTGACGAAGGAGACTTCTTTAAAAACGAAGAATTTTTATCTGCAATTAACCATGTGAAAAAATACAATTCAGCACTCCATATATGGGGACTGGTTTCTCCGGGCGGAGTTCACAGTTCAATGAAACACTTGAAAGCATTAATAAAACTTGCAAGCCAAGAAGGCCTTAAAAATGTATATGTACATGCTTTTTTAGACGGAAGAGATACACCACCTAAATCAGCACATATATACTTAGAAGAAATTGAACAGGAATTGCAAAAATACAACTTACCTCCTATTGCATCAATTATCGGCAGATACTGGGCAATGGATCGTGATAAACGTTGGGATAGAGTCGAAAAAGCGTATAATTGTTTAACTTTATCTGAAGGAATAAAAGAAGAAAATTCAAAACTTGCAATTCAAAATTCATATAAAAACGATGTAACGGATGAATTTGTAAAACCTGTTGTAATATCTAAAAGACGAGTTGAAGATAACGATGCAGTAATCTTCTTTAATTACAGACCGGATAGAGCAAGAGAAATAACAAGAGCATTTAATGACGAAAATTTTGACGGATTTAATAGAAAAAAAATCATTAAAAATCTTTATTACGTATGTATGACTCAATACGATGAAACATTTAAAGTTCCCGTTGCTTTTAGACCTCAAAGCCTTAAAAATATTTTAGGCGATGTACTTGATGATAATAATATTAAGCAATTTAGAACAGCAGAAACCGAAAAATACGCACACATAACTTTTTTCTTTAACGGAGGAGTAGAAAAATCCGGCAAACTAGAAACAAGAGCACTGGTAAACTCACCAAAGGTTGCTACATATGACCTTAAACCGGAAATGAGTGCCTATGAAGTATGTGATAATGTATTAAAAGCACTTGATGATGACGAATTCGGTTTCATACTGGTCAATTTTGCAAATCCTGACATGGTTGGGCACACAGGAGTAATGGATGCTGCTATAAAAGCTTGCGAAGCAGTTGACGAATGTGTTGGAAAAATTGCTATTAAAGCACTTGAAAATGATGTTACAATGATTATTACAGCAGATCACGGAAATGCAGAATGGATGTATAACGAGCAAACACATGCACCACAAACCGCTCACACAACAAATATTGTACCTTTTATTATAGTTTCTAAAGATAAATTTGAACTAAATGAAACAGGTGCACTGTGCGATATAGCTCCTACTATACTTGATATAATGAATATTAAACAACCGGAAGAAATGACCGGAAAAACAATGATAAAACATTAATTAGAAAAAAATATAAAATACCTTGCTATTTAGCAGGGTATTTTTTTGTATAAAAGAAAATTACAATACCAGACAAAAGCGAAATAATACTCAATATAATTGCAATAGGATAATTACCTACATCAAAAACGCTATCTATTCTTATTGATTCAACAAATATTCTGATAAGAGAATAGAAAATTAAATATAGACTTAAAATCAAACCAAATTTACGATTTTTAAGATGTAAAAAAATATACAGCAAAAACAAAAATAAAATAAAATTTAAAACACTTTCATACAAAAAGGTCGGATGAAAAAAAGAAAAATTAACGTATTCACTTGGCCTATACATTTCATCAACAAACAAACGTATAAATCCGTTTGTTGGAGAACCAAATGCCTCTTGATTAAAATAATTTCCAAATCTTCCGATGGATTGGCATAATGGCATCATTAAAGCGAATATATCAAAAAATTTTAAGATATCCAATTTCTTATTTTTTAAATAGAAAAATAAGACTATGGCACCTATAAAAATAGCACCATATATAGAAAGACCGCCGTGATTAATCATAATTATTTCTAATGGATTTGATAAATAAAATGAAAAATCACCAAGTACGTAAAATAATCTTGCACCAAAAATAGAAAATATCACAACAGGTAAAATACAATCTAAAAACGCTTCAGAATCAAACTTAGAATATTTTTTTAGAATTAAATAATTACCAAAAAAAACACCAACAAAAATAGCAATTGCAAGACAAATTCCATACCACCTTACAGGAAAGCCAAAAAAATTAAAAGCAATAGGATTATTTATAGGATAAATTGTAAACATGATTACTCATTTTTAAAATTATATGTAGAAATTGTCTGAGTTATTTTTTCTTTATTATCATTCATAAGCTCTATTACGCTATTTACATCTTGCGCATTAGGTACAAGAGTAGCATATTTATCAAAAGCATCATTTGCAATTTTTAAATAATCAACATATTCTTTTGCTTTTTTATATGCAATAACCGGATCAGAGTATGTAATTTTTTCTATTTCACCATCATCATTCTTCTTTTCATAAATTCTATCAGCTAAACAATTTGAAGAAACGCCAAGCGTATAATATACAGAAGGCTCTTCTTCAATGAGTTTTTGAGCTTCCTTTATTTGCTTAAAAGCTTTTTCACATTCATCAATTCTTAAATATGCAACAGCAAGATTATATCTTGATTCATAAATTGCTCCATCAAGATCAATGGAAGATTCAAGTCTGGAAATTGCAGAATGATAATCACCAGATTCCATATATTCAACTGCTATTTGATTTAGTTCATGCACGGCAAAAGTATTAATACATGCCCCTGAAATAACCGCAAAAAACAATATTACAACAAAAGAAAATAATTTTCGCATATGGATTCCTTATAAAATTTTTATTAAGATTTAATTTAAACACTACATTATAAGAATATTTGTGATAAATTTAATTGTAAATCATACATATGATTAATTTTTATTCGAGGTATAAAATTGGAAAACATATTAGTACTGGAGTATCAAGATAATTTTGCTGATAATTTAAGCTCAATTGCATACGGTAAAATCATAGAAAAAGAAACAAAACTACATTGCTATTTCGAAAATGACACACAAAAAAGAAAGCACTTTGAAAAATTTATGTCCAGTTTTAATCTGGATTATGATTTTATATCTACATCAAGAATTAAAAAACTCACAGAATCAGCATTTTTGAAAAACAAACTTTATATTGATTCTAAAAAAATCAAAAAAGAAATGACCAAAAAAAACTTAAGAGATAAGATAATAAATCTTGCACACTTTAGAATCTCTGATATTGATTTAATCTCTGATAACATTAAAAATATGCTGAAATTTAGCAAATATGACTTTCTGGTTAACTATGACATACTGGAAAACATATTAAGCAATCAATCAATCGGATTATATATAAATGAAAAAGACCTAAATAGCGTCAATAATGATTTTATATACAGAGCAACCCAAAGACTTAATAAATACATAAAAAAACCTAAACTATATGTTTTTACAAAACAAAAAATTAAAGACATTAATTCTTTTATTGACTATGAAATTATTAATCTTTCTGACTGGAGAGAAGAATTTTACTTTTTAACAAATTGCAAACATAAAATTATTTTAAACTCTAAAAATTCATATTCAGAAGGTTTTTGGGCAGCGGTCTTAAACCAAAAAGATTACGGCTTATACATCTTTGACAAAAAACTAAAATCAAATAAAGATTTAAAAAATTGGATAGGAATATAAGCTATTCAAGAGGCTGTTTTATAAACACACCATCTCCACCTAAATACTCGACCTCTTTGCCGTTTATGTATAGATATATGGTTTTATTAGGCGCATAGGATTTTATGGTTTTAGATAATTGTTTTATTCTATTTTCGATACTTTGAGTTCCGCCGCCATTACCAAAATTAGATGACAAATCAACAATAAGCGCATTATTATCAGAACTCCTAACAGAAATCAAATCAACATTAGCAGGAATTTCAGAATAAATACCTTTTTTTGTTTCAGAAATAGTAGGTCCTTTTAATAACAATAAAATTGTGCTTTCCAACGAAGGTTTAGCAGTAAGTTGACGTTTAATTGGAATTAATTTTCCCTCAACAGAATAAAAATAACAGGTGTGTGTATATTTCTTTTCCTCAGGTTTTTTTACACTATTATCGCTTGAAGCATCTTGAGATTTAACGGGTGTTTCAGGAATACTTTCTGTGTAATCTTCATAGGTACCAAAGACAGGACTTTCTTTAGAAACAAACAAATCAGAATTGTAACTTTCAGTAGAAAAATACTTATACCCTAAAAATCCAAAAGCTAAAACTAAACATATAAAAAAAGTTTTAAAAAATGTACCCATCTATACTCCCCTAAAAACCTTTTTTGGTTTAATCAAATTATCTGATAAAATTGCAAATGATACAAGTTTGTTATCTTTTGTTAATAAAACTTTATCTGATGAAACATTTTGCTTGGGATTAATATAATTTCCATTTAAAATTCTTGAGAATTCTACTTCATTAAGCTCGTACTTATCAAAAGGCAAAACATCTATTGGATTAATTATATGATAATCAATTGAATCTAATTTATCAGAATCTTCCAGTCTAAAACAACCGGCAGCAACACGTTTTAATTCTGTAACATAACCACCACATCCTAATTTTATTCCTATATCATTAACTAATGAACGTATATAAACTCCCTTTTTACAATGAACAAAAATTTGTGCTTCATAATCTGAAAAATTCAAAATTGAAATATTATATATTTCTATTTCTCTTTCCGGAATTTCTAATTGTATATTATTTTTAGTACGAATAATGTCACAAGCTTTTTTCCCATTAATCTTAACAGCACTATATTTTGGCGGAACTTGTTTTGTTATACCTAAAAAAGTCATTAATACATTTTCAAAATCATCATACGAAAAATCAGGATTAGAAACAAATTCCTTTTCGCCCTCGTCATCAAAAGTAGAGGTGACATAACCGAATTTTATATTTGCAACATAAGTTTTATCTGAATCAAGATAATCCAATAATTTAGTACAATCACCAACACCAATTTGCAATACACCAGATGCAAGGGGGTCAAGTGTACCAGAATGGCCTATTTGCTTTATACCGAGTTTCTTTCTTAAAATTCGAATCACATCAAAAGAAGAAATGCCCTTGGGTTTATTAATGTTTAAAAAATACATTACAATTCGCCGCGTTCAATTTTATTAATAAGCTCTGTCATTCTAGCCCCTTTTTCAAGAGACTCATCCAATATAAAAAGCAAGGTTGGCGTTTTTCTAAGCCTTATTCTTTTTCCAACTTCATGACGAATTTGTCCGACATGTCTTTCCAAAGCCTTAGATGTTTTTGATTTTACTTCTTCATTCCCATATACACTGTAAAAAACTCTCGCAGCAGAATTATCTGAAGAAACATCTACATCAGTAATCGATACCATCCCGCAAATATCTCTATCTTTTATTTCACGAAAGATGATATCTGAAATTTCTCTAATTAAAGCTTTTCTTACTCTTTCATTCCTTAATGACATAATATACTCAATCTAGACTAGTGTTTGAGGTTCTACTTCTTTTGTTGTTGATACTTCAATAATATCACCTTCTTGAATATCATTAAATTTAGCAAAAGAAATACCACATTCAAAACCTTCTTTAACTTCTTTAACATCATCTTTAAAGCGTTTAAGTTGGTTTATTTCAGCTTTAAATATCTCTTCGCCATTTCTAATTAAGCGAGCGGTTTTAGAACGTACAATTTTACCTTCTGTAACATAACAACCGGCAATTCTTGTAGTTTTTCCTATTGTAAATACCGCTCTAACTTCAGCTTTTCCAAGTTCAACATCTTCAATTTCAGGAGATAATAAAGAAAGCATTGTTTTTTCGATATCTTCCAATACTTGGTAAATAATATCGTATTTTTTTATCTTAACACCTTCTTTTTGAGCAGATAATAAGGCGTTTGTATCTTCTTTTACGGTAAAACCAAGAATTATTGCATTTGAAGCAGATGCAAGCATAACGTCAGCTTCTGAAATATCACCCACTCCAACATGAACTATTTTTGGTACAACTTTTAGAGATTTAACATTTTGTATTGCAGTAGAAACTGCCTCAGCTGAACCATTTGTATTAGCTTTAATAATTAAATTCAAGTTTGTAATTTCATCAACTCCCGCCATTGCTTCTTTTTGAACATGGGCAGCAGTCATTGCTTCTAATCTGGTTGAACGTTCTTTTTGTTTACGTTCTTGAACAATTGCTTTCATAAGTTTTTCATTAGCCACTACTTCAAAAACATCACCCGCTTGAGGAACTTCATTTAAACCTAATATTTCAACAGGTGTAGATGGTCCCGCAGAACGAACTCTTCTTCCTGAATCATCTAGCAAAGCTCTAACTTTTCCACCAACCGTACCGGCAACTATTGAATCACCAACTTTAAGAGTACCGTTTTGCACTAGCATAGTTGCAACAGGCCCTTTTCCTTTATCAAGGTTTGCTTCAATAATAACTCCGGTTGCAGGACATTTTTCAACTGCTTTCAATTCTTGCATGTCAGCCACTAAAAGTATATATTCCAATAGCTCGTCAATGCCGGTTTTTTGAAGAGCAGAAACAGGTACACATATAGTATCTCCGCCCCATTTTTCAGGAATTAAACCATGTTCTGTGAGCTCTTGCATAACTTTATCAGGATTAGCATCCGGTTTATCGATTTTATTGACAGCAACAATAATAGGCACTCCGGCAGATTTAGCATGAGATATACTTTCAACAGTCTGAGGCATAACGCCATCATCAGCAGCGACAACTAAAACTGCAATATCTGTTGACTGAGCACCCCTTAAACGCATTTGAGTAAATGCTTCGTGCCCAGGAGTATCAATAAATACGATTTTTTTCTTATCTAACCAAACAGTATAAGCACCAATACTTTGAGTAATGCCACCTACTTCAGTATGCACAATCTTGTGTTTTGACGCTCTGATAGAATCAAGTAAAGTGGTTTTTCCATGATCTACATGCCCCATAACTGTAACAACAGGAGCTCGTTTTACAATATCTTCTTCTTTCGCTGCTAAAAGATACTTATTAACACCCTCTTTTTCTTCTTCTTGTTCAATAAAAGCTTCTATATCTTCATCTAAAATTTCTAAATCAAAATGTTTAGCTACTTTTTTAGAAGTTTCAGTATCTATTGGCGCATTAACAGTAACCATAATTCCTTCAAGCATAAGAAATTTAATAATTTCAGCAGGAGTTTTTTTAATCTTATCACTAAGTTCACCTACTGTCATAGGACGGTCAATTACAACCGATTTAACCTCTTCAACAGCTGCGACTTCTTGCGTGTGCTTTTTATGTTTATTTTGTACTGCTTTTTCAAGACTTATTCTTTCCTGCTCTTCACGCTTATTGCTATATTCGTGATCTTTTCTTTTCTTTTTTGAATTTCTTGATTGATTAGCATAAATATCTTGAGAAATAATATGTCTTTTAATTGGCTGAGGAGCAGTTGTTTTTTTATTAGACTCAGACGTTTGTGTTTTTTCTTTATTTGTAGGTTCAGTATTAGTTTTTTCAAAATTCTTTCTAGTCATTGAAGGCAATGTAGAAAGCTTATCAGTCGAATTTTGTATAATTTGTTTTTTAGTTTCAGAAACAATATTTTTTTCGTTCTGAACCTCTGGTTTTTTTTCAACAACTTTACTAATCGGTTGTTCTTTTTTTACAACCGGACGAGGGTTTTGTTGTTTTGGTGCAGGTCGTACTATCTCTAATTTAGAAACAGTTTTAATTATTTTTGGAGTTTTTTCAACTTGTACATCGACTTTAGGCTCATCAGATTGTTTTTGCTTTTTTACAACAAATGCCTTAGGTTTAGCCGTAGGCTTAGTTTCTCTTTTATATAATGCTCTGATTTTATCGATATAAACATCCCCAACAGTTGAACTATGCGATTTCAATGATAAATTTAATTTATCATTTACATTTTCAATTAGTTCTTTTGATGTTATATTAAGTTCTTTAGCTAGTTCGTGTACTCTCATGTTTCTCCAAAATTACATAGAATAATATTTGTACTTCTAAAATAACACAAGAAAACTAATAAGTACAGCATTAAATATTTAATGAATCTATTTTTATTAAAGTCCAAGGTGCTTTTTCTTCTTTTTTAGCATAATACTTAATAATTATGTTGTTTTCAGATTTTAAATCATTAAGTTTAAATCCTTTTGGCAAAAAAACTTTATTATATGCAGCCTTGTCATAAAAATCAAGAGGATGAGCAGAAGAAAAAAGCTTCTTTTCTATTGTGTATTTCTTATTTTCAACAAATATTTCTATTTGAAAAAATAATGAATTAATTTTAAATTTTGTATTATTTTCAACATCAAAAACAAGAAAATATCTCTTCTTTTTATCGAAAAAACCTTTCTTAAAACCTATGTATGAATTTTCAACGGAAATATCATCTTTGTACAAATAAATTTTAGATAATGTATTTTTAAACATATTTAATTTAACCGTATAAAAATCTGAGCTATTTAAACCAGATGAAATTTTTGATTCTTCAATTAATTCTGATAATAATTTATTGTATATATATGGATTTACCATATAGGGATTGTTTTTAAAAACTTTCGATATATATTTTTCTGCACTAAATTTATCAATATTTAAATTTACAAGACCCAATTTATACATTGCAATATCTGTGTATTTAATAGCCAATGAATTTTTTAAATCAGAAATAGCTTCCAATATTTTATCGTTTTTAATATTATCATCAGCTAAGTCAATGTAGCTTTTACTATAAGCATCACGAATTTTTTTATAATAACTTCTGTCTTTTAAATTTTTAGCATACTTAAACGCAATTTGATATGCCTTATTTGAAGCACTATATTGCTTATTTTCAAAAAAAGACAAAGCTAGCTGTTCATATATTTTAGTTTTATAAATCAAAGCATTCTTATCAGTTTCTGCAAGTTGCTCAGCTAATGTAGCAGACTCATTATAATATGCCCTCTTTGCACAGAATATTGCATATGAATAAATAGAAAAATTTGAATTTCCTGACGTTTTGAGTGCATCTTTATAATAACTTCTTGCATCATCATATTCTTTTAAGCTTTCATATACCTGTGCCAATTTAATTTTGACAAAATAGTTAGCAGGATCTTTTTTTAAATATTTTTCGAGTTGTTCTATTGTACAAAACTCAACAAGATTCTTCATATTTAATTCTTCTTTATTGACATTTTCTTCGCATCTAAACAAAAGCTCCAACTCTACACAAAGACACAAAGAAAACACAAGCAAAGACGTAACAAGGAATGTTACAAATAATTCTTTTAAAGATGTTAAAAAATTTCTATTCATAATACTCTTTTATTTCAATAGATTCTATTCCTATTATTTTTCTAAAAATATCATTTAGCTCAGTTAAAGTTTTTTTTGTAGAAATAACCGCTATAAATCTAAGCTCCTCATGATTTACTAATTTTTTATTAAACTTAAACACCTTATGAAAATAATTTTCAAAAATATTTTGGATTGTATCACAATCTTTTAAAGATGCAGAAATAGAAATTTCATAAAGGGCATACGCCTTTTTTCTCTTAGATAAAACATTTTTTTCAAGTCTTCTTATTAAAATTAAAACAATTAGTGTTGCTATTGAAGTAATAATTGCAACTAAATATTGTCCGCATCCGCAACACATACCAATAGCAGCGCATACCCATAATGTTGCTGCCGTTGTAATACCAAATACACTGCTGCCATGTCTCATTACCGTACCTGCACCAATAAAACCAATACCGGTTATAATTTGTGCGGCAATCCTCGCCGGATCATTTGTTCCAATAATATCAGGAGACATACGCATTTCAAAACCATAAATTGATAAAATAGTAAACACACAAGCTCCCAAACAAACAAGAATATGTGTTCTAAGCCCAGCAAATTTACCTGTAAGTTCTCTTTCTATACCCGGAATAAAAGAAAGCAAAACCGCAAGTACAACTCTAAATATTATTACCAAATTTTCATTCATATTTTCCAACTTAATTAATTCCTTATTTATCTTTATTATTTTAATGTTTTAGGGTCAAGCATATCTCTAATTTTATCTCCTAACACATTAAAAGACAAAACTGCAATAAAAATTAAAAATCCGGGCACTAAAAGCCAAGGTCTATAAATTATATTAGCAAACTCCTGTGCTTCTCTTAACATGTTTCCCCAACTTGCATCAGGAAGTTGAATTCCAAGCCCCAAAAAACTCAAACCGGATTCCGCTAAGATATAAGAAGGAACCGATAAAGTTATAGCAATGATTATATAGCTTGAAGTTTGAGGCAAAATGTGCCTTAGAATAATTCTTTTTTTTGAAGCACCAATGGTTTCGATTGATTTAATGTATTCCTGATTTTTTATAGACAAAACCATGCCACGAATTACTCTTGAAAAACCAGCCCAACCTATAAAAGCTAAAATTGCAGTAATCAAAGCAAAACGCTGAATAGAAGTCATATTAGAAGGCAATATTGAAGCAAGTATTATTAATAAATAAAAACTTGGAATTGACATAATTGCCTCTGCTATTCGCATTAAAACCTTGTCAACCTTACCACCTATATACCCAGAAATTCCACCATAAATTGCTCCAATCGGAAAAGAAATCAAAAGAGCTAAAAAACCAATCGTAAGTGAAATTCTGCCTCCAAAAAATAATCTTGAATATACGTCATGTCCATTTATATCTGTGCCCAAAATAAATAAGTTACAATCATCTGGTTTTGAAATTAAATGAATATTTGTCTTAAATATGCCAAATAGTTTATATTCATATCCCTTTGAAAAAAATTTAATCTTATATTTTTTATCCCTTAATTGCTTATATTCGATAGATAAAGCATCTTCATCAAAATACTTTTCAAAATTATAAGTATAAGGAAAACTAAGTTTATTTTCAGGAGTAACAATATATATATTACTTGGAGGTTGGTATGCAAGCTTTCTGTTTGCATATGTAGCAGGATATATCGCAAAAAAATCTGCAAATAAAATTAAAAAATACATAGCAAAAAGAACAATTAATGCTATAAATGGAATTTTATCTTTTTTTAAAATTCTAAGAAATTTAAGCATTAAATCCTCACTCTCGGATCGGTAATTTTTAACAAAATATCAGCAATTAAATTGCCGACAATTAGCATAAAAGCTCCAATCATCAAGCTAGCCATAACAAGATTTATGTCAGATTGCATAACTGCTTCAAGAATTAATTTTCCAAGTCCGGGATATTGAAAAACGTATTCTGTTAATGCTGCGCCTGAAAGCAAACCAGCAAATTCAAAGCCTAAAAGAGTTATAATTGGATTAACCGCGTTTCTAAGTGCATGTTTTAAAATTATTTTAGTTTTTTTCAAACCTTTTGCATATGCAAATTTGATGTATTCAGAACTTAAAACATCAAGCAAATTAGCTCTCATTTGACGCATGAGAGAAGAAAGGGATATAGTTGTTAAAACAAAAACCGGCAAAAATAAATGCCAAGCAACATCTAAAATCTTACTTAAAAAATTCAATTCATCAAAGTTGGCGCTTGTTAAACCACCAGGAGGAAACCATCCTGTTTTTTGAGCAAAAAGAAGCATTAATATAGCAAAGAAAAATGATGGAATAGCCATACCAATACTCGAAAAAAGCGTTAATAGCCTATCAAAAAACGAATTATAATAAACAGCAGCCAAAACTCCCAGAGGGATAGCTATTATCCAGCTTGTTACTATAACACAGAAAGATAAAAGCAAAGTATTTAAAATTCTATCCTTTATCTTGGTTGAAACTTTTGTATTATCAGTACAATAGCCCATATTTCCTGATACAAAATTTTTAGCCCACAAAAAATATTGAACTATAACAGGTTTATCAAGCCCAAGTCTGATTTTTTCTTTTTCAATAGTCTCTACGCTAATTGCAGGATTCAGTTTAAGTTGTGCCAGAGGATCCACAGGAGATAATCTTATTAAAAAAAAGCTTATAATTGATACCATAAAAAGTATCGGAATACTGCCTATTATTCGTCTTAAGATATAAATCCAAATACTCATGATAATAAATCCTATAACAAAAGTTAATTTATTTAATTAGCCTATTAAGTTAATTAAATAAATTATTCAATCTTTCTTGAATATCTGCAGGGTCAATTTCATTAGTAATATTATTTACATCCATTGCTTGCTGAAAATATTTTGCAGCTTCAACATTTTCACCCTTGAGTGCGTAAGACCTTCCAAGATTATAATAAGCAAGAGCATAATTTGGATTACATTCAATAGCCATATTAAAGCAATCAATAGCTTTTTGTAGCTGAACTAAATCATCAAGATAAATAACTCCAAGATTATTATGTGCAATATCATAAGTTGGATCATATTTGATAGACAATGAATATTCTTTTATGGCTTCATCCAGATCGCCCATGCCCCAATATAAATAACCAAGATTACAATGAATTCTTGAATTTTTAGGCTCTAATTCCAACGCCCTACGATAAACAATTAAGGCATTTTTATAATCTTCATTATCATAAAATGCACTACCCAAAGAAATATATACATCTATTTCCTTAGGTGTTAACATGTGAGCCATTTGATAATTAGCAATAGCACAATCAACATTTTTAATTACATTTTGTTGAATGTAACCCAATGTTTGAGCTACAATACTTGTCCAGTCAGGTTTCGGATTAATCGAAATTGCAGACTGATAATGCGATATTGCCTTTTCTGCTTCACCCTTCATAAAATACAAATTTGCAATGTTGGAATGTAAAACCGCATTGTAAGGATGAATTTTGATATATTTTTGATAATAACTAATAGCATTGTCATAATCACCAAGTTCTTCATATGCTTGTACGATTCCTGAATAAGCACTATGATTAAGAGAATCAATCCAAAGAGCCATTTTATATTCAATAATCGCTTCTTCTAATTTACCAGCACGCCTGTACGTATCACCAAGAGCAACATACAAAGCAGAAAAGCCGGGCATTTTATCTATGGCTTTAGAATAACATTCAAAAGCAAGCTCTATTTGACCTGAAGCAAAATAACTATCTGCCTTAAATAAAGTAGGTAAAATTTGAAACCATTTCAATTTTGATTTTAAATTTTTTTTAGCTTCTTTATCAAATGGCAGAGTTAAATATGACATAATAAGCTCAAATACAGCAAGAAACTTCTTTTTTTTATCTTTAAAATATAGAGCATTTAAAAGTCTTGATTTTGAATAATGAAGTCTTGAAGTAGATAAAAATGCATGCTTTAAAGCATTATTTATATTTTCCAAAGCATCTTGAAAACGATCTTTTCGCTTCAAGCAATTTGAAATCATATAATAATTTTGAGCTTTGTCTCCGTTGTTATCTATTGAAATATTAAAATAATTTATCGCTTTATCAAGCTCGCCTTTATGATATAAAGCTAATCCAATTTTATAATATATTTCACCGTTATCAATTAAAACTTCTGCGGCTTTTTGATATTCAGTTATGGCTTCATCAATATATTGTTTAGCTTGATAGATATCTAAATGCCAATCAAGGTACAAATCCCCCAATCTTATGTGTAAATTAGTATCAGAGGGTTCTTTTAACAATAAACTTTGACAATATTCTATTGCTTGTTGAATTTCGCCTTTTTTCGTCATTTTACTTATTTCTTTGTCAATTTTTTTTATATTTTCCAAAATAACTCCAAATTCTTATTCTTTAACCATTAATTTAAATACATGTTTAACAATTCTGTCTTCATCGTAGCCACTTAAATTTTGATATTTAGCTGCAAAATTATTACCATTAGACTTAACAATATCTGCGGTGCAAATAATATCTCGTCCAAAATCTCGCTCAAAAAATTTTATTTTAATTGTCTCTCCAATTTTAAAGTTAGCTTCATCGCAAAAAAACGCAACTCCTCCTGCTGATATATTAACACAGTTGCAATTAAATACATTATCTTTTTTTATTACGTTAAATTTAATAGCGCTTAAAACTCTTGCAAATTCACGCTTTTGCTCAACAGGATAAGAAGGTGTATTTTCAATAACAATACAATTGTCGTTATTTATTTCAGATATAACAGAGCTTTTCATCTTTTTAAGTCCAAGATGAGTATATACAAGTACCTCAACTTCATCAAGCTCCTTTATTTCAGAAGCAAGAGTCAAAAACTCTTTAGCAACCAAAACCATAACCCTGTCTGCTGTATAGTCAACAACAAAACCATTAATGGACTTATCTTTAAAAATTATCTGAACAATATGTTTTTTTCTCAACTCATCCATAAAACGATTTTAAATTATTTTTATTTTTTTAGCAAATAAATTAAATTTCAGACAAAATGCTATCACATTTAACATCAAAAAAATCTTGAACAAAAATATCACTTACAAATGCACTTTGAACAACAATAATTTTCTTTGCCTTTAATTTATTCTGACTAAAAAATCTGTCATAATAGCCTTTGCCATATCCTAAACGATAACAATTTTTATTAGCCATTAAAGCAGGAATAAAAACAACATCTAAAATTTCAGGGTTAATTGAAGGTAAAACAGATTCCAAAATTCCAAAAGAACCCAATTTTAAATTTTCAATTCCGTTGAAATGGCGAAATTCAAGTTTATCACCAACACAAGAGGGCAGATAAAAAAACTTGTCCTTTATTTTATGCAAAGACAAAATATCAACTTCATTTTTAATTGGAAAATACAATCCAACATGCTTAGCGTTTTTAAAAAAATCAGAATTTAAAATTTTAGAAACAATTAGAGACGAGTTTTTTTTAAGAATACCCGAATCAGCAAAAAGTTTCCTTTTTTCAAGTGCATTTTTTCTTAATTGTTTTTTCGTTAATATTTTTTCATCCAGTAACATATTTAATCCGATAAAATGTGAATATGTAAGTGCATTACTTCTTGTCCAGCGTTTGAACCTGTATTTATTAAAGTTTTAAAATGAGAAATATTTTCCTGTTTATTAATTTTTTTAATTGCTTCAAACATTTTTTTTACAATATCAAAATCATTTACACTATTTAAAGATTCAATATGTTCTTTAGGGATAACCAAAATATGCTTTTTTGCCTTTGGATTAATATCGTTAATCGCAAAACAATAATCGTCTTCATAAACAAACTTAGAAGGGATTTCTTTGTTTAAGATTTTACAAAAAATACAATCTTTCATATTTCACTCCTTATATAAAAACACAATAAAATTATAATTTAAAAATATGAAAAAAATTAATTATATTTTACTTAATAAAAATGCGTATTATAATATTAACCAAGCGATGGGGATTAAACTTAAAAAAATAATAGCTATTATTCTAACTGTCTTATTTGTTAATATGACAAATGTTCAGTTTGCATATTGTGCATCAATGTCAGGTCATGTACAAAAAGACGAAACACTTGAAAAAGACTTAGATAAAAAGCTCTTCACCGGTGAAATTGAGCACTTGGACGAAAAAGATACAATTAATTTAACTGTATCTCAAGTATTAAGCTCGGGCTATACGCTTGAAGGAGATGAATTCTTCGCAGAAGTAACATCAGACGTTGAAACAGATAAAGGAATAGTAATTCCTACCGGTACCATAGTTCATGGATTGGTAAAATTTATTGAAAATCCAAAAAATATGGGTAGAGACGGATATGTCAATATAGATTTTGATTATATGGTAACTCCAGACGGAAGAGAAATCCCCATACAAGCATCACTTACAACAAAAGATAATCTTGTAAAAGGTGCAGCAAAAACTCTTGCAACACATGCCGGCTACACACTTTTAGGCGGTGTAGCAGGTGGTTTTTTTGCACTCAACGTGTTAGGACTTGGTGCGGCAATTGCATCCAATGGCTATACCATTGCAGGAGGTGCCGCAATTGGCGGAGTTGTCGGGCTTACATGCGCAATTATAAAAAAAGGTGAAGGTTTTATGATAAAACCGGGTGATGAGCTAAAAATCAAAATTGAAACCGGCATGGACTTACCGGTGTTTTCAAAAGACGCATTTAAGCAAGAAGAACTTTTTTTGGATGGTTTAAAAGTAAGAATAAACTCAATTAGTCTTGAGAAAGATCCTTTTGGAGTAGAAAATACAATAGTTTTATCCTTAGGTATAGATAATTATACAGACTACACGTTTTCAACTTTCGATATAGCACTTGCTTCAAATACGGAACAGATATTTTTCCCAAGCCCCTTTGGTGACACATCTTTATGGTTTAAAACAATAGCTCCGGGAGATAGAGTTGTAGGCAAACTTTCGTTTTGTATAACCGATAAAAAAGCTCGTCATTGGCTTGTTTTCTACGATAGAAAAACAAAAAGACCCGTTGCAAAATATTCAATAGATAATGCAAAAACAAATTTAAAAGAAATTGCAAAAATAAAAGAAAAAAATAAAAAAAACTCCAAGAAAAAGCAATAATTTAATCCTCTGGGTTTTTATTTATATATGATAAATTCATATCAAAATACATTTGATAGCAATAAAAATCTGTACAGTAAATTTACTGATACAAATTTTTTAAGCACTCAAAACTATTCAAATAACAATTCAAAACCAAAAATTAAATATTATAATGACGAAATTGAAATTAAAAAGAAAAAAACCAAAAAGAAGTTCATATTAGGTTCTGTCGGTTTAGTGTTTTTAGGTGCGATAGGTTTTGCAATCGGTGGCAAAAAATTTAAGTTTCCATCAAATTTCAATACTGAAAACTTTAAAGATATAATTGAAAATTTTGGAAACAATACAAACAACATAAAAGATGAATGCATAGGTAGAATTATTGACTTTATTGATAATAAAACACCATTAAAATTTATAAAAAAAGGGTTCAATAAATGTAGTGACTGGTATCGCTCCAATGTACATAAATCAATGAAAACTAAATTTGAAAAAGCACAAAAAGCTATTCTTGAAGCAGAAGGGGGCAGCACACCAGAAATTACATTACAAAATTACGACAATGTATTTAATAATCTTAATCAAGGTATAACCGAAGCTGCCCAAAATGGAAAATTAACAACAAAAGAATTGTTCAATGGAGATAAAGGTAAAATTAAAAACTTATGGAATAATTTAATCCATCCGCTATCGGATGCAAAAATTGCAAATACAGTAAAAGAAAATGCTAATATAATTGATATACCTGAGAGCGCAAGCGAGGCACTCAAAAAAGCAATAGAAAATTATAATAAAATCCAACAAGAAGAACTGATACCAAAATTAAGAGATATAGCCTATGGCGCAGCACCATCTGATATAGTAACAGCTGCCATACCAATAGGAACATTTGGAGTTGCTCTTGCAGCATCAGACAACAAAGAAGAACGAAAATCGCTTCTTTTAAACTTAGGGCTTCCACTCTTTCCAACAGTAACAATGCCAATATTAGGTACAATATTCCCTATACTAAACGGTATAAAAGCGATGGTTGCCGGATTTGCCGTAGGTAGTATATTTTCATCGGGAGCAAAACTTATTGATAATAAATTAAATAAAAAAACAGCAAACGAAAATTAAATATAAAAAGCACCTTTTAATAAGGTGCTTTTTATTCAAACTATAAAAAATTATTCAGCTACATTTATAACGCTAACCGGGCATGCATCAGCTGCGTCTTTTACGCAATCTTCATTCCCTGCAACTTTAGAATTATCTGCAACGCAAACATCTTCAACCTTGAATACATCAGGGCAAAAAGATTCGCAAGCACCGCATGCTATGCAACCATCTTCGATTGTAACTTTCATTTTCAATCTCCTTAAACAAATTACCTTTTAAAGTATATAGAAAAACATAAAATTTTACAATACGTAAATTCGACTATGGTTTATAGTTATTAATTACAATATCATCTGATATCGTACCGCAATTATAAAGTATTTCAAGCTGAGCAATATTGTACTTAGTAATAGCAGAAACATATTCAACCCTAGCTAGAGTAGTTTCACTCTGGGCTTGTATAATATCAAGTAAAATTCCTTTTCCGTTATTAAATCTAAGCATGGCTAGTTTTATACTATTGTTTGAATATTCTACTCTTTGTTTTGTAACTATCATTTGTTTTTTTCCGAAATCCGAAACTGAAAGCGCGTCAACCAAAAGTTGTTCAATATTTCTTAACTTATTTTGAAATTCTAAAGTTCTTACTTTAATTTTTTCTTTCTGTGCTTTTAACTTAGTAACAGTTCCCCAAACGCAATTTTCACCTGGCTGCCAAGTAACAAAACCGGCCACAATATAGTTAGGGCGAATTGCAGTACTAAGAGTACCTTGAAATTGCTGTTGAAAATTCAATAGCGGTTTTGGTACAAAATCTGTCATATACACATTTTTAATTTGCTTTTCATAAGAAATTAAGTCTTGATAACTTTTTAAATCTTCTCTGTTTTCAACAGCCAATGTAAATAAATCATTAATTTTTAAATCATCGCTAACCAAATGCAAAGGTTTAACATCATCTTCAAAAGGCATTAATGCAGTATTTAATTCAATTCCCATAATATTTGCAAGGCGAGATTGAGATAATTTAAGCTTATTTAAAGCATCTAATAAATTAGCTTTTGCTTGTGCAGACTCACTTTCAGAACGAATCACATCAAACTTTGTACCAAAACCGGATTTTTCTAATTTTTTTGCTAAGGTTAACTGAGCATTTCTTTCTATCAAATTTCTTAAATATATCTCAATATTTAATTTTGCCAACAACATTTCATAGTAATATCGTGATGTTAAATATATTGTTTCGCTTCTCGTAAAATTAAGCTCGTGTTTTCTTGCTCTTTCAAGAAATTTTGATGCCCTTGCTTGAAAAATTTGTTTTCCGCCTTCTGTTAACTTATGTTCAGCAGTAATATTAACTGAAATAGCTGTCTCATGAAACTTATCATTTAAAACACCACCAACAAGAATTTGACCGCTATAATCAGCAATATAAGATGTAGTTGAAAGCATAGGAAGAAATTTTGAAAGAGAATTTTCATATTCATACTTCGAACTTAAAAAGGTGTGCTCTTTAATAGCAATATTAAAATTATTCCTTAGAGCAATTTTAATACACTCATCGAGACTAACTACAACATAATCATTTTTCAATTCTTGACGTATAAATTTTTCAATATCAATGTCATCTATAAATTTTTCACAAAATTCATTTAAATTGCATTCTTTTTTAAAAGGCAAATCAATTGGACCTTCAAAAAGTTGCTCACTACATAAAGCAAAGTTTAAATTTAGAATTAAAAAAATCAGCAATAAACATAATATTCGCATTGATATATTTTATAAAATGATAAAACTAATAATAATATCTTTATTGGCTAATACTTTTGTGATAAATTTTAAATATAGGGATATAAGGGATAAAAAATGACAAACTGCACCAATGAACTATCTACAACATACAATGCAAGAGAAATAGAAAAAGATACATATAAATTCTGGGAAGATAACAATCTTTTCAAAGCTGATGCAAAATCAAATAAAGAAGCGTATTCTATCGTTATTCCACCCCCAAATGTTACAGGCGTTTTACATATGGGACATGCACTGGATGGAACTTTACAAGATATTCTTATAAGATACAACAGAATGATTGGAAAAGAAGTTCTTTGGATGCCAGGGTGCGATCATGCTGGTATTGCAACTCAAAATGTTATTGAAAAAAACCTTGCAAAAGAAGGATTGACCAGACACGATCTAGGCAGAGAAAAGTTCCTTGCAAAAACTTGGCAATGGGCAGATGAACACAAAAATAGAATATTAGAGCAATTTAAGCTTCTAGGTGCGAGCTTCGATCTTTCAAGAAAGAGATTTACACTTGATGAAGGTTGCTCAAACGCAGTTAAAAAAGTTTTTGTTGATTTATTCAACAAAGGATTAATATACAAAGGTAGCTATATAGTCAACTGGTGTCCAAGATGTCAAAGTGCAATTTCAGATATTGAAACAAACTATGAAACAGAAGACGGACACTTATGGGAAATATCATATGCACTTAAAGACGAAATGGGAGCAATAGTAATAGCTACAACCCGCCCTGAAACAATGTTTGGAGATGTAGCAATTGCAGTAAATCCAAATGATTTCAAATATAAAGATTTAATCGGAAAAACTTGTGTAATGCCGTTAACCGGTAGAGAAATACCAATAATTGCAGATGATTATGTTGACAAATCATTCGGAACAGGTGCGCTTAAAATCACACCTGCACATGATCCAAATGATTTTGAAGTCGGACTTCGACATAATTTGCCTCAAATAAAAGTCATAGACGAAAAAGGTCTTATGATAAGAAACGAATATGTCCCCCCACAAATTCAGGGTTTAACAAGAGAAGAAGCAAGAGATAAAACTGTTAAAATGCTTGAAGAAAATCAAGTATTGGTTAGGGTTACAAAACATATTCATAATGTTGGAAAATGCCAAAGATGTAACACAACAATTGAACCTCTTTTATCAAAACAATGGTTTGTTAAAATGGAACCTCTTGCAAAACCTGCAATAGAAGCAGTAAAAACAGGAGAAATTAAATTTATTCCTGAAAGATGGGAAAAGAATTACTTAATGTGGATGGAAAATATACGTGATTGGTGTATTTCAAGACAACTATGGTGGGGTCATCAAATTCCTGCATATTACCATAATAAAACTGGTGAAATGGTTGTAGCAACTGAAAATCCTGATCCAAATAACTACACTCAAGATACAGATGTTCTTGATACTTGGTTTTCTTCAGGACTATGGCCATTTGAAACAATGGGTTGGCCAGATACAAATTCAGATGACTACAAAAAATTCTATCCAACAACAACTCTTGTAACAGGTTTTGATATTATTTTCTTCTGGGTTGCAAGAATGATTACTATGGGGTTGGAATTTACAAAAAAACCGCCTTTTTCAACAGTATATATTCATGGACTCATAAGAGATGAACATGGTCAAAAAATGTCTAAATCAAAAGGAAACACGATAGATCCTGTTGACTTAATTGAAAAATACGGTTGCGATGCGCTAAGATTTACTTTAACGTCTTTATGCACTTACGGCGGGCAAGATATAAAAATCAGTGATGAAAAATTTGAATTCGGAAGAAATTTTGCAAATAAAATTTGGAACGCTTCCAGATTCACACTGATGAACATAACAAAATCAAAAGAAGAATTAAAACTCGACCTTAACAACCTTTCAATAGCAGATAAGTGGATTTTAAATGAGTTAAATGAAACAGCAAAAGAAATTAATGAAAATTTAAAAAATTACAGAATTGGCGAAATAGCATCAATTTTATATGAATTTTTCTGGAACAAATATTGCGACTGGTATATAGAACTTTCAAAAATTGAAAAAAACGAAGCCGTATTAGTTTATGTTTTAGATAAATTTTTAAGATTATTACATCCTATAATGCCACATATAACTGAGGCTATTTGGCAAAAAATGCCAACAAATAAAGAAACTTTGGGCATTTTGAACGCACAATATCCACAATTTAGCGAAAAACTTGAATTCAAAAATGATGCAAAAAAGATGGAAACAGTTTTTGAAACAATAAAAGCACTTAGAAATATAAGAGCAGAGTTCAATATTCCATTAGCATCAAAAATCGACATTATAATAGACAACAATGAAGAATTATATAGCCAAATAATTCCATATCTAAACAGAATGGCAAAAGTGAACTCTACAAAATTTGAAAAAAATAACACTCATCCAAAAAGCGCATATTGTGTAGTAGAAGACACTAAAATCACAATTCCGCTTGAGGATTTGATTGATATTGATCAAGAAATAAAAAGACAAAATAAAAAAATTGAAAAACTTAACATAGAATTAAAATCCATTCTTGGAAGATTAAATAATCAAAAATTTACATCATCCGCTCCAGAAGATGTTGTTGAAAAAACTAAATCAAGAAAAGAAGAACTTGAGAGTGAGATTAAAATCATAGAAGAAACAATTAAAAAACTAAATTAAAAATTTCAATTTAATTATATTTAAAAATGCTTCTATAAAAATAGCAAAAGACATTTTTGATTTACCGAATTTTCTATCTTCAAAAACAATAGGAAATTCGGTAATTTTTGCATTATTTTTATATGCCCTGTATTTCATTTCAACCTGAAAACAATAGCCTTTAGAAATAATTTTACTTAAATTAATTTTACTTAAAACATCCTTTCTCCAACCGTTAAAACCGCCTGTTAAATCATAAATAGGACAATTTAAAACAATTCTAGAATAAAAAGAGCCGGCCTTTGAAATGAAGTTTCTAATAAAGCTCCACCCTTTAACATCGCCATTTAAAATATTTCTTGAACCAATAACAACATCAAAATCTTTTAATTTTTCACACATATCAAATAAATATTTAGGATTGTGAGAAAAATCTGCATCCATTTGAATAAAACAATCAAAACCAAGACCTATACCATAACTAAAGCCTTCTATATAAGCGCTTGCAAGTCCTGACTTTGCTTTTCTTTTATACAAATACAAATTATTAAATTTCTTCTCTAATTCAACTATTGCATCAATAGTACCATCTGTGGAATTATCATCAACTATTAACACAGAAAAATCAAAACCAATCAAAATTCTATTTATTTCTTCAATTAGAAATTTTATATTTTCAACTTCATTATATGTGGGAATAACTATAAGATATTTCATTTGTTTTTAACCTTTGAATAATCAAAAACTGTATCAAATAATTTATTGAAATAATTATCGAAGTTTAAATCAGGATAGCTATAACTAAACTTTTGAACATTTTTTCTTAAATAAACGCTATATTTATCATCTTGATAAACATTCTTAAAATCAGAATTTTTTACCAAAGTTTTATTGCAACGCCAAGAATTTTCAACCAATATTATATCAGGCTTATATCTAGTTATCGCTTTTGTTGGAGTATCTCCCAAGTTAGCCAGGAAAAACATAGCTTCATCAAATAATTGAGAAGAATACACTTGCTCTTGTCTTCCATCCATATATATCTTAATATCAGGATAATACTTATAAGAAATAAAAGAGCCATAATAAAAACCACTAAACAACCTACCTTTTATTCTATTCATTTCTAAAAAACGTAAAGGTTGAACAGGATAATAAATTAAAATTGAAGCATAATGAGACGAATTAAAAGGAACCGTAACAAAAACAAATAAAGAATAAGCAAAAATTATAAAATAAATAATTATTTCTTTTAAATAACTTAAGTATCTGGCGGCAATAATGTCAATTTGCAAGTATTTTCTTAATTTCTCCATTAAATCGTTATAAACAAAATAAAAATCTTCATACATAAAAATAGCATATATAACTATAAATAGACCGCTATGTTTAATATATTTTGAAGATAAAATTGCGACAACAAATAAAACAATCAATTTTGTCTTATCTAAATTCTGATAATTGATTTTTTTAAAGTATAACTTATAACCATAACAAAAAATAATGCTCACAAGCATAACAAAATAAAAGAAATTAAACATCAAAGAACGAGAAAAAGGTGATTGCCACTCTGAAATCCAACTCCTATCCAAATAAGAACTATCTACAATAAATTTAATATAATCAATTCCCCAAGGATTTATCAAAAAAACCAAACAAACAAAAAACAAAGTAATAAAATACTTTTTAAAAGGTTTTTTATTTAAAAATTCTCCTATTCCGTACAAAAGCAATATTCCAACACCCGCTATACACCCCCCATGAGAATTAAGCCAAATAAGCATTATAAAAGGGAGCAAAACAAGTAATTTATTTTGATTATTTCTAATTTTTTCTAGCAAATAAATCCATATTGCCATAAATACAAATGTAACAAGCTGACAACGTACACTGAAATTAATTAAAGAGGCTTGAAAAGAAATAAACAATAAAATTAAATAAAAACCAATATTGTAAGCAAAAACCTTGTTGCGAACTTTATCTTTGATTGCAAGTGAAGTAAAAAACATACATAAATAAAACAATATTGCCTTAAGAAAAGTAAGTCCGATTATTCCAAATTTGACACGTATAAAATATATAAAAGCACTTGAAAGCCACTCAGGATCATACCATACGTGAGTAGGTGTGTATGAAACAACATCAGAATACATTGGAAAACCTTTATGAAAAACATAATTTCCCATAATAAGTCTAGCCCAAAGGTCGTAATCAACTGCATTATTTTTAAATGAATACGCAACTATTAATAAAAATATCGCTATATAGAAAATAGCAGTTAATATACTATTTCTATTAAATTTTAATTTAAAATTCATGAGTCTATAATAGCCTAATTTAAAGATTAATGCAGATTTTTAAAAGTTTTTAACAATTAATTATTAAGATATGTTAAATATATATGTTTTAAAAAGCAATAATTTAAAAAAGAAAAACTTTATTTAAATATGAAAGAAAGTTTTAATTTTGTATGGAAAATATAATTAGCTGGGGATTATAAAAAAGATATTTTTACTCTCTCTCTTGATATCCTCGTGTTTATAAATGTTTGACATTGTCAAACATTTTTTTTGCATAAAAAAAGTACAGCTAAAGCTGTACTTTATTATATTATTTAATTTTAAAAACTTGATGCCTATTTTTCTCTTTATTATAAGAAATATGAACCCATTTATCGTGTTCATTTATTAATTGGTCAAATTTTATATCGCTTTTTAATATTATATTTATTATTTTCTCAGGTGTCATATTTTTTACAATAAAATCGGCTGCTTGACCATTTAAGTGCTGGGAATTAACTGCCCCGCCAAGGATTTTATTTAAATTTGCACATCTATAACCGGATGTAATTATAATAGGTTTATTTATTAAATTTCTAATTGGTTGAAGACAAAAAACAATCAAATGCAACAAATTATCAAAAGAAGATATATCAGGGAAATTATTAATATTATTTTTCTTAGCTGTATCAGAGTTTAAAAACTCACTAAAACTAAAATTTATCATATAATTTTTATCCTCTATTATAATTTATGGAACTAATTAAAAGATTTTTAACATCTGATATGTCAGAATGAATCTGTAACATTTGATCTTGAAGAGCTTTATGGTTATCTGAATATAAATCTTTGGTTATAAAATGTTCCATTCCATAAGTCATAAGCTCAGCTTTTAAATTATTCAAGTCTTCAACTCTTGCAAAAATTCTCAAGCACAACAATAAATTAATGACAAACAAAGCAAAGGGGGCATATTCAAACAAATGCTCCATTATTTTCTCCAAGAACAAAATTTTTGAAAATTATCAACAGAATGAAACATCAACCAACGATTAAAGGGATTAACACCAGAAACATACAATAACCGTTCAAAAACTCTTGTTGAAAAATATCTATCGTTATCTACATAATTATGGTTTTCGCATAAAATATCATGGATTAAACTGGGAATCAAAAAACGAGAATCAGTTTTTGAACCAATTAAACGCCAAAAAAATCTTGGAATTGTAGCCCCATCCCAACAGTAATTTTTCATAACAGAAAATTCATATCTTTTAGTATCAATATTATCAACTAATAATACATTTAATTCTTTTTTAGAAATAAAAGGTTTTTTTAATATTTCCGATTTTAAATTAACATCATCATCAGGTTTTACATAACGCACCATAACAAGTGGTATAATATCAAAATATATTTCAAGCTCAGAATCAGTGTACCATGTTATCATTCTTTTGCTTCCGTCAACAACTTAGTGTAATCATTTGTTTCAAAAAACTCATCAAGTTGATTTTCGCTAAATCCAAGCAACGAACCTACCAGATTTATATACGGATTTCCACGATAAAAATTATTAGCCTTTAACTCAATTTTTAGCGCTTTTATATCAACAACAGGCGTACCGTCTTGCGATAAAGGTTGGGCTTCTAAAAAAGCAATAATATCATTAAAATCCATTCCTTTTGCTTTATATATCGCTCTTTCGACATCAGCACCGGTTAAATTTAACATTGCAATACGCTCTTTTTCAATTCGTTCCTGCTCTTTATTATACTCAATCGAATTATCAACAACTACATCATCAACTAGTTTTTCATGTGGTTCAAGTGCATACAGTGCAGTTTGAGTTTCATAAATTTTTAATAGCATATTATGATTATACTGAACAATAAAATCTGCTCTTTCAATATCACTATATGGCTTATCTAGTTTATAGCTCATCTTTACTCCTTATCTTATATATCCAAATGCTCTCCATTCAAGATTTCTAGCTTGTCCCGCAGCAAATCTACCAACAACAACACAAGAATCAAGCGCCCTTACTGTTACATTAGGACTATAACAAGACTCTGAATGCAATCCGGAAATATTTACAGAGACAAAATAATTTACATCAGGAAATTGTTTTATAAATACAACTGCAACAGCAGCCTGCGTGGGACTCAGTATAATACCGCCTTGTTCACACCAACCATCAGAATATACTCTATACCATGAATTACCATTTATATAATTTTCAACCAGTACAACAGGCTTGCTATCAGAAGCAGAGCTTTCAGTTGTTGGTTTTTGAGTACAAATTACATTTGCTAAACCATCAGTAAGGTTAGATAAATCTAAATCAGCCTTGTTTTCTTCAAGTGAGTTACAAGTGCTAATCAAAGTATCTATGGCCTCAAATTTATCACCATTTTCTAAGATATCACTATAAATTCTATCAATTTGCGTGTTCATTTCAGAAACGGAATTATAAATATTCTGAACTAAATTAGCATTATTTACAACATTAATAGATTGTTGATTAATGGTATCTATTAATTCCTCTGGAGTATTTTCGGAACATTCCTCCACTTTTACGCATAAATGAATTTTTCTTGCATAAATTTGAATTAACCTTGTTAAATAGTCAAGAGAATATTCAAGCGCCTCAAGATTAAGCAAAGAGCTGTTATTATACTGTGTCTCTTGTGCTATCGGTAAAGATAATTCAAGAGAGATTTTTTCATCATCCTTTAAAACGGTATAATTAGAACCGGAAATAGGGAATGTAATATAGCTTCCGCTTTTATTTTTAACTTCGTTTATAGAATAGTCCTGATTTTCAATCAAAAGCCTTTTAACATTATCTTTATCAAAATGGTAAACATTTAATTGTGTACCATCTTCAATATAAAAATCAAAATCAAAGGTAGTATTACTGTTATTACCTTGATAATTATTTACAGGTAAAATATCGTAAATCAAAGTCGGTATCTCCTTTTTTAAAATAAAACATCCTAAAATCATCATTAACAGGCAAATCTAAAAAACCCATATGCCTTAATAAATTTAAAAATGTAAAATTAGACTTATAAATATAATTAAATAAAACATCATATTCAGATTTAAATTGAATTATTTTATTTTTTACATAACGAATAACTGACAATTTATTTTTTAAAACAGCGCTGGAGCACAAAAGCCAAACTTGACCGAAAACAAGATTATAAGCACAAAACTTTTTTACGCCACCTATTGCCAAAGGAAACTTTAAATCATCAGCTATAAAATAAACATTATTATTTTTCATACATATTTCAATGAATTTTTGCTTGATATTATTTTTTAAAAAAACGCTTAACTCCTCTAAATCTTCCTTTCTTAAATTGTCAAAAAAAATTGAAAGGTTTTCTTTATTTACATCTATCTCCATCATATTTGTTCAATTTCCTCAACAGAGATTGTTGTAGATATAGACAAAACATTTAACGGAATAGGATATTTTTGAACAATTTTAACCGTAGCATGTAATGTAGCATCTGAAAGCGGACAAAATTCAACATCTTTGTTATACAAATTAGTTGGAAAGTTAACACTATCATGGCTTCTAGCATTTTGAGATAATGATCCATCAGAATTCTGAATAAAAAAATCTTCTCTAGAATTTAAAATTTTAACATCAACCTTATTTATTACCTTATTAATGCCAAGAGTATTCTCGCTTTCAATGTTTAATGTCTCCATTTCAAAAGAATACGGAAGACCTATTAAAACATTTTTCGCTTCATAAGGCAATTTTAAAATACCATTTTCATCTACCGTTAAATTATCAACAACACCAAAATCCAACAAAGCTAAGACATTTGTATTTTTTAAATGCTCAAGACCGGAAACCTGACTTACTTTAGAATCAAATTCTTTCTTTAATGCACTATCAAGAAAAAAAGCATTTTCAAGAGAAGAAACAACTCTGCTTTTAAATCTTTCAATGTACCTTACTTCTTGTCCGCTAATAATTCTTTTAACTACAAAATAAGCAATATCTTCATTGTTTTCCCTAATTGTAGTAACGCTTTCAAAAGAACCAAGAGTATCATGTCTATGCCAAGCAGTGATTTTTTGCTTAGGATTGTACGTAAGAGCATTTATGGCTCCATCGTTCATCACACACCACACAACGCGATAAGGCTCCTTAGAATATGCCATATCGACGATTTGCTTGCCTTCAAACAAGTGGCTTGCAAGAATTGTCAATTCTTCTCCGTCATAAGAATCTGACAAATAATTATAACCCAAATCACGAACTATATTACCGCCGGATTGCACAAATAAGACCATAGAACCCGATATTACAGGTTTAATTTTAGATGCGCCATAGTATGATTGTAAATTTGCAACAGGAGCAGGATTGGCAGCAAAAACGCCATCCGAACCATTAACAGACCACTCAGCATTTGTCGTCATAACAATTAAGTCATCAAATGGTATTAGATGTTGTATTGAATTTGCAACATTATCATAAATAGACATAGAAACAGAATCAGTTGCATTTAATGGTCTTGAAATATTAAAATTGTTATTAGTTCCTGTTTGACTAGCCCAAAAAGTCTGTGGAGAAGAATTTGAAGAAGCGTAAATCTTTCTTTGTTGATAATAACAAACACATCCGGGGTTTTGTTCTTCAAAAGGGTTTGTATGAACAGGTGCACAACTTGATAAGTCAGGTTCGATATTATTATCAACAAAAGATGTCGTATTAGATGTACCAACATATCCAAAAATTCCATTTACTGAACGATATATATTGTATTCAAGCGCATTTTCAACCGGCGTCCAAGAAATTGTGATGTATTCAGAAGTTGTCCAATATGCTTCCATATGACCGGTAACAGATGCAATCACACTTCTGGAACTTTCTTCTTTAGTAGTAGAATCAACGCTACATACAACATAAAAATATGTTGTAACATTAGCAGAAGTTGACCCATGATAAACAGCATTTACTGTTGTTGGCGCTTCAATTACCGATTTAAAATCTATAACATTTAAATCCCAACTGTTATGATCCAATCTTGATAACTCATGCGGCTTAAAATCTTTATGAACAATTGTTAACACATCTGCTTGTTGAACATAATCTAGCTCAAATAAAACGTCTTCGGTATATGGAGTTTCAATTTCATATATTTCATTATCATCATTTAAAATATATCCGCCATCTTTTATAAATCTAAAATATTTATCTCCTGCTTCAATAACATAACTTTGCTCTAAATTAAAAACAAATGGAATTAAACGAACCTTCTTGCTATCATATTTTGTTTTTACTAAAAATTCTAAACCCGGTCTGTTGACGACGCAACCCTCTTGAAGAACAATGCCATTTTTTAACTCCTTTAAGCCTAATGAATACTGCTCTAAATCAACTCTTCCCTGTAAAGAAGGAGAAATTATACCACGAGAAAAAGAATTTTGTGAAACCCTAACACTCATATTTAACTCCTTGCATCCAAATAAGTATTTTCATTGTATATATCTTCAATTCCTTCATCGGCATTTAATACTTTTGCATGTTTTAATATATCTCTATATTTTTGATAAGCCGATTCACCTTTTTGCATACTTCCGGTTATAACATTTGATGTTAAAGATGCTAAATAATAGGCAAGAGCCATTGAAAATTCACAACTAAAATAAGTCTCTTTGTCAACTCTTCTTGTATATCTTAAAACTGCCCTTTCGACATTAGTTAATATAACCTTATCTCCGCTTTCCAAGGATGAAATTGCAAATTTCTGTATTTTATAATCACCTTTTTCAAATAAATCCCTTGCACAAATACAATCATTTGGATAATCATAACAATATTTATAATCAGCAATTAAATCGAATTTTTGTACCAATGCAAGCTCCTTAAAAGCACTTGCAAAGTTCC
>CALUWM010000002.1 GCA_944324485.1 Candidatus Gastranaerophilales bacterium | reverse complement strand
CAAGATACAAGAATGTTCTTGACGGGTAATGAAGTTATAGCCTATGCAGCAAATGCCGCAGAAGCTGAATTTATGTATGGCTACCCGATTACACCGCAAAATGAAATTATGCACACATGGTGTAAATTGCTTCCGAAGACAGAAGCAGGTTTTTTGCAAACAGAAGATGAAATTTCAGCAGGTTTTTCTACAATAGGCGGAATTTTGGCTGGTAAAAGAGCATTTACTGCAACAGCAGGTCCTGGAAATGTAATCATGCAAGATGCACAATCAATGGCAGAAATGATGAGAATTCCTTTTGTCTGTGCAGTTATGCAAAGAGGTGGACCATCAACAGCTACCGTAATTTATGCTCAACAAGAAACTCGCTTAACTTGCTTTGGCGGGAATGGAGAAGGTTTTAGAATAGTATATTCAACAGCAGGACACCAAGATTTATATGATTATATGATTAAATCTTTTAACACAGCTTGGAAATACCGTTTCCCAACATTTATGTTGGCTGACGGATATCAAGGTAAGATGAGAGAACCTGTTACGCTTTACGATCCGGCTTCTCGCGGTATTAAAATGGAACCTACACCTGCCGCTTTAAGAGCTCCCGGAGTAATTGGAGTAGACAGAAAGGCAAATCATTTAAGAAATACCTTTAATCTTGAAGAAGAATTAATGGCTCACCTTGATCAATATCAAATTGACTACGACAAAATGAGTAAAGAAGTTGAAGAATACCTTGAATATAAAGCTGAAGATGCTGAAGTTCTTGTTATTGCTCATGGTATCGTTGCTCGTTCTGCCATGACTGCTATCGATGAATTAAGGGCTAAAGGTATTAAAGCAGGTTTATTCAGACCAATTACAATAAGACCGTTACCTGTTGAACCTATGAGAGCAGCCGTTAAAAGAGCTAAACAGATCCTATTTACTGAATCTGCTAATGGACAACTTGCTCAAATGTGCTTAGAAAAATTATACGGACTAACAACACCATATCAAACATTATTTAAAATGGGCGTAGGTGTTACAGGCGATGATATAGTTGCCAAAGTTGAATCAATGGTTCGTGAAATGGCAAGTGTATAAGATTGATGAGGGAATAAAATGATAACAACATTAGATGTAAAACCTGATTTAGCTAAAGCTCAAAATGCAGAAGCAGGAGCAAGCAAATTTTGCCCCGGATGCGGACATGGCATGATTTTAAAAACTTTAGCAAAAGCAATAGATGAACTCGAATTAAATGAAAGAGCTGTTTTTGGCTGCGATATAGGATGTTCTTTGCTATCATGGAACTATATGAACCTTGACACAGTACAAACACACCACGGAAGAACAACTCCCGTTATATATGGTGTTACAAGGGCTAACCCAGGAACAGTCGGAATTGCATATATGGGTGATGGCGGCGGTTTAGCTATTGGTGCTCAACACCTTGTCAATGCCGCAACAAGAAGCGAAAATATTTTAGTTATTGTTGCCAATAATACAAATTATGGTATGACCGGCGGTCAAATGAGCCCTACAACAATGCCTGGACAAAAAACAGAAACAACTCCATACGGACGTGATCCTGAAGTTACAGGCAGACCCGCAAAAGCTGCTGAACTTGTTGCTGCAATTGCTGATCCTAACAAATCATATGTTGCAAGAGCTTCAGTTTCAAACTTAAGAAAACTCTCAAGCGTAATGAAAAAAGCCCTTAAAAATACAGCAATGGGCGGCTATTCATTTGTCGAAGTATTATCTGTTTGTCCTCTTAACTGGAGAACAAATAATATAGACACTTGGGGTAGACTAAAAACCATGGAAGAATGTTTTGAAGTAAAAGAATTTCTTGTAAGAGAAGGATTGGAGTAATAATATGGCAAGAACAAAAATAGTTTTAGCAGGTGAAGGCGGACAAGGCGTTCAATCAATTGCAAAAATTCTTGTTGAAGCAGGATATGAAGCAGGCAAAGAAATTCTTTATATTCCAAACTTCGGCGTAGAACAACGTGGCGGGGTTTCGGTTGCTTTTTGTCAAATCGCTGATGAAAAAATCGGCGAACCACGTTTTGCAAAAGGAGATATAATAATTGCACTATCCGATAGAGCAATTGCAAGATGCGAAACATACACATCAGAAGACTCCGTAGTAGTATATGATTCTTCTGTCTGCACAACAAAACCTTGTGTAAAATGCAAAGAAGTAATTTCAGTTGAAGCAAATAAAATTGCAAACGAACAATTATCAGCTCGTGTATTTAATATCATGATTTTAGGGGTTTTATTAAAAGCTACAAATGTTTTAAAACTTGATGACATTAAAAATGCAATGGAAATTGCCCTTGGTAAAAAATTCGATGCAAAACCCGAACTTAGAGAACTTAACTACAAGGCTCTTGAAATGGGTATGAAAATGATAGATAAGGTTGGTGTTTAAATGACAACAGAAAAACAATATAAAGGATTCAAAGTCGAAAACGTAGCAAACGGAAAAGCAGATTGGTACATGTTTTCCGAGTTATGTAAAGGTTGCGGATTATGTATGGTAAAATGTCCAAAACAATGTTTGAAATGGTCTAAAGAAGTTGGACTATACCAAACACCTTGTGTTGAACCTGATCCGTCATTATGTATAGGCTGCGGAACATGTGCAATGGTTTGTCCTGACAGTGCAATAAAAGTAGTTAAAAAATAATAAAATATAATCTATACGAAATAAGCCGAAAAATTTTTCGGCTTATTTCATTTTTCTAACATCGTAAATTAATCTTAAACTCGTAACTATTGCTGCAAAAAATAGCGCCAAAGCAAGACCTGTCCAATATCCCTCAAGTACATACCCATGATAAAATGCAAAATATGAACCAAAAGGAATTGCAATTATTAAATAAGCAAATAACATTGTAAACATTATAATTTTTGTATCCTTAAGGCCTTTTAAAACACCAACGCAAGCACATTGTAATCCATCAAAAAACAAGAAACACAATGCAATTTTAAGAATTTTCTTGCACCAATATAAAACTTCAGGGTCTTTCGAAAACATAAATATAATTTGTTCTTTAAATATCTCAAGCAAACAAAATGTAACAACACAAACACCTATAATCATTAATATACTTGCAAAAGCATATCTTTTAATATTAAATTTATCTTTTTTGCCATTGAAATATCCTACTCGAATACTTGCTGCAGAAGAAATTGACAAAGCAATCATAAACGTACAATTTGCAATACAAAGTATAATATTGTGAACCCCCGCAAATAAAGCTGAAAATTTACCGATTAAAACTGCTGTTAAATTAAATCCTAAAAATTCAAAAAACATTGCAAGTGAAATCGGAAAACCTGTTTTGAATAAATCTTTCACATATTTTTTCGATTTTTCAAAAGGAGTTTTAAATAATGGTAAACAATATAAAATCATTAAAAGAGCAACTAAGGTTTTTGAAATCAAAGTTGCCAAAGCAAGTCCCCTGACTCCCATTTCAGGAATTTGTATTCCATTAAAATCAAAGCCAAAAGCTAAAACAATATTTAAAATAACATTTAATATAACCATAAAAAGCATTAAGGAATTAGCAAAAACAACTTTTTCATACGCCTGTAAAAATTCTTTTAAAGCTATAAACAAAGCGCTTGGAAAAACTGTCCAAGAACATATTTCAAGATAAACCTTAACAGGTTCAAATAACTCAGGCGAAAGTCCTAATGACGGCAATTTTAAAATCAAAAATTCTATTAAAATAAAAAAAGGAATAGAAACAATAATAGAAAACAAAAGCGTGAGTTTAAAATACTTTTTGCTTCTTATATTTGCACCTCTAAAATTAGAGATGACAGGACTGATACTCATAATCAAACCAATTGCACCAATTATAGCCGTCATTATTATTGCACTTGCAACAGATACTGCGCCAAGGGCAAGTGTCGAATATCTGCCTGCAATAATCGTATCAGCCAAATTTACCAGAACTTGAGAAATATTCCCGCCCAAAATCGGCAAAGAAAGTTTAATCAAATTAGATATTATTTCTTTATAATCACTAAATTTCGTCATAATTAAAACATCTTATCAGGATTTATTATATTTTTACTATCAAACAAATTTTTTATTTTTTTCATAACTAAAAAAGCACCGCAATCAAGTGCATCTTTTAAATATTTTTTCTTATGCAATCCTATTCCATGCTCACCGGAAAGAGTTCCACCAACTGATATTGCATAATTAAAAAGTTCATCTTTCAATTTTTCAAAATTTTCTTTTTCAACTTGGTTAGATAAATCAAGCGCAAAATTCGGATGTATATTGCCATCTCCTGCATGCCCCATTATACACACTATAATATTATATTTTTTTGATATTTCATTAATTTTTTTGACGCACTCAACAATTCTATCTCTCGGAACAACAATATCTTCTGTTACAACATTAGGTTTTAGTTGTGTAACAGCAGAATAAGCACTTCTTCTTGCTTTCCAAATTTCTTCATTTTCTTCTTGATTTTTTGCTTGTACAATATTAAGCGCATTTGATTTTTGTAAAATATTTTTCAAAATTTCAAGCTCATATTCAACACATTTTCTAAAACCATCAAGTTCAATTAAAAGAGCAGCTTTTTTATCAACTAAAAGCCCACATGGATTAAATTTTTCAATAGTTTTAATTGTATTATTATCAAGCAAATCTAATGCAGAAGGAATAAAACCAAAATCTATAATATTATTAACACATCTTGCAGCATCTTCAAGAGAATCAAAATAAGCTAATGTTAAAAGTCTTTCTTCTGGCTTGGGGATTAACTTTAGGGTAAGTCCGGTTATTATGCCTAAAGTTCCTTCTGAACCAACAAACAAACTTGTAATATTATATCCGGTTACATTCTTTGCAACATCTTTTGCTGTATTAATAATAGTGCCGTCATCTAAAACAACTTCTAAATTTATAACATAATCTTTTGTATTACCATATTTAAATGTTCTTGGACCGCCGGCACAAAGAGAAACTGCGCCACCAACAGTAGAAACTGCCAGATTGGAAGGATCGGGCGGGAAAAAAAGATTTTGCTTATCGAGTTCTTTATTTAAATCACCTATAACCACATTTGGTTGAACTTTTGCTATTAAATTTTTTTTATCAATTTTAATGATTTTGTCCATTTTTGAAAAATGAATTACAACTGAATCTTTTACCAAACGAGTTGCCCCGCAATGATTTGTACCTTGGGCTCTTGGAATATACGGAATATTATATTTATACAAAACTTTTATTATTTCACTTACTTCTTTTGTATTTCTTGGAAATACAACTGCAAGAGGCACAATAATCTTCTCAGGACTTTGAGAAGTATCATGGGCATATACATATAAATCTTCTTTTTTTGTAAGAAGATTATCTTTACATATTTTCTTTAATTCATTTACAAAAGTCATAAAACTATTTTATTATAAAAATATATAAAGATTTAAAGGTTTTATAATGAAAAAAATATTTTATACATTTTTAATTTTTATGTCATTTTGCAGTATAAATTTTGCACAAACCCAACAAACAAACTTTCAAGACATTCTAAATTCTGCAACTATGCCAACAGACGAAGAAATAAAAGAAGCCATTAAGCAATTTAATGTTGACAAAAATCAAGAAGAATATATATTTCAAGAAACAAAAAGACAACTCAATGAAATATTCTCAAACAAAGGAAAACTGCCCGAAATTGAAAATTTTAATTTAAACAATTTCGGACAGGAGTCAGAAAAACAAACAATCGAAGGTGTAGGAAGCTCGAAATACAGTAAAAAACGAAAATATGGTCCAAAAAGGAATGATAATTAACCGTCATCGGATTTTTTTTCAACCCAAATGTAGGTTTGTTCGTATATAGACTTAAAAGGATTATATTCAAAATCTTTATTTAAAAATGGATTAGTTGCTTTTTTATCATATTTATTAACTTTTTTTATAAGAATATTTACATATTTTTGAAACATTTAATAATACCTCCTTTCTTTATATAAAAAGGATATTTTTATTATCTCAATTTTTGTTTTTTTTAAATTGGATAATAGTATAATTTTCTTTCTATCCAATCGGTGAAGTAAAAAAAATAAATGATATTATTCTAAAATTGTAACTCTCTCTACATTAAATAGATGATTCTTATCTCGCTCAACATTTGATTTATGATAGAATAGTTGAGCATAGGGGAGACTAATAATAAATGAAAAAAATATTAATTATCACATCAGCAGTTATTCTTGTGCTTATAGGAATTCGTTTCAGCATAACAAAAGTAGGTGAAATACAAAGAGCAAAAGCTCTCGCATTAAGCTCAACACCAACTGTTGAATTAGGAGAAGTTGAAGAAAAAGAAATATACAAATCAATCGAAATTCCAGGCAGAGTCCAATCAATGGATAAAGTTGATTTGGTAGCAAGAATAGACGGCTACCTTCAAAAAAAACATTTCAAAGAAGGGGATTTTGTAAAAAAAGGTCAATTATTATTCACAATAGAGCCTGCACAATATTTAAACAACTTAAATAAAGCAAAAGCTGATCTTGAAAATGCTAAAGCAGTTCTCTACAAAGCAACAAGAGACTATGACAGAGGTGCAGAGCTAGTTAAAAAAGATTTTATTTCAAAATCTACCTATGATGGCTTAAAAGCCGATAAAGACGCTGCAAGCGCAGCTGTTAAATCAGCAAATGCCCAACTGGCAGAAGCTAAAAGAAATTATAGCTATACTTCAATAAAGTCTCCTGTGGATGGTAAAATCGGCTCCCTTCAAATACAAGAAGGAAATTATGTAACAATTTCATCAGGCACCTTAGCAACAGTAATTAAAACTAATCCGATTTATGTTAAATACAGTGTTGATTCCAAACAATTCAGCGAATTAAGAAATTTAAATTTCATTCCAAAAAAAGGTGAAAAGCCTATAAAAGTTGATGTAATATTGCCCAACGGTAATGTATACCCCATAAAAGGTATCCAAGATTTTTGGGATAACCAAATTTCTACCTCCACAGGAACTATGGATTTTAGAGCAACTTTTGAAAATAATGACCATGTCCTTATTCCGGGAGACTTTGTAAAAGTTAAAGTATATTCAAACCAAAAAAACAACGTTCTTGTTGTTCCTCAAGAAGTTGTGCTTCAAGATTCAAAAGGCCGTTATGTATATATTGCAGATGAAAAAAACAATGTTCAAACAAAATATTTTAAAGACGCAGGTCAATACGAAAATTACTGGATTATAAAAGAAGGTTTAAAGAAAGGCGATAAATTTATCACAACAAATTTAACCAAACTGGTACCTAAAATGTCTGTTAAAGTTGAACAAAATAAAGGAAGTGCTGAAAAAACAACAAAATAAAGGGGAATAAATGTTTTCATCAAAATTTTTTATAGAAAGACCAAGATTTGCATTTGTAATATCTATCGTAATAATGCTTATTGGCTTTATTGCAATGAAAGTGTTACCCCTTGAAGAATATCCGACTATAACACCTCCACAAGTTATGGTAACTGCAACCTATACAGGTGCAAGTTCCGATGTTATAGAATCAACCGTAGCAGCACCAATCGAATCAGCTGTAAATGGTGTTGAAAGAATGCTATATATGTCGTCTGACTCAAAAGACGGACAATATAGATTAAAAATATATTTTGAAGTAGGTTCTGATCCTGATATGAACGTTGTCAACGTTCAAAATAAAATTTCACTTGTAACATCAAGGCTTCCTTCGGATGTATCAAGATATGGCCTTACCGTTAAACAAAACACAAGCGGTGGCGGACTTTTATATTATGGAATATACTCTCCTGATAATTCAGTTGATTTGGTAACTTTATCAAACTATGCCTCAATATATTTGAAAGATGAACTTGCTCGTATATATGGAGTTGCAGAAGTACAGGTTTTCGGCGGAAAAGATTATTCAATGAGAATCTGGCTGGACAGTGAAAAAATGGCAGCATTAAATGTATCACCTGCTGAAGTATCAGCCGCCATAAATGCCCAGAATGCTCAAGTTTCAGCTGGTTCTTTAGGTAATGAACCTTTAGTTAAAAAAACGGATATGGCCATTACCTTAAAAACTCCCGGAAGATTAAAAACAAAAGAAGAATTTGAAAACATAATTATACGTTCAAATGTTGGAGGACAAGCAATTCGCCTATCCGACATTGCAAGAGTAGAACTTGCTGGAGAAAATTACACAACAGACGGTAAAGTAGATAATAAATCAGTTGCAGTAATGTCTGTTACGCAACTTTCATACGCAAATGCCATAGATGTAGCAGAAAAATGCAACAAAAAAATGGAAGAATTATCAAAAAATTTCCCTGATGGCATAAGATATTCCACTTTCTATAACGCAACAGACTCGGTTAAAGATTCCTTACATGAAGTTATTGAAGCAATTATTCTGGCTATTTTAATTGTTGTTGCGACAGTATACCTGTTTCTTGGCGATTGGAGAGCAAGCATTGTTCCTTTTTGTGCAATACCCGTATCCTTAATAGGCACGTTTGCGGCATTTGCAATGTTCGGATTTTCAATAAATACTCTAACATTATTTGGTCTTGTTTTGGCTGTTGGAACGGTTGTAGATGATGCTATTGTTGTCGTTGAAAACGTACAACGACATATAGAAAGAGGTTTAAAGCCAAAAGAAGCAGCAATAATATCTATGGAAGAAGTATCAGGAGCTGTCATTGCAACATCTTTAGTGCTAATGGCGGTATTTGTACCTGTTGCTTTTATACCCGGAATTACAGGTAAAATGTATCAGCAATTTGCTGTAACTATTGCAGTATCAGTTGGTATTTCAACCGTTATGGCTCTAACACTTGCGCCTGCGCTTTGTGCAATCTTTTTAAGAAGCAAAGAAGATATGCCACAAAGAAGTTTTTACGAAAAATACAAAGAATTATACAAAGATTATTGGAAAGATAAGACCGAACTTAAAGGTATAGACAAACTGAAAGCTTGGGGCGAATTTTTAGCTTATGGCTGGGATGTTTCACTTAAAAAATTTGACAGAGCTTTTGAAAGAACAAAAAACAGCTATATGGAAGGTTCAAAATATTTTATTGAAGTACCTAAAAGAACTCTTATAACATATGTAATACTTGTTGTTGCATTAATAGGAATGTTTAAATTAATTCCTTCGGGTTTTCTTCCAACAGAAGACTCAGGAGCAATTTTTACCAATGTCCAATTAAAAGATGGTGCGTCATTAGCTAAAACTGATGAAATCGCAACGAAGTTTACTGATGACTTGTTAAATACTCCAGGGGTTCATTCTGTTTTAACAATGAACGGATTTAACGGTCAAAACACATCTATTATGATTGCTCACTTAGATGATTGGCATACAAGATTAAAACCTAACTTTATTAAATATCTGTTTATGTCAAAAGAACAAAAAGCTAAATCTCATAAAACACTGGACGACATTTTAGCAAATGCAAACGCTTTAGCTAAAAAATATCCAAACGTAAGCATTTTTTCTTTTGTTCCGCCTCCAATAACCGGTTTAAGTATGTTTGGCGGATTTGAATACCAGCTTTTAGATAAAGGAAACAGAACTCCTCAAGAACTCCACGAGGAAGCGAAGAAAATTATCCAAAAAGCAAATCAAAGTCCAAAATTAACAAGTGTTTTCACACAATATAACTCACAAACTCCACAATTAATAATTAATATTGATTATGAAAAAATCTTATCTCAAGGTATAGATATAAACGATGTTTATACGGCATTATCAAGCCAATTTGGTACATATTACGTCAATGACTTTAACTTATACGGACGTGTATTCAGGGTTATGATGCAGGCTGAAGAACCTTATCGTGCAACAATAGATTCAATTGATAAAGTTTATGTTAAAACAGCATCAGGTGCTTCAGCACCACTATCTTCAATTATCAAAGTTGAACCCACAACAGGACCATATAATATAACAAGATTTGATATGTATAAATCAATCCAAATCCAAGGAAATCCTGCTAAAGGTCAATCTTCAGGTGATGCCATAGCTGAAATGGAGAGAATTTCAAGAGAAAACTTACCTAATGACATAGGCTTTGCTTGGTCAGGAACATCTTTGCAAGAAATTGAATCAGCAGGTCAAACAACTGCTGTCCTTGCAATGTCTCTAATCTTTGTGTATTTATTCCTTGTGGCGCTTTATGAAAGTTGGATGTTGCCTATCGGTGTTATGTTAATTGCGCCCATTGCAATGTTAGGAGCAATTTTATTCCAATATCTATGGGGACAATCATTGGATTTATATGCTCAAATCGGACTTATTATGTTAATCGGTTTAGCAGCAAAACAAGCTATTTTAATTATAGAATTTGCAAAAACTGAACGTGAAAACGGACTTTCGATAATTGAAGCAGCAGAAAAAGCTGCCATAACAAGATTTAGAGCCGTTATGATGACTGTACTTGCATTTATTTTCGGTATATTACCACTTGTATTTGCAGTAGGTCCCGGTTCGATGTCAAGAAAATCACTAGGTGTTACGGTTTTTGGAGGTATGACAGCAGCTGCTATTATAGGTACAATACTTGTTCCGGCTTTTTATGTAATAATTCAAAAATTACGAGAAGATACAAAGAAAAAATGGCATAATAAAATTGAGGGGGATAATAATGAGCAAAAAAATTAAAGCTTTATTTATTGTCTTTTGTCTTTTTGCCACTTCATTCACACTAGCAGATGAAATAACAACACCCAATGAAAGCAACTCAAGCACTGAAAGACAAGAACTTGACAAAGGTTTAAATATATTTAAAAAAAATAAAAAAGCTAAAAAAATTAAAGTTAAACCTGAAAAACAAAAAAAACAATATCAAATAACAGATAAAGTTAAAGAAAAATATTCCATTCCGACAGATGTTTACATGAATGTCGGAGAAGCAAGCGACAAAAAAATTAAACTTGAAGGAGGAATTTCAAAATCTATTGAACTTAACTTAGCGGATTGCCTTGAATTAGCCCTTATAAATAACCCTAAAATAAAATCTGCATACGCTAAAACAGAAATTGCAAAATACCAAAAATGGGAAACTTTATCAGGCTATACTCCAAGTCTTGACTGGTCAAGCTCCATTAATCATAACATGCCTGATTTAAGTATGATAAGAAACTTTAAAGCAAGTGCATTTAACAAATATACTCTTGGAACAATAAGCATAAAGCAACTTGTTTGGGATTTTGGATATACTCAAAACCAATATACTATTGATAAAATAACATATGAAAAAGCAAAAACAGATATAGATACTACCGTAAATGAAGTTGTTTGTGCAGTAAAAGATGCTTACTATAATCTTTTATATGCTTTTGATCAAAGAAAAGTCGCAAGAGAAACCCTAGAAAGCTTTACTCAAACTTATCACCAAGCGATGGCTTTTTGGGAAGTTGGAACAAAAACAAAAGTAGATGTGCTTTTTGCTCAAACAAATATGGAAGATGCAAGACAACAATTAATTGCCGCTGAAAATAATGTTGATATAGCATATTCAAAATTAAACAATGCTATGGGACTTCCATTTGTTGACCCTTATTCAATAAATACATCTTTAAGATACGAACCGGTATCAATAACTATGAAAGAAGCAATAGAAATAGCAAATTCATCTCGCCCCGATTTAAAAGAAGCAATGTTAAATGTTGACGCTGCTGAACAAGGAGTTAAATTAGCTTGGAAAACATTTTTACCCAGTTTAGAATTCCAAGCAAGCTACTCAAAAGGCGGAATAGATAATTGGACAGATAGAAACTGGTACAATTACGGAGGATTTTTAACATTCCCAACAATAAATCCTGTTTTGATAAGAAACCAAATTAAAGAAGCAAAGGCAGCTTATCAACAAATTCAATACGACACAAAAGCCCAAGTAAATGACATATACTATGAAATTCAAAGCGTATACACAAGGCTAAAAGATGCTAAAGCCAGAATTCCTGTTTCTAAGCTTGCCATGGACAAAGCCCAAGAAAATTATGAGCTTACTTCTGGCAGATACAGGGTAGGCTATGGAGATGCAATAGAATTAAAAGATGCTCAGGTAGCTCTTTCTCAAGCAAAATTAACCTACTATCAAACAATTTATGAATATAACAGTGCAAGAGCAAATCTTGAAAAATCAATCGGACAAACTTTAAAACCGGAAAGTTCAGAAGTTATAGATAATTCACAAGAACTTTAACAAATAAAAAATAATATAAAAAACCAAAAGCAAAACTTAAAATTTGCTTTGAATAAAATTTCGGAGAAAAAAGATAAAATATTGCACAAGTAACCAACAATAAAAACTCTATCTGAACAAAAACATAATTTTGCAAAAAAACCAATCTTTTTATTATATAAGGCAAATAAGTAACGCACAAAAGCCCGTTAATTAAACACAATAAACCAATATAAAAATATTTTGTTTGACGTTTCATTTTATTACCTTATTATCTTTTAATTACTTGATATTATCAAGAGATTTTTCAATTAATTTTTTAAATTGCTCAACATCTTCCTTTGGAAATAAAACTTTGCAAAGTTCATCATATCTAAATAATCTCCTAAATAAAACCTCTTTGTCTGAACTCCCATTTGCAACAACTAACCTATCAGGAAAATTATCCACAATCCGTTCATTTTCCTTTAAAACATATATTTTAGCCAACCTTCCATATAATTCAAAGATGGTTTCTTTAGCTTCGGGTATATACTCAATCTTTTCTTCAGGTACAATTTTAACAATTTTTTCAAGTGCAATCATTTTTTTTCTTTTTATTTCATTGTTAATAAAATAAAAGTACACTTTACCATTTTGCCAAAAAAAGTCCAAAGGAGTTAGAAGATATTTTTTACCTGAACGAAGAAAAATTTTTAAAGTATATTTTGCATCTTTATATTTTTGCAAAAGTTCAATTTTTTCTTTATAGACATTATCATTTGCAACTTTTTTTAATAACTCAAATTTTGAAATTGTTTCTCTGTATGCTTCTTTTGTTGAAACATAAAGCATTTTCATAATTGCATCATAAAATATTTTATTTTTTTTATCAGGCAACATTGTATGCGATAAAAAAAGCAAATAAGAAAAAATACTTGTTTCAAGAGAAGTATAAAATATACTTTTAGAAAATTTAGATGCTGAATATTTTAAATTTTTTTTCTCTATATCAAACCCGCAATCCCTTATTGTTTTTAAACATTTATAAAAAGTGGGGAGTTTAATATCTAAGGCTGAACAAATATCTTCCTTTGACATATAATCATTCATCAAAAGATTTAACATTTCTATTGTATTATTTTTATTTGTCATATTCTTTTTCATAAGAAGCTTTCAAAATTTTCAATTTTTCTTTAACTTTATTTTTTATTTTTTCGTCTGAAATATAATACAAATCAGGACAAAATGACATTAATCTTTGAATTATAAAAAAATTATCCTCAAGCGGACGCTCGATTATTGCAAATCTTTCATCCAAAAACACTAATTTTTCTTTTTTATCTAAATTAATTTCTTCATATAATTTTTTTGAAATATGATAAATCAAAACATTTTGTGATATTTCAAAGGGGACATTTTTTTCAATAACCTTTTCTATCATAAAAATTTTATCGACAGGTATATAAGAAAGATATTGTGATTTATCTAAAGCACCCCACAAATACAATCTATTTGACCAATCACCTATTCTTAAATCATCAGCATGAATTATAAGTTTTTTATTTTTACCTTCAGGCAAAATATAATCAATTAATATAACATCTTTATTTTTACAATGTTTTTCTAAAGTCCTTACTAAAGACCAATTTAAGCTTGAATAATAACCAAAATCAAGCAAATTACTTCTTAATTCATCTCCTCTTGCAACAAAAATAAGCTTACAAAACAAACGAATAACTTTTCTGATTTTATTATAATTTTTTTGTGCAAAAAGTAGTTTTTTAATATCTTGAATAACTGCAATCTCATTATCTGACAAATCAAATTGCATAGGTTGTCTTTGAAAATGATATACATTTTCATTCTTCTTTTTATTAATTTTAATATCAATTTTATTTTGTTTTAATTTATTTATGTACGAATTTATAGAAGCACTTGAAACTTTTATGCCTATTCTTTCAAACTCAGCTATTAATTCCTTTTTAGTATAGTCTTTTTCAGATAACAGCTTTAATAAAAATAAAATTCTACAAATACTGGAATTTTGCATATTTTCCTCTTAATTAAAATTATAAAGGAAAACCGTTTATTTTAATATCACATTTTAGCTAAATTTATAAGTTCATTTTTAGTAATTTCAAAATCCGTTTTATCATCAATATCTTGAATTAAAAATGAATTAATTTTGTCTATTAAAGAAATAGCTTTATCGACAGAAGCATCAGAACCTTTTGCATATGCACCTATATTTATTAAATCTTCATTTTTAGCATAGCTTGCCATCAAATTTCTTATTTTACCGGCAGCCTGCTTATGTTCCGAAGTTACAATATTATTCATTACACGAGAAATACTAGCTAAAACATCTATTGCAGGATAATGATTTTTATGAGCCAAGGCACGAGATAAAACAATGTGTCCATCTAATATGCTTCTTGAAGCATCGGCAACAGGCTCGTTCATATCATCCCCCTCAACAAGTACAGTATAAAGCCCTGTGATTGTACCGTATTTATTTGCACCTGCACGCTCTAAAAATTTAGGCAATAAAGCAAAAACAGAAGGAGTGTAGCCTCTTGTAGCAGGAGGCTCGCCAACTGCAAGACCTACTTCTCTTTGTGCAAGTGCAATTCTTGTAACACTATCAAGCATAAATAGAACATTTTTCCCTTTATCTCTAAAATATTCAGCTATTGCACAGGCAACAAAACTCGCTTTTATTTTAACCAAAGCAGGCTGCTCAGAAGTAGCACAAACAACTATTGAACGTCTCATGCCACTTTCGCCCATAGTATTTTCAATAAATTCCCTAACTTCTCTTCCGCGTTCTCCGATTAATGCTATAACGTTTATATCAGCTTCAGTATTTTTTGCTATCATAGCAAGAGTTGTAGACTTGCCGACACCTGAACCTGCAAAAATACCAACCCTTTGTCCTTTTCCGATTGTATTAAGACCGTCAATAGCCCTCAAACCCAAAGATAAAGGTTCATCAATCGGTTTTCTTTCTAAAGGATTAATAATTTTAGCGTTCGTAGGATAATACTCATCAGCTATAATTTCACCTTTATTATCAATAGGATTGCCAAGACCATCTAAAACACGTCCAAGTAATGTTTCGGATACTTTTACTTTCATTTGTGTTCCGGTGTTAATAACCTTTGCACCTGCACACAAACCTTCCATAGAACCTAAAGGCATTAAAAGAACTCTATCTTCTCTAAAACCAACGACTTCAGCAAATATTTTTTCTGGTATATTTTCTCCAACTATATGGCATAAATCACCAATAGAAGAAACCGGCCCATCAGCAACAATAGTCAAGCCTATTATTTCCGTAATTCTTCCTATCTTTACAACAGTATTTGAATCACTAACTATTTTATTTAAATCTTTAAGATTCATTTTTTCAGTTTTCTTCTATATTTTCCGGTGAAATTTCAATTTGTCCGTTTTTAGAATTTTCCATTATATCTCTTATTATTACATCCATTTGAGAATTAATTGAAGCATCAAAACGTTCTTTTAAATTTTCTATTATAATCGTATCTTCATCAAATTTAGGATTATAAATTATATTAAAGCCTTCATATTGTTTAAAATCTTCAAATTCAAAATCAATTTCTTTATTAATAGATTTTTTCTGAATTTCAAACAATAATCTCGCATACTTTTCACTTAAAATTATATTGATATCTTCTTTTTTTTCAAAAAGCAATATAGTGGATTTTATTATTTTACCTAAAACTTCAGCATCAATTTGTTTGTGCAAAATTTTTCTTGAAATATTTATGACAATATCCAAAATATCTTTAGAAGCGGATTTTATAATTTTATCTTTTATGTCGTACTGATTTCTGCAAAAAATTTCAAAACTTTCAATTTTTTCTTCCAACTCTTCTTGAATTTTTATTGACGCATCTTGGTATCCATCTTTATATCCTTCATTTGTGGCTTCAATTCTTGCCTTTTCAATTTGTTCCTTTGAAGCTTCTAAGAGTTCATCGGTTTCCTTTTTAGTTAATTCTTCAAGATTTTTTGCATCTTTATTAGCAGAATCCAAAATTTCTTGAGCATTTTTATTAGCATTTGAAATTAATTCTTCGCATTCTAATTTAGCTTTTTCTTTAGCTTCTGATAATATTTTTCTTGCCTCAGACTCGGCTCTTTCAACAGCATCTTTAGCTTTTTTATAAGCATCCTGTAAAATTAAATCAGCCTTTTGCTGTGCTTCTTCTACTTCTTTATCTTCAATATCTTCCTCTACGACCACTTTTTCAGGTTCTTTATCCGGAATGTTTATTTTAGCAGTTTCTACAACAACAAAATCATCATTAAAATTTATATCATTAGGCTTTAACTTACTCAATTAACTCATCCTCTTGGCTTCCACGGTATATTGTAACTTCACCGACAGCTTCCAGTGCTTTAATTACACCAACAACCTTTGATTGAGCCTTTTGAACTTCTTTTGTTCTAACAGGTCCCATATATTCCATATCTTCCAAAAGCACACCTTGAGCACGTTCTGACATATTTTTCAAAATCTTATTTTTAACTTCTTCTTTGGCACCCTTCAACGATGTAGCCAAATCTCTTGAATCTACTTCTCTTAAAACTCTTTGAATAGAAGAATCATCAAGTTGAATAATATCTTCAAATACAAACATTAAACTTCTTACATCTTCCGCTAATTCAGGTGTTTCAAGTTCCATCATTTCAATAACGTTCTTCTCGGTAGCTCTATCCGTACTGTTTAAAATGCTTGCAAGAGCTTTTGTACCTCCGGCTTTCGAAAAATCAGATGCAACAACATTTGAAAATCTTGATTCAACTATTTTTTCAACCTCAGATATAACCTCTGGGTTAGTTGTCTCCATTTGAGCAATCTTCAAAGCTACTTTATGTTGAATATTAGGAGCAAGACAATTTAGCACTCTTGCAGATTGTTCAGGTTTTAAATAAGCCAAAATAAGCGCAATTAATTGAGGGTTTTCATTTTGAAAAGAAGTTGCAAGCTGAACAGGGTCTGCTTCATTAAAAAATTGAAATGGATTAGAATTTAAAATTGTAACCAATCTGTTTAAAATATTATTTGCTTCAGCTGCGCCATATGCCTTTTCCAATAACTCACGAGCATAATTCATACCTCCGGCAGCAAGCATAGAAGATGCTTGAAAAACTGTATGAAACTCATCAACAACAGCTTCAATAACTTCTTGAGGCAGTTTAGAAAGTCCGGCAATTTCTATTGTTATCTGTTCTAAAGCATTATCATCTTCAATATTTTTCATAATTTCAGATGCAGCAGTAGGCCCCAGCGTTATTAAAAGAGCTGCAACTTTCTGAGTGGGTGTCATATTTTCTATACGAATATTTGCCATTGGTTTTCTTTCTTATTCTTTTATGTATGAAGTTAAAATTCTGGCTGCTTCTTCAGGATTTCCAAGAATTGAATTAATGATTTCGCTTTTCTTTTTATCAATCGCTGAAGTATATTGTATATCTTGTTGATAAAAGTCTTCATTGTTGGTTTGATTTTGTTGAAGTGCAAGATATGGATCAAACGAAGGCAAAATGTCTTCCGGCTCCTCTTCTTTTTCAATTTCTTCCTCTTTTGGCTTAGGAGCTTTAAATATATTACCGAAATTATGAAGTGCAATAAGTCCCAATATTAAAATTATAAATACAGGAGATACGTTTTTGAATATAAATGTTAAAATCTCCATTATAAATTCTTGTTGTCTTTGTTTATCTTGTTTTAATTCTTCTGTATTATCAATTCCCGTAAATTTAAGACTGGAAACGCTTACTACATCGCCTCTTGAATAATCCATACCGGCAGCAGCTGCTACAAGAGCTTTTATTTCTTCTTTTTCATCATCAGTTAAAATTTTATTAACAGCAACTGCAACACTCATGCGAACAACAGAACCCGGAGCATATACAACCTGCTTAATTTCTTTCGTAACCGCATAAGTTGTTGCCGATTTTTCTTTTTCGTAACTTAATTTGCGGACATCATCAGAATTTGCTCCGTAATTTTCATCTTCATAATTTGTTGTTTTAGCCGGAGTTTGATTTAAAGGTAATTCAGCGACATTTTGAGCAGCAGAAGCTCCTTCGGCTTGATTTAGTGTAGGATTTTGATTTTGTGCCGAATTAATGTTATTCATTTGATTTTGTGCATTTATTTGTGCTTGTGTTTGATTAGGATTATCAACATTTTCTTTTTCTTTTTGATTGCTCGGTAAATCTTTCGGATTGGAATAAACTTCTTTTTCTCCTTGACGGGAAATTACAATTCCGGAATCACTGTCTTTATTTGGAGTATAGCTTTCTATAGTCGCTCTTGTTTGATTAAAATCCATAACAGTTGAAACTTGAACGGAAACATTATCTTTTCCCATTATTGTTTCAAGAGTATCTTTAATTTTCTTAGCCGCTTCTTTTTCAAAGTTTGTTCTATAGCTTTGCATATCAGAAGAATTTTTGGAAACATCTTCTGATAAAACATTGCCGAATTGATCGGTTAAAAATACTCTGTCGTTTGTTAATCTCGGAACAGAATAAGCAACAAGATTTTTAATAGCCAAAATTTGGCTGGGTTTTAATTTAACATTCGGTTCTAATATTAAAACAACACTTGCTGAAGGTTCTTCATCTTCATCAGAAAAAATTGAACGCTCAGGTTCTGCTAATTGCACTCTCGCTTTTGAAACACCGTTTATTTTTTCAATTGAACGAGTAAGTTCACCTTGAAAAATTCTCTGTTTTGTAAGTTTATTTTTAAAATCGGTAGAACCAAGCTGTAAATCGTCTAAAAGTTCAAATCCGCCAGTTGTATCACGAATTAAATCATTTTCTGCTACAAAAAATCTTAAATCCTCTTTATCTTGATTTCTGACTAAAATTGCTGTTTTATCCTCAGAAAGTTTATATGCGTGACCGCTTTTTTTAAAACTTTCAGTTATGGCAGCAACATCTTCTTTGCTTAAATCCGAATATAAAACAGTCCAATTTGGTTCAGTTGCCTTAACTATAAAAAATACTCCCACAACAAACATTGCAACTAAAAGTGCGGCAATTGAAAATTTTTGATTTATATCCAGTTTTAACCAAAGTCTTTTAATATCTTCGATTAATAATTTAACATGTTCATTCACTGATTTTATCCATTACTAATTCAATATCCGAGTAGAATACTCCCCAATAATATAATATATTACTTAGATGTAATTTCAATAATGTTAAGAGTTTGTAAAATAAAAAAACTTAATAAACAACAATATCTTCGGTCATAAATCTATACAACTGAACATCATCTTGTTCTTCTTTTGGCTTATTTTTTTCTCTCTCTATTCTTTCTTGTTCTTCCTTTGTCTCCGATTTTATTTGAACAAGCGGTTGACCTTTTTCTCGATTAAAGAAATTCCATTTAAAGCCGTCTATTAAACCATAATCTGTTTCACTTCTATATGAACCGAAATTAATAGCAAAAGAAGGCATAACAGCAAAAAATAAAAAAAGTATGCTTAAGAAAAACTTTTTCATACTTAAATATTAACACAATTTAGGGTATTATTAAAGTATGTTTGAATATGATTATGAAAATGAAGACAAAGATTTAAAACAAGTAGGGTTAGAGCTTATGTTTCTAACCCCTGAAAAATATTCAAACCCTGAAGGTATAACAGCAGTAGAATTAGCAAAAAGAGTAGGAATAGATATTGGAATTGTCAAAAAAAAGCTAAAACTTTTATATGAACACAATATTATAAGATGTTCAGGCTTAAATCCAAAATATTGGCGTTTTGACGAATACAACTACCAAAGATTAAATGAAGAAGATGAAATTTACCAACTTTTATGCTCTTTTGATGATGTGGATTTTGACAGGTATTTTAAATATTAATGAAAATTAATGATGAAATTATAGTTAATATTGAGAAAATGACCCCCCAAGGAGAAGGGTTATGCCGATACGGTGAAAATAATTTCGTTATTTTTGTCAAAAACTGCCTGCCAAATGAAAAATTAAAAATAAAAATTACCTCACTAAACAAACATTTTGCAAGAGGGCAAATTATTGAAATAATACAACCGGCAAAGGAAAGAATAAAGCCATTTTGTCCTTTATATAATGCCTGCGGAAGCTGTCAAATGCAGATTTGTGAATATGATTATTCTATCAAACTTAAAGAAGATATTTTAAAAGATATTTTTAAAAATGAAAAAAACCTGATTTTACCTATAATAAAAAGTTCAAAAAATAAAGAGTATAGACATAAAATTCAATTTCCGGCACGTGAAACAAAAAATTCAAAAAGAGTTTTGCTTGGTTATTTTAAAGAAAATTCCCATGATATTACAGATATAAAATTCTGTCCGATACAACCTGATATTATAAACAAAATATCAAAATTTATAAGAGAAAATTACAAATTAGGCTGTTATATAGAAAAAAAACAACAAGGATTGTTAAAACACGTTATTGCAAGAATTAGCTCATCTGACAATTCGATTCTTTTAATTTTTGTTTTAAATGTTGACGAAAAAAAATATCAAAAAATCAAAGGTGATATAACAGATTTTTCAAATAAAATTTCAAATGAATTTAAAGAAATTAAAGGTATTTTTGTTAATTTAAACAATAAAAACACAAATTGCATTTTAGGAAACAAAACGATTAAAATTACAGGTGAAGATTACATTTTACAGAAATTAGAAAATAAAACCTTTAAAATAGGTGCTACAAGTTTCTTTCAAGTAAATCCATTTGCAATAATTGAATTATTCAAAATTGTAAAAAACAATATAAAAGAAAATTCAACCATATTGGATGCTTATGGGGGGGTTGGCGCAATAGGGATTTTTGTAAGTGATAAAACAAAAAAAATAACCCTAATTGAAGAAAGCCAAAACGCCACACAAATGGCAAAAGAAAATTATAAATTAAATAACATAGAAAATTATGAAATCTTTTGCGGAGATGCTAAAAAATTTTTTGAAGATTTCAAAAAAGATAACAAAATTTTTGACTACACAATTCTAGATCCGCCAAGAAGCGGTTGCGATGAAGAAGGTCTTAAAAATATAGCAGATATTTCAAATAATATCATCTATGTATCTTGTAACCCTGTAACCTTAAGAAGGGATATGGAGACATTAAAAAAAATAGGATTTTTGCCTGATTTTATACAAGGAGTTGACCTTTTTCCTTATACTTATCATATTGAAACAGTTGTTCTATTTAAAAAAGGTAAATAAAATGGAAAATATAGAAAAAAGAATTGAAAATTTTAAACTTTTAAAAAATGAAATTGAAAAAATTAATAAAGCCTCTTATATTTTGACTGAATCATTTAAAAATAAAAATAAAGTTCTTTTTTGTGGAAATGGCGGTTCCGCAAGCGATTGTAACCATCTTGCCTGCGAATTTATTTCAAAATTTAAAAAAGAAAGAAAATCACTGCCTGCCCTTTCTTTGTGTGCAAATAATTCTACTATAACGGCCATTGGTAATGATTTTTCCTTTGATAATATATTTCAAAGACAAATAGAAGGCTTAGGAGAAAAAAACGATGTACTTTTTGCAATTTCAACCAGTGGTAAAAGCAAAAATATAATTAAGGCAATAGAGCAAGCAAAAAAACAAGAAATGAAAATAATTCTTTTAACAGGAAAAAATAAAACAAAACTTGATGTTGATTGCGAAATTAATGCTCCAAGTGACAAAACTGAGCAAATTCAAGAACTACATATAGCAATCGGACACATTATTTGCGAAAAAACAGAAAATAATTTTTAAGGAGAAAATATGCAATTTTTACATTCAATGATAAGGGTTAAAAATGAAGAAGCATCAATCAAATTTTATTGTGAATTATTAGGTTTAAAAAAAGGAAAAAGAATTCGTCTTGAAGATTGTTTCTTGCAATATTTAACTGATGAAAAAACAGGAATTGAATTAGAACTTACCATTAATGATAAAACTCCGGAAAAATATGAAACCGGTAATTCCTTTGGACATTTTGCTTTCCTGTGTGAAAATCTTGATAAAATAAGTGAAAAAATGGAAAAATTAGGATACAAGTGGGAAATCGAACCTTTTTATATGAAAGAGGTCAAAACAAGAATTTCATTCTTGCTTGACCCCGATGGTAATTCGATTGAATTAATTGAATCTATTAATTAATTCAACTAATCCTCTCCTTCGACCAAAATTTTAGGATCCACACCCAAAACTTCACCAATTCTGTTTAATTCTGCAACAGATAATGTTGCCAATTCAGAAACTTCAAATTCTTCAACAAATGCAAGAATTTCATCTTCATTCATTGAAAAAATTGGAGAAATATAAGGCTTTTTATTTTCTGAAATTAACTCAAACTTTGATAAATCAGTTTTTTCAGGAATCTTAACAACATTTTCAGAGCTTTTAAGAATTTCATTTCTTAAAATACTTGCCAATCTGCTTTCCTCTAATGTTAATTTTTCATCTTTCATCAATATGCACACCTTTCTCGTTACTAAAGGTATCGGCATTTTCTAACAAAAAATTAGAAGAAAATTATATTTTGTTACATATTGTAATATTTATGCTTTTTTCTTAAATTCTTCGGGGCAATCTTCTCTATCTTGATTCCATCTATCAAGTCCCATTTGTTTTCTAACTAAACCAATTCCAACATGAACTCTCCACTCATCCATTTTTAATTGAGCAGCAAGAATTTTATGACATCCGATAGGTGGTAAAGGTAACAAAGGTTCATATAAATTCTTAATGGCCATCATCTGGTCAGGAGTTATAGCGAGTTTTCTTTTTGGGAACTGAACCTTAGGAAGCATCATTTTTTGTCTTATCAAATTAATTCCAAAAAATACCTTCTTTGGTTCTAATTCAATAGCTTGAGCAATAACTTCATGAGCATCCGGATTTGGTAAAGGTAACATTTTTTTGTACATCTCTTCAATTTGAGCCAATTGCTCTTTATTTATCAGCAAAGGTCTTTGTTTATTCGGCTTTTGAGGACGTTTAAAATTGCCTTTTTGGTTAGGTCTTTGAGGACGTTTATTGCCATCCCTTTTTTGAAAAGAATTATTTTTTGGTCTGTTATACCCGCCTTGAGAGTTTTGGGGTCTATTATTATATCGCCTTGAATATCCTTCAGGATTACCTGAACCTGCACTATAACCTCTTGAATAATCCTGTACCACGCCATTTTCATCCGTTGGAGCAGAGGATTCTGTTAATCTTTCAGGATATAAACAGTCAGGACAAATTACCCTTTTGGGGTTCTTGGTTTCAAATTCTTTACCACATTTAATACACTTGTTCGTATACATTAAAATAATCTTTCTATTATTTTATTATTCCCATCACTTAATGAAATTAACTTAACAGGCAATATTTTTAAATACACTCTCACTATCAAAATTTTAATAATCTTATTGTATATAAAAATTATTATTAATACAAGCTTTTTATTTAAAACAGTATTTTTATTTGATTTTTTGTTAAAAATTGCTAAAATTAATTATATGGCAAGAGATGGATTAATAAACTGCAAAAAGTGCGGAACCTTATTTTTTAAAAATTCCGGTAGGGAAGTCTGCGAGGAGTGCTTTAAAAAAGAACTAGAACTAATCGATTCTATAAGAAATTTTGTTATATCTACCGGTAAAGACAAAGTACCTCTTGAAGATATAGTCCAAGCTTGCAATATTTCCAAAAACGATCTTGAAGATTTAATTTCAAGAGGAAGATTGTTTACGGTTTTACCAAAAATACTTATAAAATGTAGATTTTGCGGAGTCGAACTTGAAGATGATGAAAAAACAGGTTTTACTTGCAAAAAATGTTTACTTCGTTTTTCTCCAAAAGTAACAGAGCTTGAAAAAAAAGGGATAAATATAAGAAAATACGAAGAAGAAGCACGTAATTTAAACAGACGCCTAAGAGGCGGAATAAATACAGCCGATAACGATACCAGATATGGCTTTATTCAAAATTATGACTTATAAGCTACATTACAAAATTATTGCCATATTTCAAAGAACCTGTTAAATAACATTCTCTTAAAGTCTGGCGTAAATTTTTATATGTTTTAAGCTTATCGCCCTTTGAAGCTTCTTCAATTTCCGCTTTCGAAGAGCTATATTGATTTGCAACTAATCCGGAGCTTACATTTAAATCCAAATTAATTAAAATTGAACTTGTACGACTATCCATTGTGTTTACCTTTTATACTTACATATAAATAAAAACAAAATTGAAAACGATATATCAAAAATATATATTTTTGTTACATTTATTTACATTAGCTCAAAATCTTTTAAATTTACCATTTTTAAAGTATGTTGCAAATCATTTCTTTCATCTTTTATATTAATTTTTATGTAATTTCTTGTTATAGCAGTATAGAAGCCTGTTTTTTTTGATTTCTTTTCTATTAAAATTTCAGCACACTTATTTTTATTTTTTTTCAAAAAATCATTATGCAATTTTTCTGATAGCTCGGAAATCATCTTAACTCTATCCGTTTTAACACTATTTTGAACCTGATTTTTCATATAATAAGCAGGCGTTTTTTCTCTTTTAGAATAAGGGAAACAATGTATTGATGAAAGTTTAGCCTTTTTCAAATTGTTATATGTTTCTTTAAATTCTTCATCAGTTTCAGCCGGAAATCCAACTATAATATCACATCCCAAATAAGGATTTTCGAAATTTTTATGGAGTTTTTCAATTAAATTCATAGCTTCATTAGCATCATATCTTCTATTCATTCGTTTCAAAACCGAATCTGACAAAGATTGCAAAGAAAGATGAAAATGAGGACAAAATTTTTTAGAATTCTTTAAAAAATTAATCATCTCATCGCTAATCTCATCAATATACAAAGAACCTAATCTATAACGAGGAATTTCAGTTTTTTCAATTTCTTTTAATAAATCCAAAAGAGTCTTCCCGTTTTCTAAACCCCACTGTCCAATATGAATACCGGTAAGTACTATTTCTTTTATTCCTTTTTCAATTATTAAATTTATTTGAGAAATTATATTCTCAACGGAATTAGAACGCGAATTCCCCCTAGCATAAGGAATTATGCAATACGAACAACGATTATTGCATCCGTCTTGTATTTTTACACTTACTCTTGTTGATTTAGGATTATTTAAAAATTTATTCTCAAATTCATTTTGTTCAAAGATATTTTGAACAAAAAATGAATGCTCATCATCAAAAAGTTTATTTATATAATCAATAATATTTATTTTTTCTTTATTACCCAATATTAAATCTATATCAGAATAATCAAAATTCTGATGTTGCATATATGTCTGAGATATACAACCTGCAAGAACAATTTTAATTTTTGGATTTTTTCTTTTTGCAAGATTTAGAAGATATTTTGCCTGTGAATCACTATGAGAAGTAACTGTGCAAGAATTCAAAATATAAATATCAGCATCTTCCAATTTAGCCTGCTTAAAACCGAAATTTTCCAACTCATTTTGAATAATTTGCCCTTCAAGCTGATTTTGTTTGCAACCAAGCGACTTTATACAAAAAGTTTTCATAAAATCATTTTATCATAGTTTTTCTTAGGCTCAATGTGAAATCTTAAGCCTAGAAAATTTTAACAAACTAAGTATTACACTACGTTTCGCTTCGCTCTCGGTATGGACTACGCACTTGGCATGAGCTCCACGCTCTTGCCTACGTGCTGCGCACACCTCTGCCCTCGCTTTGCTCAACGTGTGCAGTCGCACTACGTTTCGCTTCGCTCTCGGTATGGACTACGCACTTGGCATGAGCTCCACGCTCTTGCCTACGTGCTGCGCACACCTCTGCCCTCGCTTTGCTCAACGTGTGCAGTCGCACTACGTTTCGCTTCGCTCGGGTCTACATCCAATCGTTAACTTGAACTTTTTGATTAGTTTTAGTGCAAATCGTACATTTTTCACAATCTAAATAATTAATTTTTGAATAATTACTTAAAGATGAACCTAACCTTGCTCTATAATCATCAACAAGCATAGGACAAGAATATACACCGTTTTGAGATACAACCCTTGAGTTATAACAATCAAGCTTTTTAATTTGTATATTTTCAATCATTTCAACTTGACTAGTTTCATCAGACTTTGAAAAGAAAGGAATAATTTTTAAATTAATATCTTCCAAGTCAAATCCCTTTTTAGAAAAATAATCTCTAAATTCTCTGAAAATTTCTTCCTTTGGTCGATTTTTATAATTGACAACGCTAATTATCGGATTAAACTCATACTTTAAAAGGCTCATAATAGCGCACAAAGCCTTTCTAAAACTTCCTCTGCCTCTCAATTCATCGTTTTCTATTTCATCAACAGAATCAAGGCTTATCCTATAAATTGTTTCAAATTGGCTTTCATCATCTATTTTTCTCAAAAATCTGGCTTTCTTATCATTAATCATTACGCCATTTGACATAACAGTTGTATTAGAAACCTTAAGACACATTCTTAAAATCTGATTAAAATCAGGATGCATTAAAGGTTCTCCACCTGTTAAATATATTGAATTTAACTTTTTTCCTTTTACGAGCAATAAAGATTGTTTTATTTTATCCAAAGCAATAAAATCTTCATCATTTCTAAAAAGATTTCTTTCAATATAACAATGTTTACATTTTAAATTACAAGTTTTTGTACAAAGCTGAAAAAATAAATTCTGTAATTCCTCAAGTTCAACCTTCGGCGGGGTCATAAACATACTCTTTTGATTTTGCATTAGTTTTGTTCTCCTTAATTTAAGAATTATTTTATGAATTAAAAATGTAAAATAAAATTAGTCATCTGGGTATATTTAAAAATTATCGTGGAATTAAATTAATGATTTTAACTTTTAAATTTTTTAAAAATTTGCTATACTTAGTCAAGAGAAAGGCAGACTTATGAGTGAAAAAGAAAACTACGGCAAACGTTGGTACGATAAAGACCCGATTTTAAAAGAAGCGCTTGAGCTTTTAAAGCTATCAACCGATGAGCAAAAAGAACAAGCAAAAGATTATATGCTTAAGTTGCAAGAAGATGTGGCTCAGGATGTCATTGAAAGAATTTATCAAATCGTTACTCAATATCAAGGAAAAGGTAATCGCTGGTATGACAACGATCCGGTCATGATAAAAGCAGTAGAAATGTTAAGACAAGCGGACCCGAAAACTCAAAGAATAGCTGCCTTGAAATTACTTTTGGCACTGGAAAAAAATAGCTTTGATGATTAAAGATATACAAAATCAAAAAGATTTAAGAAATATTCCCATTCAAAAAGTTGGCGTTAAAGACGTAGAAATTCCTCTAAAAATTGAAAGGAAAACAAATACTGAAAAACCCGAACTTGAAACAGTATACGCTAAAGCAAAAATGTCTGTAAGTCTGCCTTCACATTACAAAGGCACTCATATGTCCCGTTTTATTGAAATTTTAAATCACTACAAAAAAGAAGGACTATTTGCAAACGACATTGAGCCTATTTTATTTGACATGAAACGCCGATTAGACGCCACTTGTTCATATCTAAAATTTAGTTTCAAGTATTTTATAAAAAAGAAAGCACCAATTAGCAAACTGGAGTCTCTAATGTGCTACGACTGTGCTTTTGAAGGGGAATTAGATGAAAATTGTAACTATAAATTTTATCTTATAGTACATGTTCCAATCACGACACTCTGCCCTTGTTCAAAAGAAATATCAGATTTTGGGGCCCACAATCAAAGAGCTGTTTTAAAGATTAAAATAAGCTATGGTGAAAACGAACAAATCTGGATAGAAGATTTGATAAAAATGGCTGAAAATTGTGCATCTTGCGAAATTTACCCTCTTTTAAAACGTCAAGACGAAAAGTTTGTTACAGAAACAGCCTATAAAAATCCCAAATTTGTAGAAGATGTTATAAGAGATGTAGTTATAAAATTAAACGAAAACGAAAAAATTATTTTTTATGAAGTTGAAATGGAAGCATTCGAATCAATCCATAATCACAACGCTTGGGCTTATCAAAAATGTTATAAATAAGTTATAATAAAGTATGATTGAAATTAAAAATATAGTTTTTGTTAATTGCAATTTAAACCCTGTTAGGGAATTTTTGTGTTTTATAAATCATCTTTTGCCTTTAAGATTAAAATTTGCAAATGAAAGTTTTGTTGCCCTTGTTGACAAAAAAAACCAAGGATTAATTACCCTGGATAAAGATTCTAAAAGTTTCACCCGTTTTAAAATAACAAAATTGATTTTAGAAGAAAATTCAACCGATATAGCTCATCAGCTTGTAAATTATGTTATCTCAAGATACAGAGCAATGGGAGCAAATTCCTTTTATGTTGTAGTAGATGAAAAACAAATTGATTTATTAAATATTTTCAGAAATGACTTAAATTTCAGAAATTGCGGGTTTGAATACCTCTATAAAATTAATTCAATTAATACAAGTTATTCTCTTTTTTTAAAACCTTTTAAAAAGGAAATGGTTAAAGAAGTATGCAATTTTTACAATGAAGGCATTAATTCCTTTAACAGATTTTTATTTGCAAGACAAAATTATCAATTTTTAAATAAATGTTATAAGTATGTATTTTATAACGATGAAAACAAAATTCTCGGATATTTTGAAGTTGCAACCAAAAACAACCATGATTTTTATATTAATTTTACAATAGATTTTGCATACAACATATATTTAACAGACGCTATTAAATTTATTTACTCAAAATTATCCCAAAAAACAAAAAACTTTAACCTATACATTAAAGTAAAAGATTATTTTATGAATTCAAAAGAATTATTAGCAATTTTAAACGAAAATGGTATGGAATTTATATCTAAGAGTCAAATTTTAGCAAAAGATTATTATAGAGAAATAAAACAAGATAATATATTAAAAAATGCCAAAATTATATTTAACGACCCAACAACAGCTTAATATCTATCTTTTAAATATTGTGCACAACCGTTTGTAATTGCTTTAGCTATAATTTTTTGAAATTTTTTATCTGATATTTTTTCAGCTTCTTCTTTTCTTATAATATATCCGCACTCAATTAATACACTCACAGGCAAACTAGCTCTGGTTATCGCGAAAGAAGCATAATTAACTTTGTCATCTCTAAATTTTGTTGCAGAAATTAAATTTTCTTGAATTTTTTGAGCAAGAAGCTTTGCTTGAGGATGATAATAATAAGTTCCAACACCATGTTTTTTATCAACATTTTTAGGGTTAGGTAATGAATTTTGATGAATTGAAAGCAAAATATCACTGTCTTTTTCTTTTGCATAGGAAATTCTATCATATAAATCAATTTTTTTATCTCTTTTTCTTGTTAGATAAACCTTCGCACCTTGTTTTTTAAATTCTTTTTTTAATTTTTTAACTATTTGTAAATTAATATTTTTTTCTTCCAAGCCAAAACAACAAGCCCCTTTTTCACTTCCGCCATGTCCTGCATCAAGAGTTACTTTTATATTTTTTAAAGGTCTGTTATGATTAATTTTTGGAGTTTTTTTAACTGTTAAAATATAGCCATCTTCATAGCTTTCAACATCATAACCAAATAAGGGCTTATCATTTTTATATTTTATATTTAAATCGTTAACAAACATTAAAGGCAATTCAAAAGCACTATTTTTATTAGAAATTTTAGTCTCTATTGGATCAAAATAATTATCATACAACGTAAAATCAAGATTATTTCCGTTTTCATTTACGATATATGTACTTTTAAAATCTGTCTCTATATTTAATTTATACTTATTTTTTTCTTCTTTAAACGTTATTTTTTTAACATTGTCTATTCTTTTTTCAGGAATTATAGCTTGAACATCAACATATTTTTTGTTTATCCAAAAATATTTATTTTCTTTTAACTCAACTCTAAAATAATCCTTATTTTCTTTATCAGCAAATAGTACGCTCCCCTTATAAAGATGGGTTATTCTCTTTGCATTTTCATTTGCCTTATCTCTTAAAGGAACATTATCTTCTAAAACTTCTAAAACTGCATATTTAGCAATACCAACGTCCTTTAGTTCATCAATTGCTAAGACATTTTGGAACAACATTATAATCAATAAAAATAAAATTTTTTTCATATCGATATTATAGAATAATTTTCAAACAATTAAAATAACATTAATTTTAGAAAAATTTTTAAAAAACCTTATAAAATAAAAATATAAGAAAGGATTAAATTATGTTTGATAATTACACCGATTCAACAAAAGAACTAATCTATAATGCACAAAATACAGCCATTGAAAAACATAATACATTAATTGAACCGGCTCATATCCTATATGCAATGAATAATTCAGCAATAGATTCAATTAATATGTTATTTAATGAATTGAAATTAAATAATAATCTTTTTTTAAATGATGTTTTGAATATTATAAATAATTTTCCAACAACAGAAGAAATAAATGATAAAATTTATTTTAGCAAAAATTGCCTCACTCTTTTTGAAGAAGCTAAAAAACAAGCTGAAGAATTAAAAGACAAATTTGTTACAGCTGAGCATATTTTGCTCGCTATGACAACTATAAAAGATTTTGATATCGAAAGAATTTTTAATAAATTTTCTTTAACTAAAGAAAAAATTTTAACCGCCATGAAAAATATTAGGGGGGATAAAAAAGTGGACAACAAAAATGCCGATGAAGATTATAAAATACTTGAAAAATTTTCAACAGATTTAACAAAACTAGCCTCAATGGGAAAACTTGACCCTGTTATAGGCAGAGATGAAGAAATAAGAAGGATTATTCAAGTATTAAATCGAAGAACAAAAAATAATCCTTGTTTAATTGGTGAGGCCGGAGTTGGAAAAACTGCGATTGTTGAAGGATTAGCTCAACGTATTATAAGAGGAGATGTTCCTGAAAGTTTAAAAAATACAACTTTGATTTCACTTGATATGGGTGCTTTAATAGCAGGTGCTAAATTTAGAGGTGAATTTGAAGAAAGATTAAAAAAAGTATTAAAAGAAGTTGAAAAGTCTGACGGTCAAATTATTTTATTTATTGACGAATTACACACAGTTGTTGGCGCTGGCGGAGCAGAAGGCACAGCAGATGCCGGAAATCTTTTAAAACCAATGTTAGCTCGTGGTCAAGTAAGAACGGTCGGTGCTACAACAGTAAATGAATATCGTAAATATATAGAAAAAGATCCGGCTTTAGAACGTCGTTTCCAACCAATTTTAGTTGATGAACCTTCTGTTGAGGACACAATTTCAATTTTAAGAGGTTTAAAAGATAAATATGAAGTTCACCATGGCATAAGAATTAAAGATTCAGCTCTTGTTGCAGCTGCAAAATTATCATCAAGATATATAACAGACAGATTTTTACCCGATAAAGCAATTGATTTAATAGACGAAGCATCAAGTGCAATAAGAATTGAAATTGATTCAATGCCTGAAGAACTTGATAAATTGGAACGTCAAAAACTCCAACTGCAAATTGAATTGCAATCACTTAAGGATGATAATGACAAAGAAAAAACTGAAAAAGTCCAAAAATTACTTGATGAAACTGAAAAAAAAGCAAATGTTTTAAAAGAACAATGGGAAAAAGAAAAGTCTACAATAAAAGGAGAGGTTCAAATTAAAACAGAAATTGAACAAGTAAAACACGAAATTGAACGTGCTCAAAGAGAATATAATCTTGAACTTGCAGCAAAATTACAATACGGAAAATTACCTGAATTACTTGAAGAATTAAAAAATTGTAAAACTAAAGAACATAAAAACACTTTATTAAAAGAAGAAATAGACGAAGAAGACATTGCAGAAGTCATTTCAAAATGGACAGGAGTGCCTGTTTCTAAGCTTGTTGAAGAAGAAAGTCAAAAATTAATCCAAATGGAAGATACTCTTCACAAACAAGTAATAGGTCAAGATGAAGCTGTTGAAATAATTTCCGATAGTATAAGAAGAGCAAGAAGCGGGCTTAAAGATCCTAAACGTCCTATTGGAACATTTTTATTCTTAGGTCCAACCGGTGTTGGTAAAACTGAACTTGCCAAAGCCCTTGCTAAATTTATGTTTTTAGATGAAGACAGTCTTATTAGAATTGATATGTCTGAATATATGGAAAAACATTCAACCGCACGTTTAATTGGTGCGCCTCCGGGATATGTTGGATATGATGAAGGCGGACAATTAACTTCTGCCGTAAGGAAAAAACCATATTCTGTTATCCTTTTTGATGAAATTGAAAAGGCTCATCCTGATGTATTTAACATAATGCTTCAAATATTTGATGACGGAAGATTAACAGATTCAAAAGGAAGAACTGTTGATTTTAAAAACACCATTATCATATTAACCTCAAACATAGGTTCAAATATTATTTTAGATAATGTTTTAAAAGGAAATACCGGTAATAAAGAACAAATAAAAGAAGAAATCACACAAAAATTAAGAGAATATTTTAAACCTGAATTTTTAAACAGAATTGATGAAACAATTTTCTTTGATGCTTTAACTTTGGAAAACTTATCTAAAATAGTTGATATACAAATAGAATATTTAAAAAATCTATTACAAGAAAGAAAAATAGAATTATTCATTACCAAAGAAGCAAAAGAACATCTTGCAATACAAGGATATAACCCTATGTATGGAGCAAGACCGCTAAAAAGAACTATCAGACAATTAATAGAAAATCCTTTATCAAAAGAGCTTTTAAAAGGTGTATTTAAAGATGGGGATAAAATAGAAATTGATTTTGTTAATGATGAAATCAAATTCAAAAAATTATAAATTTAAAAGCGGGTATCCTATAAAACCCGCTTTTTTAATCTTTCATTAAGCCAACCCCAAAACCTTTTTGTACCAACTAAATGTTTCTAACTCTAATCCATTGAATGTAGTTTTCAAACATTGTTTTTTTAAATAATGTTGAAACTCATCATTGAATTTTGATTTAATTGAAGTCTGAGACTTTTCCTTGTGGGTAGAAATTGCCATAAGAACCTCCTTAGCGAATTTTACAACTAACAACCGAACTTTTGTCATATATTATATCATAAAAAAATATCATTGTAAGTGTTTTAATAAAAAATAACCCATTAAGACTAGAAAAAAGCTTTAATATTAGCTTTTACAAGTGTAGTAATTATTAAGTTTTTGTTACAATATTTTAGCAATTTTTTATATTTTATATTTTTATATATTTACAATAAAAAATAAAAAGGTTTTAATTTATGAAAATTTCAAATATACAACCAATAAAAAATTTTATTTCCAACAAGAATTTTAAAAATAAACAAACAGTAAATCAAACAAATTATAAAAATATTAATAATTTAAATTTTTATCCGGCTTTTTTAGGAGGATATAGTCTTGATTTATCTAAAGTTAATGAAAATTTAAAAGAAGAATATTATCCGCCTGATATATTTGAAACCATACAAAAAACCTTAAAAGAAAATAATCCTCAAAATAAATCATTATATGATATTCATTTTGAAAAATATAAAGGTGTTTTAGATTGCTTTTCTCTTGATGAATTAAAAGAAAAATATCCTGAATTCAAAAATGTAAATTCTGTTTTTGATATTGAAACACAAAAAGATAGTTTTATAGGTCAATATCTTGAAGGGAAATCTGATGTTTTTTCTAATGAAGAAGATTTAACTTTACAATTAATAAAATTATATTGGGGACAAGGTTTTTCACTCAATGACCTTACAAAATATTTAAATGAAAATTCAAAAAATAATAAGGATTTTAATTTATATTACACCATGGCAAAAAAACTTAATATTCCATTAATGAATAGCCATTATGCGCATGTTTTAAAATTATCTAATAAAAAATATAATGATAATTTTAGAGAAAAAATATCTATAAAAATAAAAGAAGCAAAAGAAGCAAAAAAACAAAAAGAAGAAGGTGAACCTATTGTTATTCCAAGAGGTCCTTTAAGTAATGCACATAAAAAACATATATCTGAAAGTTTAAAAAAATATTATATAGAACACCCTGAAGCAATTTACAAACAAAGTAAAAGACAATCTGATTTTATAAGCGAAAATCCTGAATTTAAAGACGAAATGTCTGAAGCAATGGTATATGCTTGGAATAAAACTCAAGAAGGATTATCGGTTAAAAAATATCTTTCTAAGTTTATGAAAAAATGTGGTGGTATAAGTGAAGAAGAACTGGCATTAAAGATAACAGTACCAAAAGAAAAAATATCTGCTCTTGAATTATTTTGGACAAAAAATCCTTGGGCAAGAGAAAAATTTTCGACTGCTGTAAGTAAAGGGTGGGATTATGTTAAAAACTTAAGTCCCAAAAATTATTTTGGTGTAACAAATAATGAAAATTGTATAATTTTAAATTTAGTTCCGACAAAAATAAATAAAAAGATTGCCACTTGGGCAAAAGAAAACGGTTTATTTATTGATGAATGTATACATTATGGAAGAGTGACCTTTAATAAAAATAGAGATTATACTGATGATAAAAAAGCTCAAGAATATAAAGAAAAAATTGATAAAACCGTTTTAAAATATGATAAAGAACATCCAAGAGAAGCAGATATATGTGCAAGTGTTTTACAATTTACATTAATTGATTTTGAAAATGACCTTGAAAAAAGAAGTGAAGAATTACCTGAATTTGTAAGAAATAATCCTGAAATTATTAAAAGATTTAAAGATTCTTTATCTTTCTTTTTCAATATAACACCGGTATATGAAAAAATTGGTAATTTTAATAAATTTCCAATTGATGGACTTGAATATAATGATTTAAAAGATTATTTTTTAAGTCTGATAGCACTTCTATACGATTTACCTGAAGGATATAAAGTTGCAGATTATATTAATCATAAAATCGATAGAATCTATGAACTATTAGAAACAGGCAATCAAAACGAATTAAATAAAATTATTTCAGTCTAATAATTTTTTCTAAATATTTTCCATAGCCATTTTGTTTATATTTTTCAGATATTTTAAGCAATTGTTCTTTTGAAATATAACCCATACGATATGCTACTTCTTCTATTGAAGCTATTTTCATACCTGTATTAACTTCCATCGATTGAACAAAATTAGCCGCCTGCAACAAACTTTCAAAAGTTCCGGTGTCAAGCCAGGCAAAACCTCTTCCTAAAATTTCTACTTTTAATTGATTTTTTTCAAGATATATCTTATTTAAATCAGTAATTTCAAGTTCTCCTCGTTGAGATGGTTTAAGTGTTTTTGCATACTCAACAACTTTATTATCATAAAAATATAAGCCGGTTACAGCATAATTTGATTTTGGATTTTTTGGTTTTTCTTCAATAGAAATAGCTTTATTATTGTTATCAAATTCGACAACACCAAATCTTTCAGGATCTTGAACCTGATAACCAAAAACAGTCGCTCCAAAATCCCTCTTTCCAACTTCTTTTAACATAGATGAAAAACCAAACCCATGGAATATATTATCACCCAAAATAAGTGCAACAGGTAAATTGGCAATAAATTCTTCAGCTATTAAAAAACTATCCGCTATTCCTTTTGGAACTTCTTGAATAGCATAAGAAAACTTAACCCCAATAGAGCTTCCATCACCCAAAACTTTTTTAAAATTATCTACATCAAAAGGATTAGTTATAATTAAAATATCTTTAATTCCAGCTAAGAGCAAAGTAGTAATAGGATAGTAAATCATCGGTTTATCATAAACCGGAAGCAAAATTTTAGAAATAGGTAAACTTGCCGGATATAATCTTGATCCAGCTCCCGCTGCAAGAATAATGCCTTTCATTTTTAACCCTTTTTTATCTTATAAAATCAGTATAAAAAGGATTTATTAATGTTGCAAGTATATTAAAAATTACAAATAATTTTTCATTACAAAATGAACACCATTTTTAATTTTTGCAAGCATTTCACCGTTTTGTGCCATTAAGCCTATTTTCTTTAAAAATGCTTCCATTTCTTCTTGATTTTTAGCAATAACTGTTAATTTGCCTATATTTTTTAATCCGCTTATATTTTTTATAGAAGATGAAGCATCTAAAGTTAAATTGCCACCAATTCTATATAAATCAGTTAAAGTTTCAATAGAAGTACCTCTTAAATTACAATCATCTATTATTTCATTTACACCTTTAAGTAAATTAAATTCACCTAATTCAGATTTTGTTCTTTTTAACAAACTTTGAATACCGTTTGATGAAAAACGACCAATCTTTTTAGTTGTTCCTCTGGCATAATTTTTATCATAAGAAACCAAAGTTCCAAATCTTTTTGCAAGAAAATCATCAGCAGCACACCATTCTTTAGGAGAAGCACCAGCTTCTTTGATATTTCTTGCCCAAGGTGCCCAAGGTGTAGTATTCATTCTTCTTGCTAAATCAGCCTCACCAGAAATTTCTCCAATTCCTTTAGCTAAAATCCCGCTTCTATAACCATGCGATGCTTCAGTTTTTTTTGCTAATAAAAATCTTGAATCAAAACCCATACTTATTCCTTTATAAACTCTTATAAATTTATAAAGTATTTATTTCTAAAAAAATTGCTTGTAAAATTAATTTTCAGTTTTTTCTTCAGGTTTTTCTTCAGGTTTATTTTTAGAAGCAATTTTTTCTCTAACTTTTGCTTCAATTTGAGCTAAAATTTCAGGATTTTCAGCTAAAAATTCTTTTGCTTTTTCTCTACCTTGACCTAATTTTTCATCATTATAACTAAACCAAGCACCTGCTTTTTTGATAATATCAAAATTAACAGCAACATCAATAATATTACCTAAAGCGCATATTCCTTTTCCATATATAATATCAAATTCAGCAACTTTAAAAGGTGGAGCCACTTTATTTTTAGCCACTTTAACTCTAACTCTGTTTCCTATATCTTCGTTATCTTTATTTTTAACACTATCACATCTTCTTATATCAAGACGAACTGAAGCATAATATTTAAGAGCATTTCCGCCTGTTGTAGTTTCAGGGTTTCCAAACATTATACCAATTTTTTGTCTTAATTGATTTATAAAAATAACGGTTGTATTAGTTTTACCTACAATACCTGTTAATTTTCTTAAAGCTTTAGACATTAAACGGGCTTGCAGACCCATTTGTTGTTCATCCATAGCATGTTCTATTTCGGCTTTAGGAACTAAAGCAGCAACTGAATCTATAACTATAACATCAATTGCACCTGAACGTACTAATTCTTCCGCAATTTCTAAAGCTTGTTCACCTGTATCAGGTTGAGAAATTAATAATTGATCAATATCTACGCCTAAATTTTTAGCATATTCAGGATCAAGTGCATGTTCTGCATCAATAAAAGCAGCAATGCCACCTTTTTTTTGACAATTGGCAACTATATGCTGAGCTAAAGTTGTTTTACCTGAAGATTCCGGACCATATATTTCTATTATTCTTCCTCTTGGAACACCGCCTATTCCAAGAGCTATATCAAGAGCAAGTGAGCCCGTTGGTATACATTCACAATTTACAGACGTTTTGTCGCCAAGACGCATAATAGAACCTTTACCAAAATCTTTTTCGATTTTATCCAAAGCCATTTTTAAAGCTTTATTTTTACCTTCTTGAATAGCATCTTTTTCTTTTTCATCTGTTGTTTTGGCAACTGCACACATATTTTTTCCTCACTTCCCTAATATTAATAATTATTATATAATAAAACTTATGAAAACTCTAACTCTTAATAATTTTGAAATAGGCGGAAATAAATTAACAATTTTAGCAGGACCATGCGCAATGGAAAGTGCTGAAATTTGTTATACAACAGCAAAAAAATTAAAAGAAATTTGCGCACGTTTAAATATAAATTTTGTTTTTAAAACGTCATTTGATAAAGCAAATCGTTCATCTTTATCTTCATATAGAGGATTAGGTATAAAAGAAGGTTTAAAGATTCTATCTGATATTAAAAAAGAATTAAACGTACCTATTGTAACAGATATTCATGAACCTTCTCAAGCTGAGCTTGCAGCAGAAGTTGCGGATATAATCCAAATACCTGCTTTTTTATGCAGACAAACAGATCTTCTTGTTGCTGCAGCTAAAACAAATAAAATCATTAATATTAAAAAAGGACAATTCTTATCTCCTTATCAAATGAAATCAATAGCTCTAAAAGTAGTCGAAAGCGGAAATGATAAAATTTTAATTACCGATAGAGGTACTTCTTTTGGATATAATAATCTTGTTGTTGATATGAGAGGAGTTCAAATCATACAAGATGAATTGGGTTACCCTATGATATTTGATGCAACTCATAGCGTTCAAATACCAGGAGGACATGGCGCAAGTTCATCAGGAGAAAGAAAATTTGTTCCTTTACTTGCAAAATCTTCTATTGCAGCAGGTGCAAAAGGATTATTTTTTGAAATACATCCAAACCCTGATTGTGCGCTTTGTGATGGAGATAATATGCTCCCATTAAACACTTGCGAAGAAACTTTTTATATATGTAATCAAATATTTAAACTTGTGAATTAATTTTTTTTACTATCTTATGTTGTTCAATTAAAACCATTAAAACAGAGACATCAGCAGGCTTTACTCCTCCTATTCTTAAAGCTTGTCCTATTGTTTTTGGTTTAATTTTAATTAACTTTTCTTTTGATTCGGTTGAAATTTGCTTAATTGAATTATAATCAATATCATCAGGGATTTTTATATCCTCGATTTTTTTATGATTACTTATTTCAACAGTTTGCCTTTTAATATAACCGTCATATTTAATTAGAATTTCAGCTTGTTCTTCTATATCTCTTATTAAATAATTATCATCTGTTTCTATATTTGATTTAAAACCTAACTCTTTTAGGATTTTATAATTAACGTTTGGTCTTTTTAAAAGATTAAAACCATTTATTCCAAGCTCAAGGCTTTCATTATATTTTGAAAGTATTTCTTTATTTTTTATATTAGATTTAACTTTAAAATCCTTTAATTTTTCAATTTGCCTTTCGATTTCTTTTTCTTTAAAACGTTTTCTTTGAATATCAACCTCTTTTAATAAACCAACTGAATAACCAATTTCAGATAATCTTAAATCAGCATTGTCTTGTCTTAAAATAAGTCTATATTCACTTCTTGAAGTAAGCATTCTATATGGTTCATCAATATCTTTTGTAATTAAATCATCAATTAATGTTCCAATATAAGAATTTGAACGAACTAAATTAATATATTCTTTATTTTGAAGATAATTATAAGCGTTAATTCCAGCAACCAAACCCTGAGCAGCAGCCTCTTCGTATCCGGAAGTTCCATTTATTTGACCCGCTAAAAATAATCCTTTAATTTTTTTAGTCATTAAACCATAATCTAACTCAAGAGCACATACACTATCATATTCAACCGCATAAGCAGGCTTTATTATGGAAGCATTTTCTAAACCAACTAAAGAATGAATCATTTTAAATTGTGCTTCAATAGGTAAACTTGTTGAAAAACCTTGAATATAAACTTCGTATGTATCTTTTCCTTCAGGTTCTATAAAAATATGATGAGATGGATTATGTGCAAATCTTACAACTTTATCTTCAATACTTGGACAATATCTTGGTCCAACCCCTTTTATAAGCCCTTGATATAATGGAGAATAATTTAAATTTGCTTTAATAATCTCATGAGTTGTTGCATTAGTTTTTGTCAAATAGCAAGGATATTGTTTTCTTATTGGACGATTTGGTTTAAAACTAAAAAATCTCGGCATATTATCGATAATTTCATCTCCCGGATGAAGTTCAAGTTTTGAGTAATCTATCGTTCTGCCATCAACTCTGGCTGGAGTACCTGTTTTTAATTTTCTTGTTTTAAAACCTAATTTTCTTAAAGAATCTGATAAACCAAATGCGCTTCTCTCACCTAATCTTCCCGCTTCAAAAGATTTTAAACCTATATAAATTCTACCTTCAAGACTTGTTCCTGTTGTTAAAATCACACAAGGTGCAAAATATTCAATTCCTAATTCGTCACGAACACCTTGTATTTTTCCATCTTTAGATATTAATTCAACTATTTGAATTTGTTTTAAGGTTAAATTTTTTTCATTTTCTATAAATTGTCTGGCAAGGGTTTTATATTCTTTTTTATCCGACTGTGCCCTTAAAGCTCTTACCGCGGGACCTTTTGAAGAATTTAAAGTTTTTAATTGAAGATATGTACTATCTGCAAGTTCTGCCATAACTCCACCCAGAGCATCAATTTCTCTTACTAAATTAGATTTTGCAGGACCTCCAATAGCAGGATTACAAGGCATTAAGCCAATATTATCTATATTTAAAGTAGTTAATAAAGTTTTTAAACCCAAACGAGCAGCGCTAATTGAAGCCTCAATTCCAGCATGACCAGCACCTACAACAATACAATCAAATTTAAAAGGGGAATTTAACATTTAATTTTACCTTACAAAATCTTAACTGCACCCTCTTTTTCTATCGGTAAATTTAAAAAGTTAGTTTTGACATTAAAGTAATTCCAACTATTTGAAACAATTTCTTTAATTTCACTAACTCCAATTCCATTATATATAATTAATACCGATGGTCCTGCTCCGCAAAGCACTGTTCCTATAACACCATTTGTATGTTTTAAATTATCCATAATCTCTGTCATACCAGGGACAAGTTTTTGCCTATAAGGTTGGTGAATTTTATCCTTTAAAGACATTTTTAAAAGTTCTTCATCTTTCGTATAAAGTGCTTCAACAAACATTGCACTTCTTTTTAAATTATATACAGCATCAATTAAAGGAACTTCTTTAGGAAGAACAGAGCGTGAAATTTCAGTATTTAATTCATAATCAGGAATACAAACTATTAATTTCCATTCATCATTCCAAGGAAGCTTCCTATATATAACAGATCCGTCTTCTTCCCAAGAGGCCATTGTCATTCCACCAACAAAAGCCGGAGTTATATTATCAGGATGTCCTTCTATTTCAGTTGCAATAGAAAGTAAAACTTTTTCATCCGCAGGACGACCTAAAAGTTCATTTGCAGCAATTAAGCCGCCTACTATAACTGAAGCTGATGAACCCAAACCTCTTGATATAGGGATTTGAGTTTTTATAGTTATTTTTAATTCTGTTGGATTTTGACCTATAAAATTATATAAAAGTTCAATCGCTTTATAGACTATATTGTTTTTATCGGTAGGAATATCTATTAAATCATTTTCATTATTCTTTTCATTAATGATATTAATTTCAATACCTGTTCCAGGAAGTACAGTTTCTTCAACAGTTACTATGTTATACAGAGGTAAAGCTAAACCAAAAGAATCAAATCCTGGACCTATATTTGCTATTGTTGCTGGAGTTTTAACACTTACTTTCATATTTTTCCTATTGAACCTTAACAGGCATGATTAAACAAATATAATTATCTTTTTCGTCTTGAGGTTTAAAAATCACAGCTGCTAAAGTATCAGAGATTTCTATCTCAACTTTTTTAGATTCCATATTTTTTAAAGCATCAAGAACATATTTATAGTTAAATGCTGTTAGAATTTCATCAAAATCATACTCGATATCTATATAATCTTTTGAACGACCAGCTTCAGGTGTATCTGCCATTATCTCAAGTTGATTTTGTTTAAAATTAAATCTTACAACATTAGTTCTGTCATTAACCATGACAGAAACTCTTTCTATTGAATTTATAAGTTCACATCTATCAATTATAACTTTTTTATCATTATTAACAGGTATTAATTGCTGATATTTAGGATATAATCCTTCTATTAATCTTGATTGAAAAGCCAAATTTGCAAATTCAAAAAGAATTTTATTGTTTTGAATTTTTAAAGTTATATTTTCATCTTCAACTAAAGTTGAAATTCTTTGAACTTCAGCTAAAGTTTTTGCAGGAACAATAAAATTAATTAATTCTTCAACATTTGTTGAGATTTCTTTCTGTACTCTTGTTAAACGATTACCATCAGTTGTTGCAAGTTCTAAAATATTTTTTTCAATATTAAAACATACACCTGTTAAAACACCTTGCGTTTCTTGCTGAGAAACAGCAAATATAACTTGTTTGATTGCTTTTGAAAATTCGTTTTTATTTATTACTATTGTTTTATATTCTTCTTCTGCAACATTTTCTAAAACTTTCGGAAATTCAACAGAAGGTAAACCTATTAAAACAAATTCTGTTTTACCACTTTTTATTTTAACATTATTAGTTTCTTCAACAGTTGCTAAATTAATCTCTGTTGAAGAAAGTTTTGAAGTTAATTCAGATAATTTTTTTGCACTTAATGTAATAGAACCTTGTGAAATAACTTGTGCAGAAGTCTTAAAGTTTATTGCAAGATTTAAATCTGTTGCACAAAATTTAACTCTATCTGATGATACTGTTTCAATTAAAATATTTGATAATATTGGCTGAAGTGCTTTTTGTGAAGTAATTTTTTCAACAATTTTTATAGCATTTGAAAAATCTTCTCGATTTAAAGTTATTTCCACTTAACTGGTCTCCTATTAGTACCCAAGTAAATTATATTACAAAAAAAACAACTTACAATCTAAAAGCTTTTTTAAAAACTTTACATTATATATATAAAAATATATTTATATATAAAATTAATCATAATAATAAAGACATAATATTTGTGTAAAAAGTATTAAAGTATTTGATTTTATTGAATTATAACATGTGGAAAACTATATAAAATATTAAACAGTTTTTGCACAATATATTTTTTAAGTTTTAGCTATGGTTAAACAAACTATTTTATTTATATTATAATCCAATAGAAGATTAATAATTTCTTCTAAAGTTGCTCCTGAAGTTGTTATATCATCAATTAAGAGAATTGTTTTATTATTCACATTCAATAATTCTTTTTTGTTTATTTGAAAACTATTTAATATATTTTTATGCCTGTTTTTTGCTTTATATTGCGGTTTTGTGTATTTTATTTTTTTTATTAATTTTTTATTTATTTTAATGTTTGTTAATTTTGAAAATTCTTTTGCTATTAAAAACATATGATTATAGCCCCTTTGAGCCGATTTTAAAAAACAACTCGGAGGGTATATTATAATATAATCATTTTTTTGAGGAATATTTTTAAAATACTTGTAAAGTATTTGAGCTAAAGGAATTGAAGCTTTTTTATGATGATTAAATTTTAATTTATGTATTAGTTTTTTTATATTACCTTCATATAAAGTTGCTGAATAAAAAGGAATATTTTTAAAAATTCTATGTGCATAATTTGATAAATAATGAATATCTTTTGCACAATTTTTACACAACAATTCATCAGTTTTTGCACAAGAACAACAAAGGCATTTTTGATTATAAATTAAATCTAAAAATACATTTAAAAAATTTAAAATTTTATTTCTTAATTCCAAAAACATTTTATAATTTTATTTTTAAGTATTTTTTATTTTAAGCTAAAGAGAAAATTTCATATATTTCATCATCAGATAATTCTGTTATTGTTCTTTCACCTTCAAATACGGCAGCATTTGCAAGGTCTCTTTTATCTTTTATAATTTTATCAATTTTTTCTTCAAAAGTTGAAAGAGTAATAAATCTATGTATCATAACATTTTTATCTTGACCTATACGATAAGTTCTGTCTGTCGCTTGATCTTCAACAGCAGGATTCCACCAAAGGTCATAGTGTATTACATTTGATGCGCTTGTTAAATTTAAACCTAATCCACCGGCTTTAAGTGATAAAATCATAATTTTATGATTTAAGTCTTCTTGAAATTTTTTAATAATTTCTTCTCTTTGTTTAACATTTAAACTTCCATGGAAAAATAAAGGATTAAAAGAATATTCTTCTTTGATTATATTTTCAAGTATAGAACCCATTTCTTTATATTGAGTAAAAACAAGTACTTTTTCATTATTATCAAGAATATTGTTTAAAATATCAATTAATTTTTGGCTTTTTCCTGAAGCATTTGCACTCATATCTCCATATTTAAGATAATGGTATGGGTGGTTACATACTTGTTTTAAATTTGTTATTAATTTAAATATTGCACCACGTCTTCCCATTTTATTATCTGATTTTGCAATATTTTCCATAGATTCTTTTAAAATTCTTTCATAAAGAGCAATTTGAGGCTTAGTTAAATAACAATAATCATCAAGAACAATTTTTTCAGGTAAATCTGAAATAATAGTTTTATCTGTTTTAAGTCTTCTTAACATAAATGGACTTATAGCTTTTTTAAGTTTTTGAGCACGTGTTAATTCTTTAAATCTTTCAATAGGTATTGAATAATTTTTTGAAAAATCATTTAATGAACCAAGATAACCTTTATTTATAAAATCAAAAATTGACCAAAGTTCTGATAATCTATTTTCAACAGGTGTACCTGTCATTGCAACTTTCATCTGAGCTTTTATTGCTTTTATTGCTTGTGTTTGACTGGTGGAAGGATTTTTGATATTTTGAGCTTCGTCAATTATAAGTATATCCCAATTTGTTTTTTGGAATTTTTCAATATCAATTCTTAAAATTGCATAAGTTGTTAATATAATATCGCAATTTGTTGAAAATTCACGATTAAAACCATGATAAATTAAAGTTTTTAAACTTGGAGCAAAAGTATTTAATTCTCTTTTCCAATTACCCATTAATGTTGTTGGACATACAACAAGAGCAGGTTTTTTAAGTTTATTTTCTTCTTTTAATTTTAAAATCAAACTTATAACTTGAATTGTTTTACCAAGACCCATATCATCTGCTATACAACAACCAAAACCCTTGTTTATATTAGTATATAACCATTTAAATCCTATTTTTTGGTATGCTCTTAATTCTCCGTTTAATTTTTTAGGCAGTGTAATTTCTTCAACTTTTGTAAAATCAGATATTACCCTTGCAAAAGCTTCGTCGTAATCAAAATCATAATCATCAATTTTCCCTGATAAAGCATTATGTAAAAGTTGCATTTTATTTACATTAAAATTCGGAGTTTTTTCTAATTTTTGAATTAATTTTTCTGTTTCTTCTTTATCAATTAAAATATAACGGTCTTTATATTTTATTAAACCTTGAGAATTTTTTGCAAGTTGCATAAATTCTTCAGCTGAAATTTTTTCGTTATCTCCAAGAGATATTTCAATTTTGAAATTCATTATCTCGTCAAGAGAAATTGTTGAGCCTGTTGGGTTTTCTAATAAATCTTTGATGTCTTGAAGTCTTTTTTCTTTGATTTTAGCATTTATTGAAGCTCTTGGAATAATAACATTATTTAAACCTTCAGGAAGATTAACCTCCATACCTGCTTGAGAAAGATAATATGATATTTGAGTTATTAATTTATATACTCCTGTTAAATCAAGCTCCATTGTTACATCTTCAAGATCTTCTATGTATTTTGTTGCCCAATTTATTTGTTTTTCGATTAATATTTTATCTTCATCAGATAGATTTTCTAAATCAATAATTTCATTTTTAATTTTGTCTTTTGCTAAAATTTTTAAAATAAATTTTTCATCTGTTAATTTTTCAATATTAAAAACAGGAACAATATCATAACTTCCGAGAATCATCTCATCAAACCAAGTTTGAATATCGTTTGCTAAATCGTTTCCTTTAAAAATTCTTTTTTGAAGAGAATTTTTAACAAGATAAGGTGCTGCTTTTAAATCTTTAAAACGATAATGTTTTACATTTAAAAAGGTAAAAATCAAATAATTTAAATATTTTTCAATTAGTTTTTTTGTTATTTCAGGGTTTAAAAATTCATTTTCAATAATTACAGAATAAGCTTTTAAAAAATCTTTGTTTTGAAAATATGGCTCCCAAAAAACACTAAAAGTATCTTTTTTAAAATTAACCGCGGGAATAAAGTGCATTTTTTCAACTGTTTTTTTAACAAATTGAAAAAGGTGAAAATAAAATTTATAACTATCTAAACAATCTGATAAATCTAAATTTTCATCAACTCCTGTAAAATATTCAAAAAACATATCAAGATTGATTTTGTAACCATATTTTGAATCTTTATATTCAGGACGTAATTTATATAATGAACCTTTTGATTTTAAATAGTAATCAAAATTGTAAGGGGGGGTTATAAAAACACTTGCCGAATTTTCATTTATATCAATAGTAATTTCTGTTTGTCTTAAAATAGGGTTTTTAGTATCAAATGTATCAGAGAACTCTTCTTCAATTAATTCATATATTAAAGAAAGGGTATATCTAAAATCTTTATTTTTTTGAGAATAAGGATTTTGATCCAGATTTAAAAGTAATTTTTCTATATTATTTTTCTTAAAACTTAAATTAAATTTTTTATCCATTTGACTATTTTAATATAAAGGTTAAGCTTTTTAAAGAGATTTTCTATTGAAATAGTTTGAATATATTAATTTTTGCTTAATATAAAGATTTCAGTTATAATTAATACTATGAAATTTGCAATAAGAGTTATTAAAAATCAATTCCATCCCCTTAAGGTTGCTCCTAATGCTAATATAAAACACGGGCAATATGTTCTTGTTAAAACTGATAAAGGTGAGGAAGTTTTTCAAGTTTTTCTTGTTAATTCATTAATACAAAAAATATGGGAAAAACATCAACCAGAACCTCTTTCTGTTGTTAGAATAATGACCGATGATGATATGGTTATTTATAAAGAACAAAAAGAGCTTGAAATAAAAGCATTTTATAAATGTAGAGATTTGGCCCAAAAAAGAAATCTTGTAATGAAATTTACTCAAGCAAGATATACATTTGATAGAAAAAAAATAACTTTTTATTATACCGCTCCTGAACGTGTTGATTTTAGAGAATTGTTAAAAGATTTAACTCAGGAATTTAAAAGAGTTAGGATTGATTTAAGGCATATTGGAGTAAGAGATGAGACTTCAATACTTCAAGGTCAAGGAATATGCGGTGAAGATTATTGTTGCTGTCGTTTTTTAAAGAAATTTGAACAAGTCAATACAAAATTGGCTCGTGATCAAGGTATTCCAATAACTCCAGGAAAAATAACCGGTGCATGCGGCAGATTATTATGTTGTTTAAATTATGAATATAAAAATTATATTGATGCAGCTAAAACACTTCCTCCTGTGGGATCAGGTGTTATGACCCCCGATGGTGTCGGAAAAGTCTTTATGGTTAATTTTCTTAAAAAGACAGTTAATGTTAAATTAGAAGACGGTAAAATTAAAGAATATCAAAAAAATGAAATTGAAATGATAGACGGCGAAGTTAATATTGATATTGATATAACTAATAATTTAACTTATCAAGAAGAAGAAATTGTTGATATTAAGTCTTTAGAAGATGATAAAAATTCTACAACAGGAAATATTTAAAGGTAAAAAATGGAAAATTTCACAAGCGAAAAATTAGCCTCTGTTATGGCAAGAATTTTAGATGATAATAAAGCAAAAGACATTGTTATATTAAATGTTTCAAATGTTTGTTCTTTGTCTGATTATTTTATTATTGCGACAGGAACATCAACACCTCAAATTAAAGGTTTAACTGAAATTTTAAGAAAAAAAATCAAAGATATATTTAAAAGAATACCGATAGGTGAAGAAACCGAACGTCAAAGCAGATGGAATTTATTAGACTACGGGGAAGTTGTTATTCATATTATGGATGAAAAACAAAGAGAGACATATCAAATTGAAAGATTCTGGTCTCATGCTTTAACTTTAGAAAGAGAAGTCTGGGAACAAAATTCTAAAGAATATTCTATTTATGATAATTAAAATTATTTAAACTATTTACCTTTTATAAAAAATGTAATACTATGGATTTAGTCTGGATATTTAGTTTATTAGGTAACAAATAAAAATATTCAGGTGTGTTAAATATATAGTTGTGTTGTTAGATGTAAAGGAAATTGCCTATGAAAATTTCTTCTGTTTCGACTGGTAAAATTTATCAGCCAGGTGTTGTTTTTGCAAAAAAGAGTAGAGATTTAAAAAATGAAAAATCTAATTCTTTAAACGATGTTAATGAACGGGGTAAAAAAAGTAATTTTAAAAAAGTTTTACCGTATTTATTAATGACGACTGTTGCAGCGGGTGGTGTGGCTGTTGGTTATCTTTTTGCAAGTAAAAAAGCAAAAATACAAAGTTTAGAAATTCAAGCATTGAAAGATAAAACAGAAGGAGTTTTAAAAAGTCTTCAAGAAAAAATAAAAGATCCTGAATCTAAAAGTCTGCTTGCAGTCTTGGCTCTAGCAGGCATAGGTGGTTATGAAGCAGGAAAAATATCTGAAAAAGATTCTGAAGTAATTATAGATAGAATTGTTCATGGTCAAACACCTCTTCAAAGTGCAGCATATGGTGCAAGTGATCAAATTGGAAAAATTAATAATTTTCAAACAAATCCAACAAGTCAAAAATACGGCGCTGATTTTTATGGTCTTTCTCTTTTAACTGAGAATAATGCACTTAATAGAAACTCACAAAAATATAATAATGCTATAAAATTTATTCAAGATATTGGATATGAAAAATTAACTTCTATAAATCCTCTACCTTATATAGAAAAAGAACCTAAAGACACTACTATTTGGTCGGTTACATCAGAATTTGCACCGATAAAAGAAGGTGGTTTAGGTTCTGTTCCTGTTGAAGTTAGAAATAATATTGCAAAATTAGGAATTAATATTCCAACGTTTGTTCCTATGTATCTTCATGAAGGTGTTTCTACTTTTAGCAAAGAAGATGAAGAAATAATTTATAACTATAAGGGCAAAAAATTTAACCTTGAAAAAGTTGCATCTTTTAAAATGGATGTATTTAAAGACGGAAAACCAAAAACTGTTCCGGTAGAATTTTATTTAAATACTGAACAAGCTTCGGAAGGTGCAAACAGACAACTCGTATTTATTAAATGTGATGAATATTTTGATGGAACAATTTATGAAACAAATTCAAAAACAGAAGAACAGGAAAAATTCGCTGTTATGTCAAAAGCTGTTTATGAATTTGCAAAATTAAGAATGGATGGAGCACATGCTCTAAAAGATGTTGAAATATCTTCTAATAGTTCTTTAAGAGCAATAAAAACTCCTGATGTATTTATGTTAAATGATTGGCAGGCAAGTCCGCTTGCTGCTTTAGTAAGATATAAATCCGGATTAGAAAATGCCTATGGTAAAATTTCTGATGAAACAACAAAAGCTTTACAAAATATGAGAATTATTACATTAGGACATAATGTTGCATATCAAGGTAAAACTGAAGATAACAATAATGATTCTCAAAGAAAAGCTGTTTCTTCAAGAATTTTAAATACTTTATTTGATAAGTACGCTTACGATATAGTTTCAAATGCAAGAGTTGGAACCGGCAGAATTAATCCTTATGATAATGGACTTCAAAAACTTGATAATACTTTAGTTATGAATTATATGGAGCCTCATAGTAATCATGTTAATTTCTTAAATATGGGTATTATATTGAGCGATTATTTTAATCCGGTTTCAAAAAATTATGCACAAGAGTTGGTATCTGATAATCATAGAGAACTATCTCATTCTCTTCAGTGGGCATTAGTTCAAAAGAATAAGGCCGGAAAATTAGTTGGTGTAATTAACGGTAATGATTATAATAATATTTCTCTTCGTGCTAAAAAATCTCAAATTAAGGCTCAAACAGGTGTGGATTTTGAAATTACTTCAAAATTAAGTCCTGATGAAGTTGTATTTGAAAATAAAGAAAGAAATAAAAAAGAATTTTATAATAAATTTGTATTACCTTTTTCAAAATCGTCTTCAAGTTCTGCTCAAGATATTGAAAATGTTAAATCTTTAACTCAAAAGCTTGAATTTTGTGAAGGTGCTCAAGGAACAACGCTACCCGTGTTATCTAATAGCCAATTAAATGAAACTCCTATGCTAATGTCAGGCGGAAGGTTAGTTTCACAAAAAGGAATTGGTGTACTTTGTGATTCTATAAAAATATTGTTTGATAATTGGGAAAAAGATTTTCCGAATTGTCCAAAACCAATATTTTATATAGCAGGTTCAGATGGAGAAGGTGGCTCTCAAAGAAAAATAATTGAAGATTTAAAAGATAACCGTTTATCTAAAGAAGATAACGATAGAATCTTGTTTGCTCATGGTTTTGCTCCACTTTCAGGATTTATGGCTGCTTCAGACTTTTTCTTAATGCCTTCTATGTTTGAACCTTGCGGTTTAACACAAGGCGAATCTATGGCTGTTGCTACTCCGGTTGTTGCTTCTGCAGTTGGCGGAATAGTTGATACTGTTAATAGAGACGGCAAAGAAAACGGTATTTTAACAGATAAAAATAAAAAACTTGATGCTCAAGAATTTTATTTAGCTATGAAGAAAGCTCTTGAAATTTATTTTTATGATAAACCAAGATATAAAAATATGGTTAAAGATTCTTTAGCTGAAAACTTTAGCTGGATTCAAAAAAATAAACAAGGTCCTGTATTTGAATACTTAGATATTATGGGAATAAAAACAGAATCTTTGCCTGAAGTGGCTCAATAAAAAAAGAGGGTCAGAAGACCCTCTTTTTTATTATTGTTCAACATAACTTATTAATTTTTCAATACAATTTTGAATGTTATTAATTTTATCTTCAATAATTTCAACTCTATTTGAAAGCATTTTTGTTTGAGTCATATTTTCATAAAATATATCTATAAATTGATTTGGATTAAAGCTTTCTGCTTGTGCTTGCGCCATAAGTTCAAGTTTTTTATTTAATTCTGTTATTTTATTTTCTTGATTTTGAGCATTTTTTATAAGATGTTTAAGAGCATTTTCAACTTTAATATTGAATTCTGAATGTGTTTTTGATTTTTCGCTTTGAATAAGACGTTCTTTAATATCTTCAAAACCAATATTTTGTATATCTTCAACTTTATCTGTTAATTCATCTATTTTTCTTACTGCATCTTTAAACCATCCTGCAAGATGACCCAATTCTGCCTCAACATCACGATTGATTTTAACATTTTCTAACGCTACTGTTCTTAATTCAATTGTTTTTTCAATTAAATTTTTAAAATCATCATTTCCTGAAATAGATTTATCTACGCTTAATTTTATTTTAGTTAAATCTGATTCAATATCTTCTAAAGTATAAGAATAATTAGAATTTTCATCAGATGTTTTAATTTTTTTAATTGAGTTTTCAATTTTATTAAATTCGCTTATAAGATTTTCTTTAATTTCTTGTGAAATGTTATTTTTTAAATATTCAAAATTAGAAAGATATTCTTGAACTTTATTAGATAAATTATCAATGTTGGTGTTTTGTTTTTCAAAGTCTGAATTGTCTTCTTCTTTTTCTAAAAGAGAGGAAATTTTTTGAACGTTATCTTTTAATTTTTGTTCGATTTGTTCTTTAATTTCTTTTAATTCATCAGATAATTCAATATTAAATTCTTCAATGCTTTGTATTTTTTCTGATATTTTAGACATAGAAGAAATTACACCTTGAAGATTTTTGCTTTCTTCTATGGTTGCAATTTTCATTGATAAATTTGATGTACTGGACTGTATTTCTTCTAAAAGTTCTTTTGCATTGTGAATTTGTTGGAGATTTGTTCTGTCTATTTTTGTTTCAATATCAACAACAGTTTCTCTTAAAGATTTTTTTTCAATTATATTGTCTAAATCTGCACCAATATAATTATCTAAAAGTTTGTCTATTTTTAGCTCAAATTGTGATAAGGAGCTTTTATTTGATTTATCTATGTTAACAATGCCTTCTAAGATATCGCTTTTGATTTCATTTAGGGTATCTTGTGCATGAGCATTATTAGCATTTATAGTATCATTTAGTTTATCTATTGTATCATTGCTGAAATTTTCAAGTCCAATTTCAAGAGAAGAAAGCTTATCTGAAATTTTATCCATATTATCAGCTTGTTTTATTGAAAATTCTTGAAAATCAACTTTAAAGTTTACAAATTCTTTTTCAACTCTGTCATTTACTGCTTCGACACTATCAACTAAATGGTCTGAAAGTCTTTGAAGATCAACTTTTAATGTGTCTAAAGTTTCTATATTGATTGTTTTTGTGTCATCTTGAATTTTATCTATTGCATTTTTAAGATTATCTTGAACAGAAGCTACAACTTCTGAAAAAGATGTTTTAATTTGTCCTAAATTGGCACTGTTTTCAGTAACAACGTGCGTTCTAAATATTTCAAGTTTATCTGAAATATTAGGGATTGCTTCAGATAATTGGGTCAAAATTTGCATACTTGAAACAGAATTCATATCACTCAAGCTTGTTTGCATATTTTGAATAGAAGATTGAATTTCAAGAGTAACATCTCTTAAATTATCTGATAAATCCTTAATATTCTTACCTAAATCTTGATTTTTTAGCTCATCCATAGCTTTTTCTATGGGTTCTTGCAGAATTTTGATATTACCTTCATTAATTGCGCTTAAGTCTTTTTTGAATGAAGTTAAACCAACTAAAAGAGTTTTTATATCTTCTTTTGCATTATTTAAATATCTTTCAAAGTCTTGTTGGTTTTGGTGTGATTTATATAAAATTTCATCATTAATTAAATTGTGTACATCTTTTAATTCGCTTCCAAGTCCTTGAACTGTTGTTTGAAGGTTTCTTACTTCATCTTTTGTGTTTGTTAAATTATTATTTAAATTTTGTATAGAATTTGAAACGCCGCTTACTGTGCTTGTGAGGTTGTATACCTCTGTTTTAACTCCAGCATCGCCTGCTGTGTTTATGATTTTTTGAATTTCATATTTAACAGTTTCAATTTGTGTTCTTATTTCTGAACTAAAAGCTTGTAATTCCTGTTTGGGGTCGATTGAAGCTATGCTATTTTGCATAGATGTAATAGAATTAGTTAAATTCTTAACTTCTTTTAATGCGTCATTAAAGATGTTTTCTCTTGAGTGAACTGCATCAATAAGACTGGTTAAGTCTCTGTATTTATTATCAATAATTGAAATAGCAGAAATTACCGAGTTAACATTTCCTGCTATTGTATCAAGTTCAGCTTTGATTTCTAAAAAATCTTCTTTCGAATTATGTTTTTTTATTTGTTCTAAGAAATCAGCAAAATTTTTATTTAAGGTAATTGTTATATTTTCAAAACCGCGAGAAAAGTTTAAGAAATTTTCACTGAGTTTTGCGATTTCTTCTGAAGAATTATTTTGTTTAAGCTGTTCTATTGTATTAAAAATTCTTTGAAGAGCTAAATCTTGAGAATTTAATTTGGCATATGTATTTGAGGTATCAGTGAGAAGTTTTGTTATTTCTGCTGCCATTTTAGGGCTTTGGTTGGAATGAGTTACCATGAAGTTTTTTAGCGTTTCTTCAAGGTCTTTTAAAAATTGATTTGTTTGCCCATATTTTAAATCAATCGTTTTTCTGAATTCATTAACAAGTGTGGAAGCTATTTTTTCACTTGATACGTTTGTTAAATTTTCATATCTTTGTGACAAACTGGTAAGAGCGTTATAAATTTCTCCTTGTGACATTGATGATTTGGCATAAAGACCTTTTATTGCTTCTGTTAATTGGTCTAATCTTATTTCAATACTATCTACCATGGTTTTATTGTTTTCCTTTTTCTTTTTTATTTTATCAAAAGCTTAATGTAATGGCTAATTTGTAAAGTTTTTTTTAGTATGTTTGAACTCTAAATACGCTTGTTTTTAAAACATCAAGATAATTATCATTTAAATGCGCCCAATCAAAAAGAATTACCCCGCCAAGTTGAAGTCTTCTTATGATGTGTATTTGTCTTAAAAGGTCTTCAGGATCTGATTCTATAAATCCTGCAAAGAGTCCGGGATATACAATAGCATCAGTTGATACTTTTTTCTTGATTTCCTCTAGCATTGATTTTGCTAAATCGTCATCACTTGTTAATATTAGCGGAGTTACGGCATCAAGATATTTTTGACTTATCCAATAAGCCCAATCTTGTTGTTTTGTCTGAAGACTTACTTTATAGTCCGGAAAAATTACCGCTGAAATTGTTTTGTTTTTACTTTTTACAATTCTAGATACTTTTTTTATGTAGTTTGAAATTTTATCTCTGCGATATTCACACCAATTGTCCCACATAGCAGTTTTTGGTTCAATATCTAAAGGATCTGCTTCGTATAGTCGCATAAATTCTTCACGAGCGTATGGAGTATAGCCCCATTGATTTCCGTAATTTTCTTTTGCAATATTAGGATACCTGACGTAATCAACATTAACCCCATCCACATTGTATCTTGTTACAATTTCACTAATTAATTTTGTTAAAAATTCAATTACCTCAGGATTAGCCGGATCAAGAAAATATCCGTTGTGTTCATTAGGATGTTGAACATATCCTAAATAAAAAGCTTTTTGACGTGTTCTATTTTGCCAATCGGGTTTAACTGCAAGAATTGATTTTGGATTTGATTCAGGGGAAATATTGCCGACATAAAAACTTTCAAACCATACGTGAACTTTTATTTTTCTTTTATGGGCTTCTTTTACCCATACTGCAAGCGCATCTAAGTTATGAAAATTAGGATTTTGCTTTTCAAATCCATATTGAGCCATTGTTTCTGAAGGAAAAATTGTTTTTCCGTGGAAATAAGTTTCAAGAAAAATATTGTTAATACCGGTATCTTTTATTTTATCCAGTGTTGCTTGAATTGCAGTTATTGATTTTTCTGTTGGTCTTATCCAAGTGCCTTTGAGTTCATTTTTTAAATAAGGAAGAGTATATCTGAAAGCAAGAGAAGCATTATATATTGATTCTTTTGCGCAATTTAAAGATACATCACTTCCGTCTTTTAATGATTTTTTATATTGTTGTTTAGCTCTTTTTAAATAGTAGTAAATAAATTTATCATCTCTTGCAGTATAATCAGATTTTGTGGAAACCAAAATTTCCTCTACTGCTTCGATTTTTGATTTTGCCTGAAAGCGATAACTGTCGATTGTTGTGTATGCTTTTATGGTTCTATCTTTAATTTCAACTTTTGTTCCGATTTTTAAATTATCAGAAATCCATTTTTTTGCAGTTCCATGTCCTGATACAACAAAACCGTCTTTTGGTATGTTTGAATTTGCACCTGTTAATTTAACAACCGTATTATCTATAATTACTGCTTCTTTTCCAAATTCATTTGTGCCGGTAGTTTTTCCGTAATCTTTTATATAAATAACAAGTTGATTTGGTCCTCTGTATCCAGGATATGTATTACTTGGAAGAACATCATCAATTGGGTATATTGCGTTTATTTTCCTTGTTGATTCAGATAAAATCCTGTCGTTTGCGTAATCTAATTCTATGTTTTTTGAAAGTTTTTTTATTTCTTTTTCTTCTTTTTTGCTTAGTTCTTTTTTTTCTTCGGTTTTTGAAATATATAAAAGGGAATCATTATTTTCTTTGTTTTTTTCTTTTTGTTTATTTGAAATTAGGATGTTTGCATCTTTATCATTTATAGGAGCTGAATTAGCCATAATAATTGAAGTATTAAAACCCAAGAATAATAATAAAATTAATAATTTTATAAAATAACTCCTCATAGTTCTAGATTTTATAATAAAAAAAATCATCAAGCAAAAAAAATTCAAATATTTTATAATATTTTTATGATTTTAGATAATAATTTAATTGCTTATGAATATTTTAAAAATCAATATACTCCAAATGCAATTTATCCCAGTGGAGAAAAGGATGAAACAAAATTAATTGATAAATATTCGCCAAACAAACAAGCTTCTGCTGTTTTAATTTTAGAAGATAATATAATTAATGAAGATGGCTATGGTTTAAAAAAAGGGTTTTATAATATTTGTCCTGACAAATATCTTGATTTTTTACTGATTTATCAGAGTGGAAAATTGAAAGCTAAAATCCCTGTTATTGAGACTAAATTTTTTGAAACAAATAATCCTGAGCAATTTAAGCCTGAAAAAATGAGTTATTCAAAATTTAAAAGAAAACAAGAAAAGGAATATAGAAAATATTTAAAGGGTGAAAATCCTTCTGAAATTGAATGGAAAGATGCTGAAATCATCTATATTGATGAGCAAAAAAGTTGGATTGTGGTTTATAATTTCAACAATATTCGTCTTATTGGAGTGATAAAATTTTAATTTTTCAATCAAAAGATTGATTTTTTAAAATGGCAACTATGATAGTTTTTATTTAGGATAAACGTATTACAAAGTATTAACAAGAAAGGCAGAAGATATGCAAAAAATTTCCCCCCTAAGATCAAGCATTGAAGCTTTTAATAAGTTTAGAGCAGCAAGATTGAATAAAACTGATAAAGCTCAAGAAACAAACAAAACACAAACAAACCCATTTGGTATAACTTTTAAAGGTACAGTTATTCAAATGGATGTATTTGAAAAGGCTGAAAAGGTTAACGAAAATACCAAAAATGCAATTTCTTTAAAAGAAAGAATGCAAAATACAGGTAAATTACTTGCAAGCGCGTGGGTTGGCACAATTAATAAATTTTCATCTCTAAAAACTAACGCAATTGCATTTGGAAATAAAATTAAAGATAACACCATAGCTGCTGCTAAAAAGATTAGAGATTTTGGAAACACAAAAGTAGAATTTGATATCTTTAAATATAATGTATCAAGATTACAAAATAAACCGGTTAGCGAATTAAAATCGATGTTATCGAATGAATTACAAGGAGTTACTAATGAACAGTAAGAGAGTTAAGAACATTATTGAAGCACTTGGTAAACACAAAGACGAAGAATCAATCGAAGTTTTAAATGAATTAGGTACAAATTGTCCTATCGATGAAATCAGAGAAATGACAAGTAAGGCTTTGATTAGAAAAAACACTCATAGAGCGCTTGAGCTTATGATTGTGAACAAAGGAAAAGGAATTAATGATCTTTCTGCACGTGTTGCAATGTGTGCAATAAATGAACTTTTAGCTCTTAAAGATAAACAAGAAGCAATTAAAATTCTTGATGACACTATTAATATGCATAGTGAAAAAGAGGTGCAAGATACTGCACGTTCAGTTAAAGCACTTATGTCTTTTAGCTCTTAGTTGAGTTTGTAATATATTTATCCTAAAAAAGTCCGGTAAAAACCCGGACTTTTTTATTTAAAAAATGTTCAAAAATAATTTTTACCTGCTTTGTATAGAGGAAAAATAATTAATTTTCTTGCATGATGAGATATTAGCATGTAAAATTATTTTATTAAGAATGGAGCAAGTTTAAATGAAAAAATTATTATTGAACATCATCATTTTATTTGTATTAGCTTTATTTTCACCGGTTTTAGCTTGGGAGCTTGAACAAGGACCTGCAAGTTATCCTGATTTACCTTCTGACCATTGGGCTTATGAAGCAGTTACTTTTTTAACTGATAAAAAGGTTGTTGTTGGTTATCCTGATGGCTTATATAGACCTGATCAAAAAGTTACCAGAGGCGAATTTGCTACAATGGTTATAAAAGCTTTAGGTTTGTATGAAAAAGACATTCCTGAAATATTTAATTATAAAGATACAAAAGATCATTGGGCAGATAGAAACATTCAAGTTGCATCATATTATGGTCTTGTAAAAGGTTATCCAAATGAGATGTTTTATCCAAATAAAGATGTAACAAGAATTGAAGCACTCGAAGTTATTTTAAATGCTCTTGCCCCTGAAAATATTGATTCTGAACAAGCTAAGCATTTCTTATCAATATATAAAGATTATTCTGAAATTCCTGATTGGGCTTTAATTGCTGCCGGAAAATGCCAAATGATTGGACTTGTATATAATTTGCCAGGGCATGAAACTACGCTTGAACCTTTGCGTCCTGCGACACGTGGGGAACTGGCAAGATTTTTATTTAATATGACTGAGGCAGTTAAAATTATGCCGAGCGATAAAATAAAAGAAGCAACAGAACCTAAAAAGCCGGTTGAACCTAAAAAAGCAGACGGTTATATTTTAGATAATGTTTATTATGATGAAGATTATGCTGTAATTCCTAAGGGTACGGTTTTGCCTTTAACAGTGGATAAATGTTTGAATGCAAAAACAGCCAAAGAAGGAGAACAATTCACAGCTAGAGCACCATTCAATTTTGTTACCAGAGAAAAATATGTTGTAATTCCTGTCGGAGTTCAAATTGATGGTAGAGTTCATAAGGTGCAACGTCCCTTTAGATTTATAAAAAATGGTTATATGGCTTTAACTACAACAAATATCATAGATGGCAAAGGCATCCCTGAAATGAAGATTGTTGCTACATTAGGTGAAAGAAATGCTGATATGAGAATAATAAGAAATGACCCATATTTAACAAGAACAAGATATAATGTTGTAAGAGGTCAAAATATGTATATTCATAAAGGACAGAGGGTAGAGTTTGTTTTACTGGAACCTTTAAGAATAAAGATATTTAATAGAGATGATATGTAGAAAATAAGGCTCAAATCAAGAGCCTTATTTTTTTGTAAATATTTTTTTAAACATTTTAAACGCACTGGATATCCCTTTTTTTATTAAAGGCAAGGTAATGATTCCTGCACAAGCGAATATTCCTATTGAAGATATATTATGTATATTTACAAATGGATTTTTTTTGTTGGTTAATTTATATATGGTGTGAGGGTTCTCTTGTTTATTTATGGCAAGAGTGTCTGCAAGTGGAGTAGTTGAAATTTTAGGCACATTAACAACGCCAACACTTGGCCTTTTAATTTTTCTTTTAGGCTCTTCTTTTTCTTGTTTTGAAATTAAATTTGGCTCGGGTGATTTTATTTTATTGAGGTTTGCGGTTTCCATAATATATTAAAAACAAAATATAATTAAATATTGCTTTAATGTAATAATTGAATTTAATTTTAAAAATTGGTATAATTCTTTTATAATTTAATTTTTTAAGGATTTTTAATGGCAAAAGCATTTAAAGCAAAGTGGATAATTCCTTCTGATGGTAATGTATATACCGATTGTGCGCTTATTGTGGACGAAGGAAAAGTTGTTGAAATAATAAAGCAAGATAGTTTGGATGAAAGCCAATATACCAATGTAAAAGATTTTCAAAATAGTGTAATTACTCCCGGATTTATAAATTTGCATAATCATTTACAGTATAGTTATCTTGAAGACAGAAAAAAAACTGATTTAAAAGCAAAAATAAAAAAATTATATACTATTTTTCAAAAACATTATTTTCTTGCCGGTATTTCAAAAAAATCTTTTATATATAGACTTGCCAATCTCTTGTCTGAATATTTTTGTATGTCCAGAGATGAAAAAATAGCCTCTTTTAAAAAAGGTATTGAAAATAGTCTTTTAATGGGAACAACGGCAGTTGTTCAACTTTCTAAGGAAAGTAAATATTTTGAAGTTTTAAACGAAATGCCTTTAAAAACCTATTTATTTTTTGAATTATTTTCAGATTCAGTTGAAAAAAGTAAAGATGAATTTAGAAATATTCAAAAAAAGATTGAGAAATTAAAAAAACAAAAGTCAGATAATACTTTTATTGGGGTTGCTCCCCACAGCATATGTTGCGTGCATAAGCGATTATTTAAAATTTTAGTTAAATATTGTAAGAAAAATAACATATTGATGACAATAAGATTGGCTGAATCTCAAGAAGAAATGGATTGGCTAAAGCATGGTTTTTCGGATGTCGATTTGTTAAATGAATTTACCGGTCATAAGAAGATGGAACCGGTTTTTGAAAATTATTCTCCTGCTAAGTATTTGCAAGAGCTAGGGGTTTTATCTAAACAATTAATAGTTTCTTATGGAAATTTTTTATCAGATTCGGATTTGGCAATTTTAAAGGAGAATAAAGTTGCGCTTGCTTATTGTCCAAGGGTTAGTGATAATTTGCACAATAAAAAACTTGACTTTGATAAAGTTTTAGAATATTTTTCATATAGATTTGGTTTCGGTGTTAATTCTTTAGCATTTAATAAAGATTTATCTTTATTAAATGAATTAAGATATGTCAATAATGGTCAATTAAATACTCTGGAAGCAATAAAGTATCTTACAATTATTCCTGCAAAAATTTTAAGATTAAATAACATAACAGGTTCTCTTGAAATTGATAAAGATGCTGATTTTAATGTTTTTGAGCTTGAGGAGAACGAACAATTTGACGCAATTTTAAATAAAGAAAAACCAAGACATGTTTATATAAAAGGTAAAAGAGTTGTTAAAAATTATTCTTTAAATTTTTAATCAACTGTATTATATATTCTATCTCCTGCGTCTCCTAGACCGGGGAGGATATATCCTTTATTGTTTAATGTTCTATCAACAGAAGCAGTTATTATTTTTACTTCTTTAAATGTTTCTGATACTTTTTTAATTCCTTCAGGAGATGAAATTAGGCTCAAAAATGTAATATTTTTTTCCATAACTCCTTTGGAAATAAAATTTTTGATTGTGTCTATCGCACTATTTCCTGTTGCAAGCATAGGATCTAATATTATAACAAAAACTTTTTCCCTATTTTCTTTTATTTTTTTTCTTTTATCATAATACCAAACCGGCTCTAAGGTATCTTCATTTCGATACATTCCTATGTGGTGGACGTTTGCAAAAGGTAAAAGGTCTTGAGCTACTTCACAAAAAATCATACCGGCTCTTAAAATGGGAGCAATGATTAATTGAGCATCGCTATCAAAAACCTTGCAAACAGTAGTTTCTAATGGTGTTTCAATTTCTTTTTCTATCATTGGAAGATTTTTTGAAGCTTCGTATACGAGCATATAAGTTATTCTTCTGACTGCATTTTTGAATTTTTCACAATCAGAATTCTTATCTCTTATTATTGATAAATTATTGTCTATAATTGGGTGAGATAAGATTTCTACGTTGGTTTTAAGAGCTTCCATTATTAATTCCTTTGATTAGATATAAGTTTCTCTATTAGATAATACATTAAAAATTTTATCTGTTGTTAAAATGGCTTTTTCAAGTGGATAACCTTTTTTTACTAATTCATCGCAAACAGTAATGTGAGCTTCGATTTTATCAGGATCTGATTGAAATTCATTAAGTGCATTTTTTAAACGTTTATTTTCTAAATTATCCATATTAACCTGTGCACATCCAAGTGTACCTAGAAAATTCAGAGGATTTTGTATAGTTTCAGGTTCATATTTTTCCGGTTTTTTTTGTGTTTGAGATTTTTGAACAGCATTGTTGTTATTTTTTGCTGAACCAATAAAATTTATTTTATTGTTTATATCGTTATTCATTAATTACTCTCCAAAAGTTCAGGTTTTTTCCTGTTTATTATACAAAACCAAAAAAAGATTTTTTTTGCTAGTTTAAAAAATTATTTTTTGTTATTTTAACTCTATAAAATAGGGTTTGCAATATTACAATAGGCTGATTTTGTTGTAATTTGCGGCTAAATCCCCTGAAATCAATACTTAATATATAAATTTTATATATTAAGTATTTGTTACAAAACAACATATTACATTTTTTTAATAAATTGCCTTATCAAAAAATAAAATTATATAATATCTGTGGGGATTTGTAGCCTAAAAACGGATATTTACATTGTCTATTAAAGATAAAAATATTTTTGAAGATATAGATTTTAGTAAAAACACAGACACTATTATTAATGCTGTCAAAATTGCCGTTGAAAAATTTTGGGAACAAGACATTAAAATTACTTTAAGAGCTATAAATGATTTTCGTGAATTAAGAGACGAAAAACTTTTAAAAAATACTAATTTTTTTTCAAGTTCAATTAAAGTAGAAAAACATAAACCCCTCACAGTAAGACTTTCAGGCAATTTTATTCAAAATTTTTTGGATATAACTTTAGATTCCAAAGAGAAATTTTCACTTTCTGATTTAACTCCTCTTGAAATTAAAATATTGAACAGTTTTTCTGAATTTTTGTATAGACGTTTAAAAGATGTTTTGATTTCTGAAAAAGACTTAAAATTGACTGAAAAAAGCGAAAAAAATGTTAGCTTTTTATTTTTATTAGGCTTAAAAAATGGTGCTACATCTGAAATTTTGGTTACAATTCCATTAGATAGAATTGATTTTAAAAATTTGCAAAAGGTGAAGGCTTTTAATGATGAAGATTTTAGAACTTCTCAGACTATTGTTAGAATACAGGCAGGTAGCTCAAAAATAACTTTAGAAGAATTAAATAATTTGTCTAAAGAAGATATAGTTTTGCTTGAAAATAGCGATAGTTCAAAACTTGTTTTAATTTCAGGTGAATATAGGAAAAAATTTAATGTTAAGGTTAATCCTTCTCTTATTTTAAATATTGATGATGAAGAACATAGCGTTACAGATATTGATAATAATACAAATAATGAGGTAATAATGGAAAAAAATCTCTGGGATGATATACAAATTGAAATCAACGCAGAATTTGAAAAAGTGAAAATGACAATAGGAGAGCTGAAACAAATTACTCAAGGACAAGTTGTTGATTTGGGTTCGGTTTTTGATAATGAAATTTCGCTTTTTGTCGAAGATAAAAAAGTTGCAAAGGGTGAACTTATAATAATTAATGACAGATATGCGGTGAGATTAAATGAAGTCTTAAGTTCTAAAATGAAGGAAAATATTGAAGTGCAGGCGAAAACTACACCAAATCCTGCTGCAAAACCTGCGGTTAATGTTCCGCCGAAAGGAGTTGCTACGAATAAACCTGCTGCAAAAGCGCCTTTGAAATCGCCTCAGGCAGCAAAACCAAAAGTTGCTGAAGACGAGCAATTTGATTACTCTGATTTTGAAAAGTAAAGAAGGAAAATTATGATTAATTATATAGCTGCATTTATTTTTTATACACTTGCAATGATAGGCATAATGCTTGTCGGATTAATTATTTATAAAAAAACCTTTGTTATTAATAAAAGTGAAAATAAGGGAATGATAAAAATTTTAGATAGTTATCCTATTGGGCCTAAAAAAACTTTGTTGGTTGTAAAAATAAGGAATGAAAAGTTTTTAATTGCTTCAGGTGCTGAGCATACTACGTTTTTATCAAAGTTAGAAAATGATAATGTGCAAAAAAATACGTCAGAAAAAAAGCAACAAATTCAAAATTTTACAAGTGAATTAAAAAAAGAAGTTCAAGAAGCACCAAGATTTGATGATGATAAAAAAACACATCTTGAAAAGTTGCAAAAGCAGTTTATGGAATTATATGAAAAAGAAGATGAACAACCAAATTTGATTAGTAAAGCTGCTAATAAACATCAAATTATGCGTCAATTGCTAGATGAATTAAATGAATCAAAAAATGTTAAAGCAGGGAGATTTTAATGGATAATTTGTTGAAGGATATAAATCCTGTTATACAATTATTAATTGCGATGGCGGCATTTTCTTTGTTGCCTTTCATTTTTGTTTCTATGACTCCCTTTTTAAGGTTTACGGTTGTTTTTTCTATGCTTAAAACCGCGATGGGTACTAATTCCGTTCCGCCCGCTATTACTTTAATCGGATTGTCCTTGATATTAACAATATATACTATGTCTCCGGTTTTTGATAAGATGTATCAAGAATATCAAATTCCTTATCAAAAAAATCAGAATGTAATTGAAGCACTAAATGCCAGTTCGAAACCCTTAAAAGAGTATATGCTGAAACAAACCAGACAAGGAGATTTAGCTTTTTTTGTTGAAAAAACCAGAAAGGCTGCCCCGTCAACTCCTGATGAGCTTACTTTGTGGGAAGTTGCACCGGCTTATATTATATCTGAATTGAAAACAGCATTTGAGATAGGTTTTATTATTTATGTTCCTTTTATTGTTTTAGATCTTGTTGTGGCTAATATTTTACTTGCTTTAGGGATGTTTATGCTTTCTCCTCAAATTGTTTCAACTCCTTTTAAATTATTGATTTTTATAGCTGTGGACGGGTGGAGTCTTATTGTTAAAGGTCTTGTGGAGAGTTTTAATTAAAATGGAAGTACTTGTTGAATATTTAGCTAAAGGTTTTATGGTAATGCTTGCAATAAGTATGCCTTGTGTTCTTATGGCGGCTTTGGTTGGTCTGATTGTGGGTATTTTGCAAGCTGTTACTCAAGTACAGGAACAAACAATAGCAGCAGCTCCGAAAATTGTTATAGTTTTTTTGACTATTGTTTTATTGGGTGGTTATTTTATAAAACTTTTAACAAATTATTTATATGAAGGAACTCACCTTGCTTTTCAAATTGTTCCTAAAAATGATACTTTTGTTTTACCGCCAGATTATTATAAATATACTCGTCCTTTTAGCGCTGAAATGCAAGATAAGATTAATACGGACAAGACTTTTAATAAGGCTTTAATGAATAATGGTCAAATTCCTTGGGATAAAAAAGCAACAAGACGCCAAGTATATATAAATGCAAAGCAAAATCCAACAGTTGAACCTAATTTTATAGAAAGATTAAAAATACAACGTGGAAATTAGAGGAATAGAAATTGGATGAAATTTTAAAACAATTTGCAGTTTTATTTCCTGAGATTAATATGGCACTAGGTAGCGGTATTATGGTTTTTTTGCGTTTGGTTGGCATGATGAGGCTTGCTCCGGTTTTGTCAAAAAGTGAAATTCCGTCTATGGTTCGTCTTTCTTTTGCAATAATATGTACCATTATTTTAGTCGGAGTTATAAAACCAACTGCGCCACCGGATGGAACTCCAATTTTTCTTTGTATGGTTTTAAATTTTGTTTTTGGAGCAATAATTGGTTTTGTTGCGAATTGTATTTTAGCGGCAGTTTTAACAGGTGGAGATATGATAAATACTCAAATGGGTTTGTCTTCTGCTATGATTATGGATCCTAGCACTAAATCTCAAGTTAGTGTCATGGCTAACTTTTTTTCTGTGCTTGCGATATTGATTTTTATGTATTCCGGCGGTATATATTGGCTGTTTAATGCTTTAATTAAGAGTTTTGAATTATATCCTATGTATAGTGTAAATTTTCACTTTGAAAATATAGTAAATATACAATATCTTAGTGAAGTTACAGGAAATATCCTTTTTATGGGATTACATATTGCTGGACCTGTTTTTCTTGCGACAATGGCACAAGATATTATTCTTGGCATAATATCAAAAACCGCACCACAGGTAAATGTTTTTTCGTTGAGTTTCTTATTTAAGCCCGTTTTAGGTGCTTTTATTTTAATTGTAATTTTACCTATGTTGATTAATGTGATAACTGATTATTTAGTTTCATACGCGGGGATTTTTTAGTTTTTTTATTTTTTTTGGAATTTGGTTTTGGTTTCATACAAATCCAGAAAATGTTTTTTATGTATGGTCCAATAGCTAATATTATTGTGCTAAACAACAAATCATAAATGAATTTGCTGCTCATAGCTTTTGCTATTGGAAAAATTAAATTAAAATCAATTATTTTAAATATGGCAAGAATAATACAATAAATAAAGCCTATTAAATGTATTGTTATAACCCCTGTTAAGGCTGATATGACCCTGAATTTTAATGAATGATTTAATCTCAGGATTGTTCCGGAAAGTAAAATTGCAAAAATAAAACCTACATAATATCCAAAAAGATAATTTTTAATGTAGTCTATGCCCCCGCCATATATAAAAATTGGCCAAATAAAAAAACCTGTTAAAAGATACATTGAAAATGTTATATATGAATATTTTTTTCCAAGAATATAAATTATAAATATCATGACGGGTATTTGCGGGGTATATGTAATATTTTTAAAAGCCGGAGCAAATCCCATTCCTTTTATATATTCAAACCAAGGGTGAGAAAAATTTATTTGTGTAAAAGTTGCAACTATAAGCATTAAAAAACATAATGCACATATAACAAGCGTTCCGATACTTAAATTAGTAGGTTCGCCTTTGTATATATATTGGTCAAAAATATCTTTATATCTTTTATTTATCATTATTATTTCCGTAATTTATAAGGTTTTCTTTAATTCTATCATATAATTCTTTGTATTTTTTATCAAAAATATTCTCACTCCACATAATAAAAGCACTTTCGTTGTTGTCTTGGTAATAATTTTTTCTGATTCCCAAAGATTTAAAACCGAATTTTTCATATAAAGAAATTGCTTTTTTATTTGAAACTCTTACTTCAAGAGTTATAAATTTTATTTTTTCTTTGTAACATTCTTCTATCATATTTAATAGCAAACTTTGTGCTAATTTTTTATTTTGAAAATCAGGATGTACTGATAAATTTGTAATATGAGCTTCGTCAATAATCTTCCAAAAACCAATGTATCCTACACATTTGTTTTCATATATTACGCATTTATATGATGAAATTTTATTATTTAATTCTGTTAAAAAAGATTCTTTTGACCAATGATGTGCACCATAACACAACTCTTCTATCTGAAGAATTGTGTCAATGTGTTTTTGTTCCATTTGTTCAATTTTAAACTGTTGCATATAAATATAATATCAGAAAATATTAAAATGATTCTGATATTTTAAAAGGTTGATGTTTGATATCATGACCTTCAAAGTCCATTAAACCACGATTTAATTGACTATATTTAGCATCTTTTGAATTAAATTTTTTCTTTAAAAATTCATAAGAAATTTTAGGGTCGCATTGTTCTCCGCAAGTGAACAAATCAACAGCTGCATAACCAAATTCAGGCCAAGTATGAATTGCTAAATGACTTTCAGAAATTATAACAACTCCGGAGACTCCATGCGGCATAAATAAATGAAAGCATTTATTAACTATTGTTGCACCGCATTCCAGTGCCGCTTCAAGCATGTATTTTTCAACCAGTGTTGGATTATTTAAAACGTTAGGGTCGCATTCAAAAAATTCAGCCAGTATGTGTCGTCCAAGATATTGTTGTTGCTTTTCAGCTACTGCATTTCCGATAGGTGTCATTATTGCCAATTCATATTCCCCCTTATATTTTTCTATTTTTACTTGCAAAAATAAATATACACTATAACAAAAAAACATACAAGGGGTAAAAGTTAATATTTTAAAAAAACTTTTTAACAATTTTTAATAATTCTTTATTTTGCTATATTATTTTTAATATTTTTTAACTTTCAATTCATTTAATAGATTTTAGATATAATATTTTATTATGAATAAGATATTAATAATTGATGATGATTCTGCTATTTGTGAATTAATAAAGGTTAATCTTGAATTGCAAGGTTACGATTGTATTTATTCCACTGATCCTGTTAGAGGTTTTGCTCTTGCGAAACAGGAAATGCCGGCTTTAGTGGTATTGGATGTTATGATGGGGGAAGTCAGCGGATATGACATTGCTAAAAAAATTCGTCAAACAAAAGATATTTCAAGAACTCCCATTATTATGCTTACTGCTCTGGGGGAATTAAATAATAAATTGGAAGGTTTTAATTCCGGTGTCGATGATTATTTAACCAAGCCTTTTGAAATAGAGGAATTAAAAGCAAGAGTCATGGCTCTTTTAGCTCGTTCAGGAGAGGAATATTCGTCTTTAAGAGTTAAAGAAGTTTTATCAAAAGGAGATATAACTTTAATTCCTGAAAGTTATAGTGTCAAAATTTTGGATAAAATTGCTCAGTTGACTCCTATTGAATTTGATATTTTGAATGTTCTAATGCAACATGAAGGTTCAATGGTTAGTGCCAAGGCATTATTAAAAGAGGTGTGGGGTTATGAAGATGAGAATGATATTGATACCATAAGAGTTCATATAACTCACCTAAGAGCAAAGATTGATAAAATTTCTTCTAAAAAAAATAAATATATTCAGACTATATACGGTGGCGGATACAGACTTTTAGCAAGTGGTGTAGAAAAAAAATAAGATGAGATTTAAAAAGATAAATTTTTTTTCTAATGTTGATAAATTGAAAAAATTTGTCTTAATTGTGTTGAGCATACTTGTACTTTTCAGTATTACTTATAATAATTTTAAAATTAAACAAATTAAAAGAATTAATAATATATCGGAAGTAAATATTATTAATGATAAAAAAGTTTCACCAAAAGAGCTTTTTGTTGATTCTTGGCAAATTATAAAAACAAATTATTATAAAAATAATTTAAATAAGCAAAATTGGAATAGATGGAAAAAAAGGTATATTCATGAAATAAAAACTGAAGAAGATGCTTATATTGCTATTAATACCATGCTTGCTTCTTTGAATGATTCGTATTCAAAGTTTATGACAAAAGAAGAATTTTTGGCTCAAAATAGTGCGATAAATTCAAAATTATACGGAATTGGTATAAATATAGCCTCAATTGCAGGTAAAATATACATTATTAATGTTCTTGAAAATGCTCCTGCTTCACTGGCAGGCATAAAGGCAGGAGATATAATTTTAAAAGTTAATGGCGAAGATGTTAACGGTCAAACAATTTATCATGTTGCTCAATTAATTCGCGGTGATGTTAATGAATTTCTTGATTTAGAGTTGTTAAGAGGAAATGAAAAATATAGTAAAACGATAAAACGTGAAGAAATAAAAATAAAAACCATTGAATATAAAAAAATAACTCAAGATATTGGATATATTAGAGTTTTAAGTTTTATTGGTGCTGATACCCCCAAAGAATTTATAATTGCTTTAAATCGCCTTAAAGACTCCAAAGGACTTATTTTAGATTTAAGAGGAAATTCAGGTGGGTTATTTCAAAATGCAATAATGATATCAAATTTATTTATGAATAAAGGTGTTATTGTTAATGTAATTGCAAGACAAGGTAAAAAGAATGTTTATTCTGCACAAAATGAAGGTTGTATTTATAATAATCCTTTAGTTGTTTTAATTGACAATAACTCAGCATCTGCTTCAGAAATTCTGTCTTCTGCGCTGAGGGATAATTCCAGAGCTGTTTTGGTGGGAACAAGAACATATGGTAAAGGTTTAGTACAAAAAATATTTTCACTTCCAAACCAATCCGGAATGAATTTAACAATTGCCAGATATTTAACTCCTAAAGGAGTTGATATAAATAAAAAGGGGATTGAACCTGATTTTACAGTTAATTTTTCTCATAATGATTTTATTAATAATATTGATCCGCAATTAATATATGCTCAAAGATATTTGGAAAAGCAAACTGCAAAAGGTTTATGACAAAATAAAGTATGAAGAAGAGATTATTTTTTATTTTTTTTATATTGAGTTTTATATTTTCTTTGTTTATTAATTTTAATAAAATAAATATTCCTTATTTTGGTGGTTTAAATAAAAAAATTTCGCTTGATGTAAAATTTAAAAATTCATTAGAAGAAAATAAAGGAAGTATTTTATTTGATGGTAAAAATCCTGAAAATATTTTAAAAATTGATAATGCACATTTTTTATATTCGTTAAAAGATTATAAGCTAGTTAAAAAAATAGATTTAAAAAGACCTGAAAATGTTGAAAAAGTTATTATCTATGCTGATAAAGAAGTGTTTTTTGTTAATTCGTTTAATATAAAAGAAAAAATTTTTAGTATAGAAACTCAAAAAATGTCCCTAAAACCCTTATATGATAAGGTGGCGATTTCCTTTCTTTCGTTTTTTTATAATTTCAATTATTACATAGTTAGTTATTTATTTTTATTTCTTTTTTGTACAAAATTTCAATTTTCTAATAAAAAGCTTTTTTATTTAATGATTTTTTTAACTTTATTTTTAAGGTTTGTACAGTTGAATGATATACCTTTTTGGGATGACGAAATTTATACTTTAAAAGTTGCTTCTATAAATTCTCCTTTGAGTTTGCTTTTTTCAGATCCGGGGAATCCTCCTTTTTATTTTATTTTATTTAAGGTTTTTAGTTTAATAATTAAAAACCCTGATTTTTGGAGAGTTTCGTCAATTATTTTTGGAAGCATTTTTAATATTGTTTTTTATATATATTTAAAAAAAGTACTAAACCATAAAGCATCAAATATAGGCCTTTTTATAGTTAGTGTAAATATTGTTTTAATTTATTTTTCTCAGGAATTAAGATGTTATATGCTTTTAATGCTTCTTAGTGTTTTAAGTGCATTATTTTTATTCAATTTCAAAGGGAAAAATAAATTATATTATTTTTTGAGTTCTACTGCCTTACTGTATACGCATTTTTATGGGGCATTTTTGGTTTTATATAATTTTATATTTGGTTTTTTCTTTTATTTTAATAAAAAGAGAAAAGTTGATTTTATTAAAATTACTTTTTTGAATTTTCTAACTTTTTTACCTTTGTTATTTTTTAAAAAAGAAAGTATAACATCTGATTTTAATTCTTGGTTAACCCCGCCTGATTTGGTTGATATTATGCTTGTTTTTGAGACTTTCTCAGGAAAAGCATTGTTATTTTTAATTTTTTTAGTTATTTGCATTTTGGTTTTAAAAAGTGTCAAAAAAAGAAAAGAAAAAGTCTTTGTTTTTTATAATTTTTTTGCAATTTTATTTGTGTTTATGTGTGCATTTATTTTTTCTTATGTTGTTAAACCAATTTTTTGTTATAGATATTTTTATGTTGTCTATCCTTGTTATATTGCTCTTGTTTCATATTTTGTTGCTTGTAATTATAAATTTAAAGGTGAGAACCTTGTAAAGGTTTTATTTATAATATTTTTTGCTCTTTATTCAAGAGTGAATTATCAAAATCTTTTTTGTAACCATAATATTTATCTGAAATTTATCCAAAATGATATAAATTATAATATGAATAATTATATTTTTATGTCTGATACTGTTGAAGGATATTATGGATTTGAAAAGATATTTAAAAATAAAAAAAATACAAAAATAATATATTTGCCTGTAAATAAAGGTATTAAAGAAATTGATTTTAATATGTATGATTTGAAGAAACCTTTTTGTGCATATGTTTTAAATTTATATTTAAAAGACGATATAATTAATAATGCTTATAGTATAGAATTATATAAGACACCCTTAGGGGTTTTTTCAAAGACAATATTGAATGATAAGGAGTAGCATTATGTTATTAGATTTGATTGAAAACAGAAAAAGTGTTCGTGAGTATCTTGAAGATGATATATCGAATGATGATTTAAAAAAGATTTTAAAAGCCGGATATCTTGCTCCATCTTGGATGAATAGTCAGCCTTGGAAATTTATTCTTGTTAAAAATCAAGATACAAAGGAACTTTTATCTCAATTATCAGGCAATCAGCCACATGTGAAAAATGCTAACGCCCTTATTGTCTGTATTGCTGATAAAAATGGTTGGTCCAAAGAGGAATTTGGTAAGGTGCTTGCTGCAAGAGGAATTGGCGAGAGTGGTCGTGAGAAAATATTTAATATTCCTATGTTTTACCCTCCACTATTAGGCGAAGATAAGGTTCTTTTAAGAACAGTAGAACAAGTTACTTATGCGGTTTCTTATATGATGCTGGAAGCCAAAGATTTAGGCATAGATTCTTGTATTATAGGCGCTATTTCAAATGAAGCAACAGTTAAAAATGATGATTTGATTGAAAAAGTAAATAAAGTTTTAAATTTGAATAATAATGAAGTAATTATTACTATAATTACATTGGGATATGCTAAAGAAAACACTCCTTCTAATAAAATAAGAAAAGATTTTGACGAAATTGTCCATTTTGAAAAGAAAGGAAATAAGTTGACTATATAACAATTGTTATATAGTTTTTGTATAAAGTCTGATTTTAAATTTTACAATTAAAATTGTTTTATCTTTATCATATGGCTCAATATAAATTTCATATATATTGCTTAGATAGTTTTCTTTTGCTATGTTTTTAAAGAAATTTTGGAATTGTGAATAGTTACCCACAGCCGTAAAAGATAATTCACAAGCATTATATCCGGGAACATTAGCAAAAAGTATTTTATCATCGCTTGGTTGATAGTTGTAATCGATTGAGCGAATTCTAATGCCACTGTTTGTTATATTTGATAAAACATTTTCAAACATTATACCAAAAGAAGCTTCGGGGCTAAATTGTTCTCCTAATACTTCATATATAACTTTTCCGCTTTCTGATTCTTTTTTCTTTTCAACATTGCTTGTTTTTTGACGTCTTATTTGCTCAAGCTTATCTTGTTTTGTTTCAAGCTCTGCTTTTTTTTGCACAACTTCATTATGACTTTCAATAGCAAGTGTTGCGAAATACCAAGTGCCGTACAAACCGCCTATAATTGCCACTATAACTACAAGAATATATAAAATTTTATCTTTTATTAGTTTTTCCATTTTTATTCCCTAATTTGTAGGTCTCATTTGACTTGATGGTTGTTCGATATCACCTGTTGGTCTTGTTATAATATCGTTTTCATTTGGACCTTCTTCGTTTTCATTTTTTTGATTAAATTGAATTTGTGTATTTGAAATTTCAAAACTGTACAATCTGCCTGAATTTTTGTCGATTGCTAAATCTTTAATAACACTATCTTCTTCTTCAGTTTTAGAATCTTCAGTTACAACTTTTAGTTCAGTCAATTTAATATCTGATTGAGGAGACACTATTCTTAAATTTTTATAATATTCATAGATATCAACGATACTTTCAGCTATTCCTCTTACTGCTATTTGATTTCCTGCTTTATTATAGTATTTTGTAAGCCATATATTTTTTGGAATGTCTGTTGCAATTGAATCATAGAAGCTTATAGTACTTACATTTAATGCTGCAACTTCATCAATTACCATATTCATGTCTATTTCTTCTTTTTTTTCAGTTTGATTTTCCGCATTAATTTGGGCATCTACTGATTGTATTTGGCTGCTTAAATCAGAAATACTATTTTGTGCTTGAGAATCAATAAAATACATTAATCCTATTAAAGCACCAAAAACAATAGCACATAATGCTATAATTAAAATAGTAAGCTTATCTATAAAGCCACTTGTAACTTCAACATTATTACCGAGTATATTTGTTGTGAAATATACTCCCATGCTTGCATTTGGGTCATCTTGTAATACATTTAAAGTAAGGTTTAAATCAGTTTTAATGCAAGCAGCACCAATAGCGGCTAAGGTAATTGAATTGGTAGCATTGAAGTCAGTTGCCGTCATAACTTCCATTAAGGGTTTTTTGGAGTATTTATTTGAATCTATGGCAATGATTTCTCTATCAAATTGAAGTTGTCTTTTTAAAACTTCAGCACATATTTCATCAGTTTGGCTTATTATATATAAATTGGTTGATGAAAAATTTGATAAAAGTTGTGAAGAACTTGAAACAATTGCTTGATAAGCTTCTTCCATTGAAAATGATTTAATTGCGAGTGGTACTTCGCTATAATCAATAAGATTTTTACCATCCATTTGAAATAAGGTGTAGCTATTTGTGTTGATTAGCATAGCAGTCCAAGATGCTTCTTCAATAACTACATCACTTATGAAACCGGCAACAAATAAACCTCTTAATGTTGCTGAATAAGCACTTTCAATCCCAATAAGCTGTAAGCCTATATCTGAAATAATTTCTTTAATTTCATCAACTGCGCTTTTTTGAAATGAAGCGTAAGCTAATTTTTTTTGAGAGCCACCTTCGGTATTAACTATCTCGCACCAACCTGAAACAGGTTCATCTCTTTTAAATATGTAAAATTCTTCTGCTTTTGACAGGATGGCAGTTTTGATTTCAGGATTGCTTATCATTGGCGGAATTTCAAGAAAATCAAAATATACATTTGGTAAAACCAAATATACAGGAGACTTTGGTGGAATTTTCATTTCATCCATAAGTTCAACTATGGATGTTTTAAATTGAACGTAGTCTTGAATTTCCCTTGTTGAAAAATTATATTCAACTTTTTTGCGCCCGTAATTTAAAATGGCAGATTTGTTTTTATCAAGAACAACTGCTTCCAATCCAATGCCCGGGGTTAGTGCAATTCCGACGATTTGTTTCTGATTTCCTGAAGATAAAAAATTTAACATCTCTATAAAATTCTAAACTTATTCACATCCTACTCTTATTTTATAATACAATAATTAAATAAAATAATGTAATAACTTAACAATTATATACAAAATTTAAGGTCAAAAACTATGCAAAATACTGGAAATACCTATGTCTATGGAAAAAATCCCGTCTATGAGATATTGTTAAAAAATCCTAAGAGAATTAATAAAATTTATTTTCAAAAAGGAATTTTTTTTGATAATAGACTAAAAAAAATCAATGAACTTGCATATCAAAATAAAGTTCAAGTCCAATATGTTAATTTGCAAAAATTTAATGAAAATTTTGAGCAAAAACCCAATTTTCAAGGTGTTGTAGCAAGCGTTTGTCCTGTTGAATATGTTGAGTTATCAGATTTTTTAAATATAAATAAACAGGATTATAAAAGGATTGTTATTTTAGATGGAATAGAAGACCCGCATAATTCAGGGGCAATAATAAGGACAGTTGCTGCAGCGGGATTTGATGCAGTCATGGTCTCAAATCATAGAGCAGCGCCTATTACAGCTACTGTTGAGAAAATTTCATCCGGAGCAGTTAACCACATTCCTATAATTAAAACAACCAGTCTTTCGGCTAGTGTTGATTTGTTAAAAAAACGCGACTTTTGGGTAATTGCGACAAAAATGGATGCAAAAGAAAATTATTATGAAATTGATTATACCGATATGAATTTTGCTCTTGTAATGGGGTCAGAAGGAAAAGGTATATCAAAAACGATTTTAAATAAAGCTGATTTTACGGTTAAGTTGGAATCAAATTTTGAATCCTTAAATGTTTCTACGGCAGCTGCTGTTATAATATATGAGGCAAAACGACAAATAAATTTAAAACAAAAACCTAAATCTCTTTAAGAAAATCAAAAAATAATGTATAATAGCGTTGTCTTTGGAGATTGAAATGAAACAAAAAACTAAAGAAGAAAAGAAGGTTCAAGAAGATTTTTTATATGATGATTTAGACGAAGAAACTCTTTTAGAAATTGATAACGATATTCAAAATAAAGAAGAAGATGATGAAGATTCTTCAAAAAATCATGAAGATTATAAATCTATTGTTGCCGATGATTCTGTTAAAATTTATCTTCAACAAATAGGTAAAATTCCCCTTTTAAGTTTTGAAGATGAGTTGGAAATTGCTAGGCAAATAAAAGAAAATCATTCTCAAAAAGCAAGAGAAATATTAATTAATGCTAATTTAAGACTGGTTGTTTCTATTGCAAAAAAATATATAGGCAGAGGGCTTTCATTTCTTGATTTGATTCAAGAAGGTAATTTGGGGCTTATGAAAGCTGCTGAAAAGTTTGATTATTCAAAAGGCTATAAGTTTTCAACATATGCTACTTGGTGGATTCAACAAGCAATAACAAGAGGAATTGCGGATAAATCAAGAATGATAAGATTGCCGGTTCATATGATTGAAACTTTAAGCAGAATTAAAAGAGCTACTATTGAATTATCTACTGAATTAAATCGTGTTCCAACCAAGGAAGAAATAGCAAAAAGAGTTGATATGCCTATATCAAAACTTGTTGCGTTAATGAAAAGCTCACAAAGTACTATTTCGATAGAAACACCCGCAAACCAAAAAGATGACACATCTAAAATTGCTGATTTTATTGTAGATGATACACATCTTACCCCTGATACAAAAGTAACGCAAGAAAATTTGCTTGAGGATGTGCAAAAAATGCTAAATCAACTCAATCCTAAAGAAAAAGATGTCTTGATTATGCGATATGGGCTTGATAATAACGGACAAAAAAAGACGCTTGATGAAATAGGATCACGTTACGGAGTTTCAAGAGAAAGAATAAGACAAATTGAAACAAGAGCAATAGCTAAATTGAAGAAATTATGCAGGAATAAAAATCTTTCTGTTAATTTGAAAAATTACATAGGCCTAGATTAGTTCAAAATGTATTAAATTCAAGCAAATAAAAACCTCTTTCGCTATCGAAAGAGGGATTTTAGGTTTTTCTTGATATCCTCGGGTTTTATAGTGGTTTACTCTCTTGTATATATAAAGTATATATTAAATATAAAATTGCTAAATAAAGAAAAATGTGTAATATTTCTTAATATTAAAGGCTAAAATCAGCTATGTATAATGTTTTTCCTATATTAAGTTTTGTTAAAAACCTCATATAAAAATCAATCTTTGCTTAACATGTCTTAATAAACCTCTTGAAAAACTAATTTTATAGTGATATATTAAATATATCAAATGTATATCTTTCTCTATTAAATTTTTAAAGCTACGGTTACAAAAATAATGTTTCTTTAGTTTATTTTGTGTTGCAAAATGAGGTATTTTTATGTTGAAAAAAATTGAAAATGAATTTGAAAATGAAACAGCGCTTATCTTAAGAGCAAAAAATGGTGATGTTTTTGCAAGAAATAAAATAATAGAAAATAATATTTCTTTAATTAAAAAAATTGCAGCAAAATCCATAACTTCTTCTTGTCTTTCAAATTCTGATTTAGTACAAGAAGGAATTTTTGGATTAGTTGTTGCAATAGAAAAATTCAATCCTTCGTTAGGATATAAGTTTTCAACTTATGCAACTTGGTGGGTTAAACAAGCTATGTTTAAAGCAATTTCTGAACAAAGTTATGCGGTAAATATTCCTGTATATATTCAAGAAACTCTCTCAAGGTATAAAAAAACAAAACAAGAAATGGAACAATCGGTTCAAAAAGAGGTTTCTAAAAAAGATGTAGCGGAAAAATTAAATATGACTGAAGAAAAAATTGATACTTTTTTAAATGTATATACTAAAGCTCTTTCTATTGAATCAGGTGTTGCAATGACTGATAATAAAGAACTTACTTTAGCTGAAATAATAGAAGATGAAAAACAAAATGTTGAAAGAGATGTAATTGATTTGGAGCTTAAAAAAGATATTAAAATTGCTCTTAATAACCTTAAAGAAAAAGAAAAGAATGTTATTGTTTTAAGATTTGGTTTAGAAAATCAAGCAAAAAAGACTCTTGAAGAAATTGGTAATAGTTATGGAGTCACAAAAGAATGTATAAGACAAATAGAAAAAAGAGCTTTAAGTAAAATTGCTAATTTAGATTTTACAAAAACAAGTCTTATTTCATATATTAAATGAGATTTGACAAGAAAATGTTTTAAAGTTAATATATAAAAATATATTTTGTATTAGATATATAAATATATTTGTTATATATTAATAAACCAAAAACATGACTGAGCACAACAGATGAGTGCTCATTTTTTTATTTTTGTTTGACCACAGTGTATATGTATGGTTTTGAAAAGTATTTATTGGCGGTTTCAATTATATCATTTTGTGTAACGTTTTTAATCATTTCCTTATATTCATTAAATGCGTTTAAATCACGACCTAAAGCACTATACCAGCTTAATAAATCGGCTTCATCCATATTTGTTTCGATTGAAAGCAGAAATTTTCCTAAAAGTTTATCTTTTGCATTATTTAATTCTTCTGTTGTTACCATTTCTGTTTTAATTGTTTCAAATTCTTCTAAAATGCCTTTTTTAGCTTCATTGATACTGTTTTCATTTGTGCCTATATATGCTACAAAAGCTCCGTCTAAAACATTTGTCATAAGACTTGAGCCTACTGTATATGCAAGCCCTTTTTCTTCTCTTAGCTTTGTAAATAGCCTCGAGGACATACCTTCTCCTAATATGGAATTAATAACACTTAAAGTTGCTATATCTTTTCTGTTCAAAACTCCGCATATTTTATACCCTAAAGCCATCCAATTTGCTTGAACTTCGTTTTTATAGAGTGTGGTTTCAATATTTTTTGTCGGGTGATACGGAGAGTATTTAACATTTGAAAATGAAAATTTTACCCCATTTGGATTTTCTTTAATTATAGAATTTAATTTTTCTGAAATAAAATCTTCATTAATGTCTCCAACCACGCTTATAGACATATTTTCAGGATTTATTATTTTTGAATAAAATTCAACAATATCATCTCTTGAAACGTTGTTTATGTTTTTTAAAATGAATTCTGAATTTTGTCCGTATATTGAATTTAAGAATGCCAGTTTTCTAAATTCATCAAAAACAAAAGAAGAAGGATTGTCTGAAATTCCTTTTAATTCTTGGATTTTTCTTTCTTTAATTTTTTTAATTTCATAATCTGAAAAAACAGGTTTATTAATCACTTCATCTAAAGCTTTTAGGGCATTATCCAAGTTATCTTTGGTTGTTTGTATTACTATTGCAAAAACATCATTTGTGGAGCTGAGCCCTAATTTTATTCCGTTTTCATCAAGAAAATTTGCAAATTCTGCATTTGTATAATTTTGCGTTCCTGTTGTGGCGCTTAATGCGGCAAGCATTGCACTTGATGGTTTTTTTTCAAGCGCCTTTGAACCTTTTATTGTAATATCTATTGCAATAATTGAATTTGTTGTTTTCTTTTTGGTTATCAAGGTTGCCCCGTTTTTTAGAAGAACCTTTTTTTCGTTTCCTTTTTGTTCTAAAAGTTTATCTTGTTTTTTAATTTCTTGAGGTTTAGTATTTGATATTTCTTTAAAATTAGTTGGTTTAACAACAGAAATAGCGTATTTATCTAATGTCAGATATTTTTTTGCAACATCGATTACGTCTTTTTTTGTTACTTTTTCTATGTTTTTAAGATAATTTTCGTAGTATGTATCATCATTAGCGAAAGTAAAGTCGTATCCTAAATCATCTGATATATTAGAAATTGATTCTCTTGAGTAATAAGTATCTGTTTTAATTGTGTTTTTGGCTTTCTCGATTTGCGAATCGTTGAATTGTCCTTCTTGAATTTTTTTCAATTCTGAAATTATTTCATTTTCAACCAGTTTTTCCTTTTCAGGCTCAAAAGTCCCGTATATATATAACATACCTGAATCTTTTTGTGAGTAATTGCCTGATGAGATTGATAAAACGAGCTGTTTGTTTTCTTTTAAGTTTTGGTTTAGAATTGAGCTTTTTCCGGAAGATAACATAGTTGTAAGTACATCAAGGGCATAGTTATCTTTTGCATTTGAAAATTTTGGCGCTAAAAAAGCAATCATCATATGACTTTTGTTAATATCCATTGTATCTTCTATGCGTTCTATTTTATCTAGGGGTTTTATTTTTGGATATTTTATTTTAACTTGTTTATTTTTTTGATTAGATGAAAAAGCTTTGGCAACTTTATTTAGGGCATCTTCTTTATTAACATCGCCTACAATCACTGTTGTAAAAGCATCAGGAGTATAGAATTTTTTATAATAATCAAGTATTTCTTCTCTTGTTACATTTTGAATTATCTCTTTATTGCCTATTACATTTCTTTTGTATGGATGATTTGATTTGGTATATAAAGCTTTATATATGTTATCAAAGAGTCTGTTTGAAGGACTGTCTTTTGTTTTGGAGATTTCTTCGATAACAACCGGACGTTCGCGTTCAAGTTCTTTTCTTGGAATCATAGGATTTAAAAGCATATCAGCATGCAGTTCTAGCGCTAAATCAAAGTCTTTGGAAGGAATTTGGATATAGTAATGAGTGAAATCTTTACTGGTTCCTGCATTTACTATTGCACCTTTGGAGTCAAGAATTTTATCCATAGTTCCTGTGGGATATTTTTGAGTACCCTTAAAGAATAGATGCTCTAAAAAGTGGCTTATTCCTGATGTTTTTTCATCTTCATTAATTGAGCCTGTATTTATCCAAGTGTCAATTTTTACAATATTGTTATCTTTTACTTCTTTGATTACAACTTTTTGACCTGTTGGCAAGGTTGTTATACTCATTCCCTCTTCAAGAGCGAAAACCGTTCCTATTGAAAGAGTTATAATTGTTAGTGCACTGATTAGTTTTTTCATTTTAAATCCTCATTTTTTACTTTAAGTTCACAGCACATTTGGCAAGATGAAAAAATTTTAGAATGTTTTAAATTTTTTCTGAAACAACGATATTTTGAGCTATTAATTATTTCAATTAATTTTTGTTCTTTTATATTACCCATTTTATATGATAAACAAGGGTAAATATCCCCCATTGGATTTATTATTGTATTTGAATAAGGATAAAGACATGGGAAATATATATCTTTAATATTTTTATTGGGATTTTTAAAAAAATTCTTGATACTATTAAGTTCAATTTTGGGATTTTCGTTATCAAATTTGGGCGAAAAACGTATTTTTGTTTTTGAGAATTTTTTTATTTTTTGAATTTCTAAATATATTTTTTCAAACTTTTCTATATCAAAGTATTGTTTTATAGGATAATCAGGTTTATAGAAAATTTCATCAAAATTATTGTATAATGTGCCGTTTTGTTTTAAATTATTATTTCTTAAAAATGAAACAGATAAAAACTCAAAATTTGATTTTGTTGCATATTCATATAATTTTAAAATATCTTCAAGGTTATCATTTAAAACAATAGTTTTAATATCAATCATAAGTTTCGATTTAGCTTTTTTTCTTTCTTGATTTAAATGATAAAGATTGTTGATTATTGTATTAAAAATGCCGTCTTTATTTCGAAATTTATCGTGATTTTTATCCCATCCATCCAAAGAAACACTTAAAAGTAAAATTTTTGATTTGATGATATCTTCGATTTTGTTATCTAAAAGTGTTCCATTAGTTACTATGTTTACTTTTCCGAAAGTTTTTTTTGATGATGCAAAAAGAATTTCTGAAAAATCCTCTCTAATTAGCGGTTCTCCGCCAACAAGAGTAATAAATCCATAAAAAGGAATTTGATTAATAACGCTGAGCCATTGTTCTGTTGTTAATTCTTCTTTAGCTCGATTTTTTCCTATGTAACAATATGGGCAGTTTAGGTTGCACAAGTGCGTTAATTCAAAAAAATACCTTAAAGGCAAAATTGCTCGCCCTGTTTTAATCATTGGATTATTATAGCTTATAAGACTGTATAAATTTCTTAAGGTGTCGAATAATCCTGATTTATTCATAAAATAAATTTTACTACATTTAATGTTTATAGTAAAATTTATTTTAAAAAGCATGGAAGAATTTTCCATTGTTTTGTGGTTGGATGTTAAAATGTAGGAATGGTGGCTTTTTTGACGAGTTCATTAAATAAAAAAGAAAATGAAGCTTGGGAAAATTTTATAAATATTTTATCCGAGAAACTTCCCGGTTTTGTTCGTCCTTGGATAAACTCTCTTGAGCCTGCTTTACCATTATTTGAAGAAAGCGAAAACGGGATTTTTTTAATTAAAAGTTCACAAAGTTTTGGTATACAAGTTCTTCAACAGAAGCATTTAAAAGAGGTTGAAGAAGCTCTTTTTCAGGCTACAAATATAAAAAGAACTCCCAGATTTATTCTTGATGAAAATACTAAAGCAAAGAAAAAACAAAAATTAACTCCCGAGCAAAAAACTCACGAAAAAACCGCAATTAAAATGGAAAATCTTTCTCAAATGCATTCTTTTTGCGGATTAAATTTAAAATATACTTTTGAAAATTTTGTTGAAGGTAAAAATTCTAAATTTGCATATAAAATTGCTCAAATGATAGCGGAAGCTCCGGGACAAAAATATAATCCGTTGTTTATTTCCGGTTCTGTGGGACTTGGAAAAACTCATTTAATGCAGGCTATTGGGCATAAAATTTTAAGAAATTTTCCAAATTTAAAAATTAGATATACAAAAGCGGAAGAGTTTGGAAATAAATTAATTGAGTCTTTAAATACTTGTAAAAATACAGGTGATTTGAACGAAAAAATGCGTAAATTTAGAGATATGCACAGAAATGTTGATGTTCTTTTAATTGATGATATTCAGTGGATAGATGGTAAAAAAAGAACTGAAGAAGAAATTTTTAATACATTTGATGCCCTTTATCATGCCGGAAAACAAATTGTATTTGCATCAGATAGACCTTTGTCAGCTTTTGAATTGATACCTGACAGATTGAGAAGTCGTTTTGAATGGGGAATAGAAGCAAATATTAAAATTCCTGATCTTGAAACAAGAATGGAGATTGTAAAACGTCATGCAATTTTATCAAATTTTCCAATAACGGATGAGGTCGCCTTATTTCTTGCAAAAGAATTTTCAACAAATATAAGAGAATTAGAAGGAGCTTATAATAAAGCAAGCGCAAGAGCTTCTATTGAAGGTGTGGAGTTGAATATTGAAAATGTTGTTGAATTTTTGGATTTGAAAAATAAGAAAAAACAGATAACTGTTTCAGATATTTTAAAAACTTGTGCAAGATATTTTTGTGTTGATGAAGATGAAATTTTATCTTCTGCAAGAGCGAAAGAAGTTGTAAATGCCAGAAAATATGCAATTTATTTATCAAGAGAAATGCTTGATTTAAGTTATCCTAATTTGGCAAAAGAATTTAGAAAAAACCATACAACAATTATGTATCAGCATGAAAAATTAAAAAAAGATATTGAAGTAAATAAAGCGATGCAGATTGTAACAGATGAGCTAAAAGAATTGTTAAGTAAGTAAATTGATTAAATAAGTGTTTTTGCAAACTCAACAGTTTCATCGTTTACTTGTCCGCTTGCAAGTTGGGCAATAGCTTTTAGTCTTTCTTTTTCATTTAAAATTTCAACTTTAATATTGGTATTTTCGTTATGTGTTTTAGATATCCAGATAAAATTATCTGCTTTAGCGCATATTATGGGTTGGTGGCTTATACAGATTATTTGTGTTGTTTTTGATAATTTCATCAGGGAATCTCTAACAGCATTTGAAGTTATGCCGGAAATACCTGTGTCAATTTCATCAAATACAACAGTCGAAACTTTGTCTATGTTTGCAAAAATTATCTTCATTGCGAGCATAACTCTTGAAATTTCGCCACCTGAGGCTATTTTTACAAGTGGTGACAAGGTTTGATTTTTGTTTGTTGAAATTAAAAATTCAACATTGTCGCTTCCTTTTTCGCCTTTTGTTGTTTCTTTTATCATTATTTCAAATTTAGCTTCGTTTAATTTGAGACTTTTTAATTCTTCAACAATAGCTTTCGATAGTTCTTTTGCGTTTATATTTCTATATTCGTTTAGTTTTTTTGAAAGTAAATTTATAGAAGTTAAAAGTGTGTTGTAATTTTCTTCAATTATTTCCAGATTATTATCATTTGAAGTTAGTTCATTTAATTGCTTTTCTATTTTATCTCTTTCTTCTTCAAGGTTTTCTCCGTATTTCCTTTTTAATTTTTGGATTAGTGAGAGTCTTTCATTTAATTCATCTAATCTTAAAGGATTAAATTCAAGATTTGAAGAATAGTCTTTAAGATAATTTGCACAATCTTTTAAATTTTCTAATGCGTCAAAAAGTGTCTCTTCAGATGTTGTTAAATTTTTATCCAATCCGGCACAGTTTGAAATTTCGTATTTTATTTTTGATAATCCTTCAATAATATTTTGATTATCCCCATATAAAGCCCAATATGCTCCATATGTTTTTTCTTTAAGTTCTTGAGCATTTGTTAAAATATCCAGTTCGGCTTTGATTTCATCTTCTTCATTGGTTTTAATTTCCGCATCATCAAGTTCTTTCAATTGAAAAGATAAAAAATCAATTTCTTTTTGATTATTTTGTAAATTTTCTTTTAAATAGTTTAGTTTTTTTTCAACTTCTTTGAAATCAAGATATGTTTCTTTGTATGATTTTAAAATTTCTTTAAATTCAGGACTTTTTTTGCATATATAATCATCCAATAATGTAATGTGGTTTTTAGGAGACATATAGGCGTAAGTTTGGTGTTGGGAATGAATATCAACCAGACGTTCACGTTTTTCTTTTATTTCTTCGATATTTGATAAAATTCCGTTTAGTCTGAATTTTGATTGTGTATTTATTTCTCTTGAAATGGTTATTTCTTGTCCATTTATTTCAAAAACTGCTTCTATTAATGCAGGTTTTTCTTTGTTTAAAATAACTTCTTTTGAAATTTTTGCACCAAGAACACCGTCAAGAGCTTTTATAATAATACTTTTTCCTGCTCCGGTTTCACCGCAAAGTATATTGAAGCCCTCGCTAAATTTTAAAAAGGCTTCTTCTATTAGTATAAAATTTTTAATTAAAAGTGATTTTAGCATTTTATTTTTTAGGTGCGACAGCCCAGTGTAGTTTTTCTTTTAAAATATCATAAAATTTATCATTTTGTCTGTTTAAAATTAAAAGTTTTGCATATTTTTCATTTTTTTCAATGATAATGTCATTGCTTGTTGTAAAGTCTTCTTGGCCGTCAAAGGAGACATTTAATTTTTCTTTTTTTTCGCTTGCCATTATTTTAATTTTTTCACTTGAAGGTATAATAACAGGGCGAGTATTAAGTGTGTGCGGGCAAATAGGTATAATTAAAAAACAATCGATATCAGGAGATATAATAGGACCGCCTGCCGAAAGGGAATAGGCAGTAGAACCTGTTGGAGTTGAAATTATTAAACCGTCTGCAACATAAGAACATAGTTTTTTATCATTTATGTATAAATCTAATGTAGCTGTTCTTGAATAGTTTTGACCTTTAATTACAATGTCATTTAAAGCGGTTTTATTTTTTGATTTTAACATAAGTCGGTTTTCAATTTTATAGTCACCCTTTTTGAGTTTTTCAATTACGAAATCAGCTTCATTCGGATGTGCTTGAGCCAGATAGCCTAATCTTCCCACATTAAAACCAATTATTGGAATATCTTTTTTGCTGTAAAATCTTGAGGCTTTTAGAAATGTACCATCTCCACCTATAACAATGGCTAAATCAATGTTGTTTTTCAGATTGTCAATGGAAAAAATATTGGCATTTTTGATTTTTTGGCTAATTTTTTTTGCCAGAGTTTTAGAATCATTAAACTCAGGATTAAAAATTATACCGATTTTTTCAAAGTTTTTTTCCATAATTTAATTTTATCAAAAATTAAAATTGTTGTAAAAATAGTTTTATAAAAGGTCAAATTTTGATTGACGTTGTTTTTTTAGCATGTTAGCATATTTTATACAAATAATTTAACTCCAAAGGAGGTGAAAACGATGCCAGAAGTAAGAGTTCGTGAAAATGAAAATATAGAATCAGCACTTAAAAGATTCAAGAAAAAAATTCAAAAAGCGGGTATTTTATCTGAAATTAAACGCAGAGAAAGATACGAAAAACCTTCTGTAAAAAGAAAAAGAAAATCAGAAGCTGCAAGAAAAAGAAAAGTATAGATTAATAAACCGACAGATTTCAAGATTTGTCGGTTTTAATTTTATTATAAAGTTAATTTATTATGATATAATAAATGAGTATTCAAAAGGAGAGTTATATGGCAAAAGATGCTAGTTTTGATATAGTTTCCGAATTCGATAAGCAAGAACTTTTAAATGCTGTTGATCAGGTAAAAAGAGAGTTGTCAACGAGATTTGATCTTAAAGATTCAAACTCAGATATAACTTTAGACGATGACAAGGCAATTAATATTACTACTAATGATGAAATGAAGTTAAAAAATATTTATGATATTTTGCAATCTAAATTAATTAAAAGAAATTTAAGTTTAAAAATTTTAGACCCGCAAAAAATTGAAAATGCTCTTGGGGGTAAGGTAAAACAGGAGATTAAACTTAAAAAGGGTCTATCGACTGAATTAGCTAAAAAAATTACCGGTTTTATAAAAGACACAAAATTGAAAGTACAGGCTTCTATCCAAGGTGATTCAGTTAGAGTTTCAGGAAAAAGCAGAGATGATCTTCAAGATGTTATTAAAGTTATAAGACAAAAAGAAGATGAAATCGATGCACCTTTGCAATTTACAAATTATAGGTAAGCAATATGGATAATAAAGAAAAAGCTTGCGTTTTAGTTGAAAACGCACATAATTCGCTTTTTGAAATTTTTAGAGAAATAGATGAAATAGCTGAATATAACCAAAAAAAAGTTCTTGATGCTTTTTGTAAAAATAAAATAGGCGAGGAACATTTTTATACTGTTACAGGTTACGGGCATGATGATATAGGCAGGGATGCTTTAGACAAGACTTATGCTGATGTTTTTAATACAGAAGCTGCGATTGTTCGTCCTCATTTTGTTTCGGGGTCTCATACAATTGCATGTGCTTTATTCGGTGTATTAAAATATAATGACAGATTGGTTTCTGTTGCTGGTGAACCGTATGATACTATGCAACAAATAATCGGCTCCAGACCTAATACCGATGATTTTGAAACAAGTTTGATAGGGCATGGCGTTAAATATAGCGAAGTTCCTTTAAAAGATGGTTTGGATGTTGATTATGAAATCATTGAAAAATATCTTCTTCCTGATACGAAAATGGTATTAATACAACGATCAAGAGGGTATTCATTAAGAAAACCATTATCAATAGCAGATATTAAGCGGATTGTTGAAATTGTAAAAGCTAAAAATCCTGATATTTGTTGTTTTGTTGATAATTGTTATGGAGAATTTACGGAAAAATTTGAACCAACGGATGTCGGTGCTGATTTAATAGCCGGAAGTTTAATTAAAAACCCTGGTGGCGGTATTGTTGAAGCAGGCGGATATATTGCAGGAAAGAAAAAATATGTTGATATGGCAGCACGCAGACTTACTGCTCCCGGTATCGGAGCTGAAGGGGGTGCAATGCACAATCAGACAAGGGTTATTTTGCAAGGTTTCTTTATGGCGCCCAGTGTAACTTCTTATGCCTTAAAGGGTTCTGTTTTAGCTGCTAAAGTTTTTGAGGATATGGGATTTAATACTTTTCCTTCTTCAAATACTAAAAGGACGGATTTAATTCAAACAATAAAATTTAATAATGAAAAAGAGCAACAGGCTTTTTGCACAATGATTCAAAAAAATTCCCCTGTTGAAAGTTATCTGACTCCTATTCCGGATGTGGTTCCCGGATATGATTGTAATTTATTTATGGCAGGTGGAAGTTTTATTGAAGGTTCAACAATAGAACTTTCGGCTGATGGTCCTGTTAGAGAGCCTTGGGCTATATATCTTCAAGGTGGTTTAAGCTATTTTCACGTTAAAATTGCACTTAAGGCTGTTGTAGAGGCATTGTTAGAACAAGGAGAATCAATTTTTGCCAATTAAAAAACCGGCATAGGTTGCAAAAAGTCCTAATACTAAACTTGAAGTTATATAGATTGTAAAATATAAATATTTTCCTTCTTTAAGGAAATAAACTCCTTCGAGGCTAAAAGTTGAAAACGTTGTTAAACCGCCGAGTAGTCCTGTTGTTAAAAAAAGTATTGTATTTTGTGGTAGTTGCATTTTGTTTATTATTAATCCGGATATAAGTCCTATTAAAAAACAACCTGTAATATTAACTAAAAATGTGGCAGGATAACCGATTTTACAGTAGTTCATACAAAGTTTGGTAATCAGATACCTAAGAGTTGCACCTATGCCACCACCTAAAAATACTGATAAAATATTTAACATTATTCATATCTCAAAGCGTCAATTGGATTTAATAAAGAGGCTTTATAAGCAGGATAGTATCCAAAACCTATTCCAACTAATCCTGAAAAACCGAACGATAAAAGTATGGGGGCAATTGTTATTTCTATACTTGTTCCAAATACTCCGCCTATTATCAAAGCAATTACTATTCCTGTAATAACACCTATCAGGCCTCCTATTAAAGATAAAATTAAAGCTTCTATTAAAAATTGTATTTGAATGTCAATTGCTCTTGCTCCTATTGCCATACGTATCCCAATTTCTTTTGTTCTTTCTGTTACTGAGACGAGCATAATATTCATAATTCCTATACCGCCTACAACAAGAGAAACAGAAGCAATAGAAGCCAGTAAAATAGCAAATGTTCTTACTGTTGATTTCATTTTTTCTTGAAATTCTGCGCTGTTCCTTATTTCAAAGTCATTTTCTTGCAGTTTTCCAAGATTATGCCTGCGTCTTAGGATTTCTTCTATATCTTTTTCCGCCATGTTAGTATCTTCAAGAGAAGCCGCTTTCACTATAATTTGATTGACGGAACCGGGAAAATCAGTTCCAAAAACTTTTCTTTGGGCTGTTGTTATAGGAATAAATATGATATCATCTTGATCCATAGGTCCCATTTGCCCTTTTGATTTAAGAGTTCCTATAACTTTAAAGGGGACATTACCTATTCTTATAGTTTTATTTATTGAATTTACATCTCCAAAAAGCTCAGTTTCAACAGTAGAACCTATTATTGCGACTTTTGCTGCATTTTTGTCATCATCTTTAGTAAAAGTTCTGCCTCTGCTTACTTCATAATTTTTTACGTATAAATATGGAGTTGTAACTCCATATACCGTAGTAGACCAGTTTTGATTTCCATACATGACTTGTTTTGTGGAGTTCATGACGGGTGCAACTGCTTCAACTCCTCTGGCTGTTTTTTGAATTGCAGTTGCATCTTTTATGCTTAAAGTTGGTTTAGTGCCCATGCCCATTGAAACACCACCGGTTTTTGCAGTAGCGGAGCGTATTGTAAGCAAATTAGAGCCCATTGATTCCATATTTTCTTGGACTTGTTTATTTGCACCTGAGCCTATTGCAAGCATTATAATTACAGCTGCAACACCTATGATAATACCCAAAGAGGTTAAAGCTGATCTCATTTTGTTGACTTTAAGAGAATTTATTGCAATTTTTAATGTAGATTTAAAGTCTATCATGTTTGTCTGGTCCTTTGTTTTTGCCATTCTTCTTTCGGAAGATCAGAGACAATTTTCCCATCTTTAAATTTTATTATTCTTTTTGTATATTCTGCAATATCAGGTTCATGAGTAACCAAAACAACAGTTTTTCCAAGATTTTCATTGAGATTTACAAAAAATTCCATAACATCTATGCTAGTTTTGGTATCTAAATTACCCGTAGGCTCATCTGCTAAAATTAACGGAGCGTCATTTACGATTGCTCTTGCTATTGCAACCCTTTGTTGCTGTCCGCCTGACATTTGAGAAGGCATATTGTTTTCTTTTTTGTCTAAACCTACAATCTTTAGGGCTTCTCTTGCTCTTTTGTATCTTTCTTCTTCCGGAATTCCTTTGTATATCATAGGCATACATACATTATCAATTGCTGAAGTTCTTGATATTAGATTAAAACCTTGAAAAACAAATCCTATTTTGTTGTTTCTGATATCTGAAAGTTGATTGGCGTTTAGTGAAAAAACATCAACTCCTTCAAGATAATATTCTCCTGATGTTGGTTTATCAAGAGTACCTAACATGTTCATACAGGTTGATTTTCCCGAGCCTGATGTTCCCATTATTGCAACAAATTCTCCTGTCTCAATCGTAAAAGAAACATCATTTAACGCATGGAAAGTTTCTTCTCCCATTTGATAAGTTTTTATAGCATTTTTAACTTTAATTAGTTCCATAATTTTAATTATATTCTTGGTGGACGCATATTTGTTTGTTTTTTGGTTTTTCCGCCAACAGATGAAATAACTACTTTGTCTCCTTCTTTAATTTCTTTTGAAATGATTTGCGTTTTATTTTCGTCTGAAACTCCAAGTTCAACATTATAGCGTTTCAAGCCATTTTTTGTTTGAATCCAAATGCCTTGTTGTTCAAATTTTTGAGTATTATCTTCGGGAGTGAACTTAAGAGCTTTATTATCTACGCAAAGAGCGTCTTTAACTTCATCTGTTATAATTGAAACATTGGCTGTCATTCCGGGGATAACAAGACCTTCTGTATTATCTACGGATATAATAACTGTGTATGTTACAACGTTATTTGTAGTGGTTGAAGCCAGACGAACTTGAGTAACTTCACCTTCAAAAATTCTATCTTGATATCCGTCAAGAGTGTATTTTGCTTTTTGCCCGACTTCTATTTTTCCGATATCGGCTTCTGATACACTTGTTTCAATTTGCATTTTGGTTAAATCTTTTGCTACTTCAAATAAAGTAGGAGTATTAAAGCTTGCAGCAACTGTTTGACCGACATCTACCGCTCTTGAAATAACTGTTCCGTCAACAGGAGAGGTAATTTTTGAATATCTTAAATTTGTCATGTTATTATCAAGCGAAGCTTGCGCTGCACTAACTTCTGCTTTTGCTGCGTCAACTTCTGCTTTTGCTTGAAGATAATTTGAAAGCGCTAGTTCAACATCATCTCTTGATACATAATTTTTTTCAAATAGGTGCTTATATCTTTGGTAATTATTTTTTTTATAAGTTAGTGTAGAACTTGCTTTTGCGTACGTTGCTTTTGCGTTTCTTAGTTTTGCGCTTGATTGGTCAACGTTCGCTTGAAATAAGCTTGGATCAAGCTCTGCTAAAAGGTCGCCTTGTTTAACTATTGAGTTATAATCAACATAAATTTTTGCAACTGTTCCTGAGACTTGTGTACCAACTGCGATTGTATTTATAGGTTTAATTGTTCCCGAAGCTTCGACATATTGAACAATCGACTCTTTTTTTATTGGTTTTGTTATATATTTAACAGCCGTTTTCTTTAAAATAAATATGAGAGAAATAATTACTATTAAAGAAATAATGCCTATTATTATATACCTTTTTTTCATCTTACCCCCATTGATTTAAGTAAGGTTTCTCTTGCTACATTATAATTAAATACTGCTTCAACAAAATTCAACTGCGAATTGTTGTAATTCGCAAGGGCATCTTGTAATTCAACATAGTTATTTAAGCCTACACTGTATCTTCCGTCTGCAAGTTCAAAATTTTCAAGTGTTGCTTTAACTTTTGAATTCATGAGAGGAATTTTTCGCTCTAATTGCCGCATATTAACATAATTTGTTTGTACTTCCCAGAAAATATCCGCTTTAGATATATTTACATTATGCAAAGCTATATCTAAGTACGATTCGCCTTCTTTGACCTGATAGTGTATTCCATAAGGGTTAATTGAGCCTAAACCTACACTTGCTCCAAGTTGCAGCGGACTTGAATATGTAGATTCACTTTTTGTATAACCCCAAGTTAGATCGCCTGTTATTTCAGGCAGGTATTGTTTTTTGATTGCTTTTAAAGATTCATTTTGAACGAGTACAAGCATTTCATTTGACTTTAAATCGGGTCTGAGACTAAGGGCCTCATCAACCGCTTCTTTTCTTGTTAAGGTCAAAGGTTTAAATTCAAAATTTTGAATTATATCACGATGTTCAATTCCTGATGATAGCATAATAAGCCCATCAGGAGTTTTTTTAACCGTTTCTTCGGGTGGTTTTATTGTTGTGAAACTTTCAACTTTTTTTCTGTAGTCTGCTTTTAGAAAACTAAAGTTTTCGGTGTTTTTTACAATAAAATCTGTGTCTTCTTCGTAATACATTGAATTTTTGAGTGCTATAAGGGCTGTTTCCAGATTATTTTGCCCTTCAACTAGTTGTATTTTTGAGTCTGTCAGGTTTACCTGTGCATTAACTACATCAATTTTAGATTTTAAGCCTTCATCGAACATTGCTTTTGTACGTTCATAATTGAGGGTGTTGATTCTGACGTTTTGTTCGTATATATCAAGATTGGCTAATGCTGATAAAACTTTATAGTAATTTATTTTAACTTCATAAATTACCCCTAAAACATCAAAATCGTAGTCATATTGGGCAGATTGGGTATCATATTTTGCCATGTTTATTTTCGCTGTTGTTCTTCCGAAATCCCAAATCATTTCAGAAATTCCGACATTAAAACCAAGTGAATTGTCCTGAGAATTAACTATCTTTGTTCCATTGTTGTTGTTGTGGTTATAATTTACTCTGCCTGTTAGTTTTGGTGCATAGTTTGCTCTTTGCTGACCTATTCCTGATTTTGCGGCATTAATTCTTTCTTGTGATACTTGAAGATTGGGGTTATGGGTCATAGCGTATTCTACGCAATCTTCTATTGTCATAACTGAAAGTTGATTTAATGGGGGCCTTCTTCCTGTTCTTACTTCGGGAAGTTTAATTTCTTGAATTCTGAATTGTTGTTTTTTGGTCTTCTTTTGTTTTTTGTTTTGCTCATCTTCTTGATTTTCAATTTTTGTTTTACTTTTTTTGAAAAAATTGAAAAAAGATTTTTTTGTTGTTGTATTATTTTCTTCAATAGCGAAGGTGTTTTGAGCTAATATTAAAAAAGAAAGTATTATAACCGGTGTTATCTTTTTCATTAAAATCTTCCCCTATTGATAAAATTATAATTTAAAAAAGTTAAATTTCATATCATTTTATTGTTGTATGATTTGCTTGCTTGATATTTGTTTTTGTGCGTTGTAGAATTGGGTTAAACTTGATATTTGCGCTTGTAGCTCAGCTGGATAGAGTGTTTGGCTACGAACCAAAAGGTCGGGGGTTCGAATCCCTCCAAGCGCGTATTAAAAGAAGCATTAAGTATGCTTCTTTTTTTAATACGACACTTGTCGGGATGCAATCGCTTCGCTTTTGCCCTCTCAAAAAACTTGCCCATTGGGGCAACTTTTTTTCGGCAGAGTCTCCAAGCGCGTATTAAAAGAAGCATTAAGTATGCTTCTTTTTTTAATACGACACTTGTCGGGATGCAATCGCTTCGCTTTTGCCCTCTCAAAAAACTTGCCCATTGGGGCAACTTTTTTTCGGCAGAGTCTCCAAGCGCGTATTAAAAGAAGCATTAAGGATGCTTCTTTTTAATATAAGATTTATTTTAGGTGTGTATTTTATACTATATCCATTCTACAAAAGTCTTTATAGGGGCAATATGTACAGCCTGATTCTTCGTAATTTGGTTCAAAGTTGCAATTTTTTATATTTTCCAATGTTTGCTCAAAATCATAAATAACTTGCTTACATTCTTCTTCGGTTAAATTTAATACCCTTGTTTTTCCATCAAGTAAAAATAAAAAATTAGTTTCTTTTACTTTGTTTCCAGTTATTTTTTCAAAAAAGTATTTATACAAACACATTTGATTGTAATAATTTTTATACTTTCCGTTGTATGAAATAGCTTTTTCGCTTTCAGGTTTAGAGGTTTTATAGTCAATTATATTAAAAGTTCCATCCGGATTTTTTTCTAATTTGTCAATTATTCCTTTAAATTTGTAGTTTTCAGTTTCATATTCTATTTTATATTCGGTTGCATATAAATTTGAAATCGGTGTATCAAATAAATGTTGATAATAATTATTAAGTTCGTTTACTCCTCTTTGTAAGTACATTTCTTTTATTTCGGTATTTGACATAGGAAATGTTGAAAAGATATTTCTAAAAATGTCTAATACTTCTTCTTTTTTTGGGTATTGTTTAGTTTTAATTGCGTTTTTAATTATATATTCAAAAGTTTTATGTATTGCACTTCCATAATTTGCAGAATCTGAAATTGATAGTCTTGTATCAAAATTTAAAATTTCACTATATAAAAATTTTCTCGGACATTCTTGATATGTATTGAATAATGTTTGAGAGTATGCTCTATTTTGCATTTTTGTATTAATTAAAATTTTAAAATCTCTTTTATAATCATATGGTCTTTTAATTAAAATATTGCTATTTATTTCGTTTTCTGTGTTTTCATTAATTTCATTTTTATACACAATTTCCATTAAATGTTGGGCATTTGTAATCCATTTGCTTGCAGGAGAATTTCTTTTACCTGAAGATATTGCATAAGAGAGCCTTAAAGCATGCTTAGCTCTTGTCATTCCTACATACATGGTTTTTATTTTGTCTGAAATTTTATATTCTTGCCATTGTTCGTCAGTTTTATATTTATCTAAAGCAGTTGGAATTGTTGGTTTAAAGCTTGAGGAAGAACTTTCCCAGCGTCTTGCTTGAAGTGTGGGCATATAAACATATTCATATTCTTTCCCTTTGGATGAATGATATGTTGTTAATTGAACGGCATTCATATTTGTTATGGGTTTATTTGTTTTAATATCTAAATCTTTGTCATTTTGTATGATTAATAGGTAGTCAATAAAATCATAAAAATTATTGTTAGGATTTTCGCTGAAGTTCGAAGCTTCTTCAATTAGTTTTTTTAATCCTTCTATATTTTCGTTTTTATTTATTTTTTCTTCAAGATAATATTTGAAAATTCCGGTTTTATATCCTGTTTCTACAACAACATTTCTTGGAGATTCGGCTGAAATATACTCTCTTAGCTCATCATAAGTTTTTAAAAAGTTGTTTATTTTTTCTTTTTCTATCCAATTATCAATAGTCCTCATAGATTCGATAAAAGTTTTATTAATTGAAATTTTTTCATAAATTTTTCCATAATCAATGGGGTTAATTTTAAATGGTTTTAAGAGAAGAAGTTTAAATATTTTATCTGAATATAGTTCAGGATTTGCAAGCATTTGAAGGTAATAAAGAAGGGTTATGGATGAATTTATTTCAAAAATGCTTTTTCCTTCTTTTAATTCGGTTGGGATGTTTTTATCTTTAAATTTATCTGCAAATATTTGTAATTGTTCGTTGGATGTTGATATTACTGCTATTTGTGAAAGATTTTTTTCTCCTTTTTCATTTTTGGGACAGTCATTTGAGTCAATTAAGTTTTTTATTTCATCTACGATATCAAGATATTCCTGTTCTGTATTATTATAAATTGTGCATCGCACTTTTTTATCTTTTTGAATTATATTTTTATTTTTTGCGATTAAATCTTTGTTTATGTTGTATTTTAAGAATTTTGGGTTAATTTCAAGTCTTCTTCCATCTTGTTTTGATATTTCTCTTGCAACATCAAGAATAGATTGAGTTGAACGCATATTTTCTTTTAGACATATTACTTTTGTGTCGGGAAATTTTTCTAAAAAATTTTGGATGGTATCTAAATTAGCACCTTGAAATGAATATATAATTTGATCGTCATCTCCTACAACGAAAATATTTTTACAATTAGAAGCAAGAAAAAAGACAATGCTGTTTTGCGCTTCATTTGTATCTTGATATTCATCAACCATAATATAGTCATATTTTTTTGAAATTTTATCTAAGAAAGCAGGCGATTTATCAAATTTTTCGATTACATAAGTTATCATGTCATCAAAATCAATATAACCCTCTTTTTCCATTTTAGATTTGTATAATTCATAATAATTCCAAATTTCTATTGCTTTATTAATAGTTTCTTCTTGTTCTTCGAGTGAACTTTTTAATTTTTCAATTTTATCTGGTTTTGTATTTGGATTATTTTTCAATTCTTCAATTTGTTTTATAATTTCATTTTTTTTAGGATTCCAAGAGGGGTTTTTTTCTATATTTTCAAAATATTGTTCTTTTGTATATCTATATTTTTTAATTTCGGATATTTTTTTAATGATTATATTCAAATAAACATATGGATTGTTTTTAGAATTTCTGTAATATTTAGGATTATATTCATCTATACATTCTTTTATTAATTGATTTTTAACGGGGTCTGTTATGATTTTATAATTTTCAGGTAGTTCAAAACTTTCTGAAAATTGCCCTAAAATATCATTGCAAAAGCCATGAAAAGTATAAATATTTACATCTGCGTTGCTGCTGTTTAATGTTTGTATAAGTTTATTTTTCATTTCACTTGCAGCAGTTTCTGAGAATGTCAAACATAATATTTTTTCAGGATTAACACCTTTATCTAATATTGCTTTAATTCTTTGGGTAACAGTAAAAGTTTTACCTGTTCCGGGGCCTGCTATAACAAGATATTTTCCCTCAAGATTATCAATACATTCTTGTTGTTTTGGGTTTAATTTTATCGTATTCATTAATTTTCCTTTTAAAATTTATTAGATAAATTTTTTGAAATCATTAAACTATTAAGATCTATGTCGTATATTCTTTTTAAACTTGTAATTGCTCTTGAGTTTTCTTTGAGTGTGGCAAGTTGAATAAATCTCATTGCAGTTACGTCAGACCCTTTGGCTTCTTGTTCTTCTATTCTTTTTTGGTATGTTTCATAAGTTTTTTTTCTTAAGGCTTTAAGGTTTTCTATACTTATTTCTTGTTGTGCTTTTAATTTTAAAATGTCAAAAACATCCACTAATCTTTTAGTTAATTGTTCATTTGTCATTTTTTGAGGGTCGCCAAAGTTAAATGTTTGACTGCGTTCTTTTTTCTTGTCAATTCCTATGGAAAATTCTCCTTTGTTAAAATCATCAACAAAAAGAATGTCATTTGGTGAATTTTTTGTTTGTTGTTTGAACATCCTGTTGATAGTAGCGCCTCTTTTGCTGTAATTTGGGAATGTTTTGTCTTTAGCAACTGAAAGTCTTGCTGTAAAATTAATATTGTTCATAATTTAAATCCTTTAAAAGTTAGACATATTATAACATTTTAGAAAAGTTAACATAAAGATTTTTTTAGTAAATTTTTACATATGTTTTGTTTTAAATGAGGCATGCGTATAAATTCTAATAAATTTTTAAATAAAACAGAATCTTTAAATTTCAAAGGTTTCGAAGCAAGAAAGCTTCAAGGTATTATAACTAACGGTTGCTATGGCGATGAAAAATTAATTAAAGAACTTGAAGAAATAGCAAAACAAAACGGGCTTATTTTGTATAATTCAAGTTCTGCAGTATTGCCTTGGGTACAAGATAGAACTTTTATAAATTCAAAAGGAAAAGTGTTTGGTTCTGATTTACCTGTATGTGAGTTTAGTAAATTTAAAGGTTTGGATACAGAAGGAACAAATTTGACTTTTTATGATGGCGGTAATTATTTTCAGGTAAAAAATAAAAATGGCGAGACACTGCTGCTTTCGGGAGCTGTCAATTTTTTACCGGATGATATTTGTGAAGTTGGTTCAGGTTTTCATCATGGAAAATTTGATAAAGATTTTTGTTGCGATAGGATAGTAAAAGTTCCGCAAGCTGATTTTCATTTGGATTTGTTTTTGACTCCTATTGGAGATAATAAAATTCTTCTTTGTGATGATGATTTAACAATTCAATATATAGAGAAAATGTTGCAAAATGCAAAAAAATATCTATCAGATGAAAAGGGAAAGCAGATATTAAAATCAAGATTAAAAATTTTATCTGAAGAACTTGAAGGTTTTTTGCAACAGTTTAAAATAAATAAATATATTCTTGATTCTGCAATAAGAAATAAGTCTAATGATTCTTTATCAAGTTTATCTGATGTAGAAAAAGTTTTAAAAGATGAAGGATTTGAAGTTATAAAAGTCCCCGCAAGAATATATAGTTATGGGTATAATGCAGGCGGATATTCACTAAGCCATGATTTAAATTATGCAAATGCAGTAACATTTAAAAATAATGAAAATGAAGTTGTTATATTGACTAATAAATCGAGGCTTAATAGACAATTCGGAATAACGCCAGAAATATCTGATATTTTAGGGACTGATTTTGAAAAAATGTTTCTCGATAGTGTTGATGGATATGTTAAACCTGAAAATATTTTCTTTTTGGAAGGTAGAAGACTTCCTGAAGAATTAAAAAATTCTAAAGGCGGGTTGCATTGTATTTCTCTTGAAATTCCTGATTTTTCCTCTGATATATAATTAGTTTGGTTTTTGTGTTAATATTTATTTTCGGGGATAGTATGGCGACAAAAGAGTTAACTTTAGGAAATCCTTTTAAATTAATTTTAAATTTTATGTTTCCTATTTTAATTGGAAACATGTTCCAACAGTTTTATAATTTGGTGGATGCTTTAATTGTTGGGAGAACTCTGGGTATCAAGGCTCTTGGTGCAGTTGGTGCTACTGCTCCTTTAATTTTTCTTGTGATAAGTTTTATTTTTGCTACAACGCAAGGTTTTGCTGTAATAACAGCACAAAAGTTTGGTGCAAGAGATTATGACTCTGTGAAAAAGTCTGTTAGCTCTTCTTTTATCTTGTCTTTTGCTTTAACGATTATACTGACTTTATTGTCTGCGCCTTTTGCATTTCAAATGTTAGATTTTTTAAGAACGCCGTCAGATATTATTAATCCTGCATATGATTATCTTTTTATTATGTTCATAGGAATTTTCGCAACTGTTTTTTATAACGTTTCATCTAATATTTTAAGAGCTTTGGGAGACAGTAAAACCCCTCTTTATTTTTTAATATTTGCTTCTATATTAAATATAATCCTTGATTTGGTTTTCATTTTAAAATTTAATATGGGGGTTAAAGGTGCTGCATGGGCAACAGTTTTTTCTCAAGCTTTTGCTACTGTTTTGTGTTTAATATTTATGTTTTTAAAGTTCCCGATATTAAAATTAAAAGCAAAAGACTGGTCTGTTAGTTGGGATTTTTTATATGAGCATTTATATGTAGGTATTCCTATGGGCTTTCAGATGTCTGTTTTATCCATAGGAATAATTGCACTGCAATTTGTTTTAAATGGCTTAGGCTCTATTGCTGTTGCAGCTTATACAACCGCAATGCGTGTTGATCAGTTATTTTCGCAGATATATCTTGCTTTGGGAGCAACTATGGCAACATATACCGCTCAGAATTTTGGTGCTAAAAAAATGTCAAGGATTAAAGAAGGGGCAAAAGCAAGTATTTTAATAGCTCTTATTGCTAGTATATTTGCTGTTATATTTTTGACATTTTTTGCAGGAAATATAGTAGCTTTATTTATGGATGAACCTCATCCCGAGGTTATAAGACTTGCAGTACTGTATATACATATTATTATGGTATTTTTTCTTTTTCTTGGAATTTTGATTATTTATAGAAATATTTTACAAGGTATGGGAAATGTTACAGCACCATTAGCTTCGGGAGTTGCTGAACTTATTGCAAGAACAGCTTGTGCCTTTATTTTAGGACATTATTTTGGTTATTTAGGAATTTGCCTTTCTACTCCGGCTGCGTGGGTTGCAGCTGCAATAGTTCTTTATATAGGGTATAAAATAAGTTTAATAAAAAATCTTAAAAAAATAAGAATGAAAAAATTTAATTAATTTTTAATAGGATTTATTTAAGAGTAAAATATTTGACTTTAATTTGTGCAAAATGTTTTTTGAATATATTAGAGTAAGTTTTTTGTATTCCTTATTTTTCTATAAGGAAAATATTTTTTGATATATTTTTTCCGTATGTATTTTCATATATTTTTATGTATTCTTCGTAATTAATATTTGTGTTATTGGATAGAATTTCCATTTCAACGTTAAATAGGTTAACTTTAAAGGGTAAAATTTTAAAGTTGTTTTTTAGATAAAAATTTTTTCTTTTTTCTCTTTGTAATTGATTATTTGATAATTTTAAAGTAGATTCAATTTCAATAATAATTTTTTTGTTTTTGTATTTTTTAAAAAGTAATTTTATTGCTTCACTGCCGATTCCTTTGGATTGGTATTTTACGTCAATTGCAAAATAATCTAGTAGAATATAATCGTTGTATAAAGCTAAAATCATTAGCCCGTAAAAATTATTTTCTTTTTCTAGAGATAAAATTTCTACTTGTTTGGTTTTTTGTTTTTCGCATATCAATGAAAAAGGTTTCTTTTCTTTTTTTGGAAAAGAATATTCATATAAATCTTTTATTTTTTTTATGATTGTTTCGTCTTTAGCTTGTTTTAGTTTCATTAGAAAATTTTAACATGTTTTATGCGATAATATAAGTATGGAAAAGAATTCAAAAGTGCCTTTTATTCATTTGCATATTTCAATTGTATTGGCAGGTTTAACAGGATTATTTGGTCGTTTAATAACTTTAAACGAGGGATTGCTTACTTTTTGGCGACTTTTTTTCACAGTGCTTATATTTTGTTTAGTGTTATTGTTTACTAAAAAAATATACAAAGTAAAGCTTAAAGATTTTTTTAAAATGGCAGGCGTAGGTGCTCTTTTAGGGCTTCATTGGTTGTTTTTTTATGGAAGTATAAAATATGCAAATATTTCAGTAGGTACAGTTTGTTTATCTTTGATTAGTTTTTTTACGGCCATAATTGACCCCATAGTCAATAAGCACAGATATTTTAAACATGAGTTCCTATTTAGTTTGATTACAATTTTTGGTATAATTTTAATTTTTAATTTTGATAGTGGTTATAGGACAGGCGTAGTTATAGGTATAATTTCGGCACTTTTGGCTGCATTGTTTACGATTTTCAATAAAAAAGTTTCTAAATATAATCTTGAAGCAGTATTGTTTTATGAGATGATAGGCGGATTAATTTGTATTAGTGCCTTTTTACCTTTTTATTTATATATATTTCCAACTCAAAATATATTCCCATATGGTTTAAATTTGCTTTATCTTGTGATTTTAGCTTTATTTTGTACTATATTTTTATATTATTTTCAAATTAGTGCCTTGAAAAAACTTTCTGCTTTTAGCGTTAATTTATCATATAATCTCGAGCCGGTTTATACTATTATTCTTGCTATGATTATTTTTCATGAGTATAAGGATTTAAACCTTGCTTTTTATATAGGCTTTTTTGCAATTTTATTATCTGTAATCTTGGAAAGTCTTTATATTGCAAAATGGAATAAGAAATTTAATAAAATTAATTAATTTTTTTAAAAACACTTTTTGGTTGTTTGCAAATAGGACATATAAAATCATCAGGCTCGTCTTCTATGTTGCCTTTGTAGATATATCCGCATACAGAGCATTTATAGCCTTTAGTTTTTGTTTCTTGTTCAATAAAAGTCGGAGCATTTTTAGGAGTTAGTCCTTTTTTGATTAAATGGTAATAAGCATATGTCATAGGTGTTTTGTTTGGATTAATGACATCTCCTCCTGCTATTTTGGCAATAAAAATTGTATGAGTTTCTGTTTCAATAGTATTTATTACATCTAAAATAAGGTAGCTGACGCAATTTTTTATTATATCAAGACCTTGGGCGGTTATTTTTTCTATGTTGTCAAATTTATTTACATTTCTGCCGGATTGAAAACCAAATGTTGGTATTATATTTTCGTCAATATCTTCCGGTAAAATTGAAATTGCAAAATGACCTGATGATTTTATACATTCATTTGTGTAGTTGTTGTGATTTATGCTTATTGCCATAGTGTTATATGTTACTTGAATAACACTGTTTACTATACATCCGGTTGATTTTTCGGATGTTTTGGTTGTTGCAACATAAACACCGTAAGATAAGTTTTTTAAAGATTCTTGAATATTCATTTTATTCTCCTATATTTATTTTCTCTATTTTTAAAAGCATTTTTTGATAATTGATGCCTTCGCTATATCCTTTTAATTTTTTATTTGAGCCAATTACTCTATGGCATGGAATAATTATTAGAATTGGATTTTTGTTATTTGCGCTCCCTACTGCTCTTGAGGCATTTTTGTTTTTGATTTTATTAGCAATATCTTTATATGTTGTATATGTTCCGTACGGTATTTTAGTTAATTCTTGCCACACTTTTTTTTGAAAATCTGTACCTTCGGGTTTAATTGGAATATCAAATTTTTTTCTTCTTCCTTCAAAATATTCTTCAAGTTCTATAAAAGTTTTTTCTATTAATGGACTTAAAATAAAATTGGAGTTGTCTTCTATTTTATCTAATCTTAATTTTATTATTTTTTCATTATCTTCAAAAATTGTTATATAACCTATTTTGGTCTTTTTATAAAAATAGTTCATGGTTAATATTTTTACTTATTTTGTAAATTTATGCAATAATTTTGTTACTTATGTTTTATAATATATATACGGATTTAAGCTCGAAGCAACAATGAAAAAAATAATTATATTTTTAGTAATAATTATGTTAAATAGTTCGTCTTTTGCTCTTGTTGAAAATAAAAAAATTGATTTAAAACAGGCGATAGACATTACTTTGCAAGCAAACCCCAGAGTAAGAATTGAAAAATTAAATGTTGAAACTTCGAAAAATGAAATTGACATAGCAGATAGATTGCAAAATCCGTCTTTACACACTTTTCAAAATATAGGAACAGCAGGAGAGGGAAATCCTCAACAAATTGGTGCTGATTATACGATTGAAATATTAAAGAGAGGTAAAAGAAAAGATTATCAAAAATCAGAGCTTTTGGCTTCATATAATAATCAGAAATTCAAAGAACAACAGCTGATTTTGAGCGTTAAAAAGGCTTATATAGATTTGTTGCTTAAAAAGTCATATTTGAAAATATTAACGGAACAACAAGAACTTTTAAGGGAGTTGCTTGATTTTGCACAAAAAGAATCTAAAAAAGGAAAATTGCCGCAAACTGAGGTAATTCAAGCTAAAATTGCCTTAAATCGTTCAATAATGTATACAAACAATGCTAAATCCGAGGTTATTTTTGCTCAAAATCGTCTTAATTCAACAATGAATACAAAAGAAATAAATTATGATACAAAAGAGGACTATTTAGATGATGATTATGAAGCATTGAATACCATAAGTCCGCAGGAAAATGGATTTGATTTTGAAAAAATTAAAGAATATGCTTTGTCACAAAGATATGATTTGCTTAAAGCTTCTCAGGAAGTTGAGAGTGCAAAACTTAATTTAAAAGTTGTTAAGAGTCAGCTTATTCCTGATGTAGAGGTAACCGGCGGATATGCTTATCAAACAAAAGGAGTTTCCGCTACGGGAAATTATCTTTCTGGTGCTTATGTTGGCGCAAGTTTGGTTAATATTCCATTATTTTACAGATATAAACCTGAAATCAAAAATGCTGAGTTAGAAATAGAAAAAGCTCAGTTAAAATATGAAGACATTAAAGTTGATGTTATAAGAGATTTGACTGATGCTTGGGAAAAATTTGTTATTGCAAGAAATAATTTGAATTTTTATAATAAAGAACTTTTGTCAAATTCAAGAGAATTATTAAAAGAATCAAAAGAAAATTTGGATAAAAAGGAAATTGATTTAACTTCATTTTTGGTTTCTAAAAAATTGTACTTAGAACTTATGTTAGGTTATGAATCTGCTTTAGCGGAATATTATAATTGTTATGCTGAATTATTAAAAGAAATGAATGCGGATAATATAGATGTTATAAAATATGATAAAGTTTAGAGTTGAAATTGGTATCTAAAGTCTTTGTATTGAACAATTATAGGGTATTTATCTAAATCTTCAAAGAAAAAGTAATAATATTGACTTCTTCTTGGATTGATTGTTGCTGAATGTTTAATGGAATGTTTTAAAATTTGGTTTCCGACTGCTTCCAGCCTTGAAAAAGCAGATTTATTTGATTGCTCTGATGAATTTTGAACCATAGATTGATTAAATTCATTGTAATTAGCATTCATTCCTGTCATATTTGTTATAGTAGCTCCCATAGAGCTCATTGCTGCCATTGAGGAAGCTTCTTGATTTTGCCAAATATCAAGATAATTATTTGAAGTTATAAATTGAAGCGTTTTATCTGGATTTGATAATATTATGTCTTCGACTTTAAAAATATAAGGTGTTTCATAAGATAAATTCTCAACTTGAACATATAGTGCAAGAAGTTCCGGAACAGGAGTTTTTGAAATTCCCATTTTAACATTTACGTTTTCATTTGATTTTTTATAAACATTAAAAATAAAATCTTCATTTGTTTTTACCGTTTGAGTGTTATTAGAGTTGTAGTCATCTCCAACATAAGTTAAAGTCGCACAACCGCTTAATAAAAACATTGCACTTATTAGAATTAAAAATTTTAGTTTTTTAATTTTCCCCATTTGATATTATAATAACGTATTTTCTTTTTTTGAGCAATAAAAAACCCTGATATTTATCAGGGTTTTTTATTTTTAAATTTGAGCTTTTTCTTCGTCTGTTACACCTTTGATTGTTAGGTTTACTCTACCTTTATCATCGATTTTTTGAACTTTAACGACTACTTCTTGGCCTATTGTTAAATGTGGTTCAATAGTTTCAATTCTTTCGTTACATATTTGAGAAATGTGAACCATACCGTCTTTTCCGGGAGCTAATTCAACAAATGCGCCGATTGGAATAATTCTAACTACTTTACCTTTGCAAACCATTCCAACTTCTGCCTTGAAAGTTAAGTCTTTAATCATTTTCTTAGCTAACTCAGCACCTTCTTTATCGTTTGATGTGATAGTTACTTTACCGTCATCTTGGATATCAATTTCAGCACCTGTTGCATCAATGATTCCTCTGATTGTTTTGCCGCCAGGTCCGATTACAGTTCCTATATCTTCTTGAGGAATTGTCATAGATAATAATCTTGGTGCGTTAGGTGAAATTTCAGCTCTTGGTTCGCTGATAGCTTCTTTCATACAATTCATTATATGAAGTCTGCCTTCTTTTGCTTGAGCTAATGCTCTTCTGAGGGTTGGGTTTGAAATACCTTTAATTTTCATATCCATTTGAAGAGCGGTAATACCTTCACTATTACCTGTAACTTTAAAGTCCATATCACCTAAAAAGTCTTCAATTCCTTGAATGTCAGTTAAAACGATGTCGGTATCTTCTTCATGGATTAAACCCATTGCAACACCGCCTATCATACATTTAACAGGAACACCGGCATCCATTAACGCCATAGAGCTTGCACAAGTTGAGCCCATAGAGGTTGAACCGTTTGATTCTAATACATCTGATGTTACTCTTATTGCGTATGGAAATTCTTCCTTAGATGGAAGTGCAGGAACATTAGCTCTTTCAGCTAAATTTCCATGACCTACTTCACGACGTCCAGGGCCTCTTAATGGTTTAACTTCACCAACTGAAAATCCTGGGAAAATATATTTGTGCATGTAATCTTTAGTTCTAACAGGGTCTACGCCGTCAAGCTCTTGAGCCATTCCGGGACCTGCCAGAGTTGCAACTGATAAAATTTGGGTTTGTCCTCTGGTGAATACCGCAGAACCGTGAACCATTGGTAAAACACCGACTTCACACCAAATAGGGCGAACTTCTGTTGTTGTTCTTCCATCAGCACGTATGCCTTCGTTTTTAATCATTGCTCTCATGATTTTCTTTTCAAGAGCTTTAAATTCTTCAGCGACAAAATCAATACCTGTTTCTTCAATCATCTTTGCAATAGGATGTTCTTCACCTAGAGCTTCAATTTTTTCTTTAACAACTTCTTTGATTTTATCTAATTTTTCGCTTCTTTGGTCTCTGTCTGTTGTGTGATATGCGTCAACTACGGCATTATAAGCTGTTTCTTTAATGATTGCAGCTAATTCTGATGTATCATAAGGATTAACAAATTCTTGCCTTTCAACCCCGCATTCTTTTGCAAAAGCTAATTGAGCTTCGCATTGTTTTCTTATTTCAACTTGAGCAAATTCAACTGCTGCCATAATATCGTCTTCGGTTACAAAGTTACAACCTGCTTCAACCATGATGACTGAATCATGAGTGCCAGCGATTACTATATTCATATCTGATTTTTCATCTTGTGAATGAGTTGGATTTGCAATGAATTGACCATCTATTCTTCCTACTCTAACAGCGCCAACAGGTCCTTCAAAAGGAGCGCCCGACAACATCAGGGCAGTTGATGCACCGATAATTGATAGGATATCAGGTTGTTCTTCTTGATCATATGCAAATAATTGTGAAACGATTTGAACATCATTTCTATATCCCTTTGGCCATAAAGGTCTAATTGGTCTATCTATTAATCTTGAAATTAATATTGCTTTTTCTGAGCTTCTTCCTTCTGTTCTTGTATATCCTCCGGGGATTTTGCCTATTGCAGACATTCTTTCTTCATAATCGATTAATAACGGGAAGAAATCTATTCCCACACGAGGTTCTTTGCTAACAGTAGCATGTACAAATAACATTGTATTTCCGCATCTTACCGTTACAGAGCTTGTTGCTTGTTTAGCGTATTTCCCTGTTTCAACTTCTACGGTTTTCCCACCAACCGTAAGTACCATTTTTTTACTTTCAGGCATGTTTGTCATTTTTTTCTTCTTTCTTCTTTACATAACTATACGAAAATTTTATAATAAATGCTGTTTAAAAGCAATCTCGGACTTTTTAAACTAAAAAATGAAAAATTAATTTTTTATTAACATAATTAGTTATTTTTAATTTTGCCGTTATTATAGAAAAGTAAACTTGTGAAAAATCAGAAAAATGGAGGATATTATGATTAAACCTTTAGCAGACAGAATTGTTATTAAAGTTATTGATGACGTTCAGCAAACATCAGGAGGAATTTTTATTCCTGATAGTGCAAAAGAAAAACCACAAAAAGGTGAAGTTGTTGCAATCGGATCAGGAAAAACACTTGATAATGGCGAAAAAGAGCCTATGGAAGTTAAAGTGGGTGATGTTGTTCTTTTTGCAAAATATTCAGGAACAGATGTTAAAATCGATGATGTTGAATATAAAATTATCAGCGTAAAAGACGCATTGGCAGTTTTAGCTTAAAAGTATTGTTTTAAATAGTTAGAGAAATGGAGTAGAAATTATGGCAAAAAAAGTCGTTTTTGATACAACTGCAAGAGAAGCTTTATTAAAAGGTGTAAACGCTGTTGCAGATGCTGTTAAAGTTACATTAGGACCAAAAGGAAGAAATGTAATTATTGAAAAGAAATTTGGTGCACCTCAGATCGTAAATGACGGTGTTACAATCGCAAAAGAAATTGAATTAAAAGACGGTTTAGAAAATGCAGGAGCTCAATTATTAAAAGAAGTTTCTTCTAAAACTAATGATGTTGCAGGGGATGGTACAACAACTGCTTCAGTTTTAGCTCAAGCAATTTTTAAAGAAGGTATTAAAAATCTTACAGCAGGCGCTAATCCAATGGGTATTAAGCGTGGTATTGCTTCAGCGGTTAAAGTTGCTCATCAAGAAATTAAAAAAATGTCAAAATCTGTTGATTCAAAAGAAATGAGAGCACAAGTTGCAGCAATTTCAGCCGGTAATGATAAATTTATTGGTGATTTAATTGCTGATTGTATGGAAGTTGTCGGAACAGACGGCGTTATTACTGTTGAAGAATCAAAAACTTTCGGAACAGATAAAAAAATCGTTGAAGGTATGCAATTTGATAAAGGTTATATTTCACCTTATTTCATTACTGACCCTGAAAGAATGGAAGCAGTTTTAGAAGATGCGTATGTTCTATGTGTAAACAAAAAAATTAATTTAATAGCTGATTTAGTGCCTATCTTAGAACAAGTTGCTCGTGACGGCAAATCATTATTGTTAATAGCTGAAGATGTTGAAGGTGAAGCTTTAGCAACATTAGTTGTTAATACAATGAGAAAAGTTTTAAGAGCAGTTGCAGTTAAAGCTCCAGGTTTTGGTGATAGAAGAAAAGCAATGCTTGAAGATATCGCTATTTTAACTGGTGGTCAAATGTTTACTGAAGAACTTGGTATTAAATTAGAAAATATCACTGTTCAAATGTTAGGTAAAGCTAAAAGAGTTACAGTAACAAAAGATGAAACAACTATCGTTGTTGATGATTCAACAAAAGCAGCAGTAGCTGAACGTGTAAATTTGATTAAAAAACAACTTGAAGCATCTGATTCTGAATACGATAAAGAAAAACTTCAAGAAAGAATTGCAAAATTATCAGGTGGTGTTGCAGTAATTGAAGTTGGTGCAGCAAGTGAAGTTGAATTAAAAGAATCAAAATTAAGAATTGAAGATGCACTTAACGCTACTCGTGCAGCTCAAGAAGAAGGAATTGTTCCTGGTGGTGGAGTTGCATTGTTAAGAGTTCAACAAGTTCTTCAAAAAGAATTGGAAACAAGAGCATTTGAAAGCGATGATGAAAAAACAGGTTTCAAAATCTTAACTGCGGCACTAGATATTCCTCTTGTTGCAATAGCTAATAATGCAGGCGCTAAAGGTGAAGTAGTGGTTGATTCCGTAAGAAAACACGAAGGCGCTTATGGTTATGATGCTATGAATAATAAATATGTTGATATGTTTGAAGCAGGTATTGTAGATCCAGCTAAAGTTACAAGGTCAGCTTTGGAAAATGCTGCAAGTGTTGCTTCAATGCTATTAACAACAGAAGCGGCAGTTGTTGAAATTCCTGAAGAAAAAGCTCCAGAAATGCCTATGGGTGGCGGTATGCCAGGCATGGGCGGCATGGGAATGATGTAAAACCGTAGCGCGACTGCGCCAGGTTTTACGAATGACCCGATAGGATGTGAGGGCGTGATGTCAAAATGTTGAGTTTTGGCAGACAGCCCGACACTGGACTATTGTGACGTAGGATAATCGAGCAAACGAACGACAGCGTAAGCGATAGTGAAGTCTTGCAAGACACCCACAGGAGCATTGGGAATGATGTAGTAGATTTAGCATTATGAGTTGTTAATAATCTAAGACAAAAAACCATAAAAACTCGACAAGAATCAAACTTGTCGAGTTTTTTGCAATTTTATTTTTTTTAATCAAAAATAAAATATGTATAAAGGAAAGAATTTTGATAAAAAAATTAAACACAATAAAAGGTGATTTTTTTGGCGGAGTTATTGCAAGTATAATAGCACTTCCGCAAGCACTTGCTTTTGGTGTAGCATCTGGGCTTGGTGCAGCTGCGGGGATTTGGGGTGCTATAATTTTATCATTTATTGCGGCATTTACGGGGCTAAATTGCCCTATAATATCAGGTCCAACAGGTCCGAGCGCAATTATTATTGCTCATATTTATGCACTTATGAGTGGTGATATTTCAAGCGTATTTTTAATTTTGGCGTTTAGTGCAATAATCCAGATGATAATTTCAATAACTTCAATTCCATCATTAATAAAATATATTCCATATCCTGTTATATCAGGATTTTTGAGTGGTATTGGGATAATTATTATAATTCTGCAAATTTCTCCGATTTTAGGAGGTGAAAATTATTCATCAGTAATTGAAGCGTTAAAAAATATACCTTTATGTATTCAAAATATAAATTTTGATGCGGTTTTATTGGGAGTTATTTCTCTTTTAGTTGTGTTTTTAATTCCTAAAAGAATTTCAAAATATATTCCATCGCAAATTATAGCTTTGATTTTAGGTAGTTTAATTTGTTTTTATTTTAATTTTGAAGTAGAAAAAATTTCTGCTATAACCTTTGAAATTCCAAAGTTTGCACTTCATAATTTTAATTTTTCGATTTTATCGAATTCATTAGCAATAGCTATATCTATATCATTTGTTTTAACTTCTGAAAGTCTTTTAACAGGGCTTGTTATGGAATCTTTAGCTAAGAAAAAATACAATCCTAAAAGACTTGTTTTTTCTCAAGGTTTGGGAAATTTAATTTGTGCTTCATTTGGTATAATGCAAGGTTCTGCTGCTACTATGAGAAGTGTTGCAGCATATAAGGCTGGTGCTACTACAAAATTAAGTGCTGTTTTTTCTTCTTTGATTTTATTAATCGCGCTATATAAATTTTCTTTTTTAATTTCTCAAATTCCAATTTGTGTTTTGAGTGCTATTTTAATTAAAATCGGATATGATATTTTGGATTTAAAAATATTTAAGATAATAAAACATGCACCAAAAGATGATGTTTTAACTTTGTGTATAGTCATATTTTTAACTGTTTTTTATAATTTAATTTTTGCAATTATTACAGGTATTGTTTTAGCTTCAATCCTTTACGCTAAAAGGGTTGCAGATAATACAAATATTAAAGAAACATATAATCCCGAAGGTTATAGCCTTAATGAAGCAAAAGCAGAAAAAGAATCACACTATAAAATCAGAATTTTACACATTGACGGACAATTTTTCTTTGGTTCTATCAGTCAAATTGTTTCTCATTTTGATGAATTGCTTGGTGTTGAATATATAATTTTAACTTATTCAAGTTCTCATAAATTAGATATGTCGGCTATATTTGCTCTTGAAGATATAATTTTAAGACTTGATGCACAAAAGATAAAACTTTGTTTTGTGGCCTCTTATGATGAAATATATAACCAACTTGAAGCTATACAAAAAGAAGGTTTTGATTTGTTGTTGTATAAAAATGAACAGGAAGCAATAGATTTTGCAATCGAAAACATTGGCGGATGCAATAAATGATAAGACGAGAATTTATTGGAACTATTAATGGGTTGTTTGCTTCTATAAGTTATGGAACAAATCCTTTGTTTGCTTTGCCTTTGTATTCATGTGGTTTTGGTGTTAATTCGGTATTGTTTTATAGGTATTTTTTTGCAGTACTTATTTATTTATTTATAATTAAATTTATTAAAAAAATATCTTTGAAAGTATCTTTTAAACAGGCAATATTTTTACTTATTTTAGGGTTATTGTTTTCTTTTTCTTCGCTTGCTTTATTTAAAAGTTTTAAATATTTGGATTCAGGAATTGCTTGTACGATTTTGTTTGTTTATCCTATGTTTACTGCAATTATTATGGCATTATTTTTTAAAGAGAAAATAACTTTAAAAATTATATGTTCAATGTTTTGTGCTCTTGTTGGTGTTTTTCTTTTATCTTTTAACAATGTAAGTTCAAAAATTAATCCTTATGGTATTATGCTAGTTTTATCTTCGGCATTGCTTTATGCCTTTTATATGGTTGGAATCAAGAAATTTCCATTTATAAATCATTTAAAAGTTGAAAAATTGAATTTTTATACAATGTTGTTTGGTTTATGTGTATATGTATGCAGTTCAAAGTTTGGTACTAATCTTGAAGTGATTGACAGTGCAAAACATTTATTTTTTCTTTTAATGTTGTCAATTTTTCCAACGATTATTTCTATTGAGACAATTAATATTGCAATTAAACTTATAGGTTCTACTAAAACAGCTATTTTAGGGACTTTTGAACCACTAAGTGCAATTTTCTTTGGAGTTTTATTTTTTGGCGAACGATTGGGTTTTAGGTCTGTTTTGGGAATTATTTTAATTTTGTGTGGTATTTCTTTTGTTGTCATACAAAAACAAAAAATATAGGGTCCTAAATTGAATATTAAGACCCTATATTGATTGAAAATTATTGTTTTCTATATCCGCATTTTGGACATACACCTTCAGAATTTAGTGTAATACCGCATAAAGGACAGCGTTCAATTGTTTTATTAATTGTATATTCTTCGCTTGCAGCATTTACACCGCTAGTGAATGTTATTTTTGAGATGTTCAATTTGTCTTTTAATAAGTCATAAACAATTTTAATCATGCCTTCAACTGTCATAGTTTCCTTTGTTACAACAAGTCTGCAATCAGGGTATGCTGTTGCTAATTCGGTTTTGAAAGCTTCACCTTTCATTGTGTTCTGCGGAGCGCCGTTTTTAATTCCTTGTTTTTCGTAAACCTCTAAAAGTGCAGGTAAAAGCGGATCATCATGTCTTAGGATTGTTGCGTGGTCAAAGTTTTTTAATACTTCCCAAGCGATTTTTTGTATTTCGTTGCAGGGAAATACCATGTTAACACCTGTGTTTATACTGTCTTCTACTTCGATAGTTAAAACACCAGTATGCCCATGTAAATATTGGGCTTCACCTTTAAAACCATAAAATCTGTGAGCATACTGCAAATCAAAAGTTGTAATTGATTTCATTTTTTTCTCCTTTATAGCATAAACTAAAACATATTTTTGTATTTTATTATTTTGTTATAAAAACAAAAACGTATATATAAATTAGATGTAAATTTTTTAGGCGTTTTATTATAACTTATTTATTGTGTATTTTTAAATAATAAAAAATTTAAATAGCAAAGTTTAATTTTTATATGTTTTCTCTCATTATAGAAAGCAGGTTTGATATGAATATTCTCCCCATTAATTTAGTTTCTTTTCAAAAGGTATATAATAATTCATTTAAATGTAAAAATAATTATAATTTAAAGTATGATTCTGTTTCATTTTCAGGAAAAAATGCAAGAAATGAAGATTCTGAAAATATTATAGCCGGTACAAGTCTTGGTAAGAAAATTTTAAAATTTTCAAGAGCTAATAATCTTTCTTATGAAAATTTGAGTGAAATGGTAAATAGTGTATCACCTGTTAAGGTCGAGATTAAAAATTTAGAAGAATGTCCTGTTAAGGGTATAAATACAGCAGGTGCAGTTATTGCTCATATGCTTCCTTTGTATGGTTTAGATTTTAGGCTTAAAATGGCAAAAATACACCTTGGAAATATACCGAATACTTCTAAAGAAAAAACTGATTTGATTGCAAATTTGGCTCATGAATATACTCATGTTTTGCAAAGAGCAAATGATGAAAATTATTATGGTATTTTAAAATACACTCAAAATCCTCAAGAAATAGCTTTTATAGCAAGAGCTGCAAAGAAGGCTATGGATGAAGTTGTAAGAAGTTGTCAAATGTGTCTTTTTAGTAATCAGGTAAAAGTAAACAATGTTTTAAATTCTGTTATGAGAGGTAATTTCAATATAGAAAAATCAATAGATAATTCTCAATTTGAAAGTATTATTGAAAATGTGGCAGAGGTTGTTTCAATGAATTTGGGCAAAAATTATAATGATATGAAAGATGCTATAAAAGGTTGGGTAAAGCAAGAAACTCAAAATGAAGCTGAAGCATATAGTGTATCCGTTAATGTTTTGGATTGCTCAAAAAATGACCCTGTAATAAGAGCTAAACGTTTATTGAGTAAAGAGCTTTATTCTTTTATAAGCAATTCGTTATAATAAATTAATTATTCGCCATACCACATAATTTCAACAGCGTAATCGGGTGCATCTACTAAAGCACCGAATTTGGAATATTCTAAATTTGCTTTTTGGTATGTTTTTTCACTTGGGAAAATTTTAGAAAGAAATTTTAGTCCTGCTGCTAAAATCGCTCCAATTCCCGCATATTTAACGATTGAACGATTTGCACCTCTTGCTTGGGTTGCAGTGTTTGTTACAAAGGTGTCCACAGCTTCTTTATTAAATATTGAAGAAAGTTCTGTTTTTGTAGGTAATAAATAACGTGCTCCTGCACCCGCAACAGCACCTGCTCCTGCCGCAAGGGCATATTTACCGTAGTTGTTTTTTGTAGTTTCTGATGTTTGAACTGCTTGAATCATAATCTTCACACTTTCTTCACAAGATAATCGTGTCAATCCCTGTTTTGAGTTATGACACTGCCTATTTTCCACTCGTCTTGATTTGGTCAAAAAAAAATCAAATCACCTGTGTAGTAAAAATTTGTAATTCCCTAACCGATTTCACAAATTTTTACTATTTTACCATGTAAAACTTTATATGTCAAGACTTATAAAAAATTTTTCGGTTCTTTTTTTGTTTTTTTCGATTAAATTGTTTTTTTCTTGTCTTGTGAGGGATTTAATTTTAAATTCTTCCTTTAGTGCAGAAGACTTATCTTCAAAAATATCTGCATATACAATTTTTTGTGGTTTATGGCTTTTTAGGTATTTTGCACCTTTACCTTCAAGATGTTTTTTGTATCTTTCAAATATATTTTTTGCAATTCCGCAATATAATGTATCGTCAACAGTTTGAATTATGTATACAAAGTATTTCATCTAAGACCTTTAAGATTTCTTTTTCGTTTTCTAATCTTACCAACATAGATCTGTATTTTGAAGCATTTTTTACTGATGAAATATAGTAGTTATAAAATTTTCTCATAAATTTTATTCCGTTAGTTTCCCCTAAGTTTTCAATTTCAAGTAACAAATGTTCTTTTAGCATTTCAATTTTTTGTTTTAAGTTTGGTTCTTTAATTTCGATTTGTTCTTCTAAATATTTTTCTATTCTGTATGGAAGTGTAAAATCTCCCATAATGCCTCTGCCTATTGAAATGCCATCACACTTAGTTATTTTGAGACATTTTTTAGCATCTTCAAGGCTTTTAATATCACCATTTGCAAAAACAGGGATGTTAAGCTCTTTTTTTAAAAGTGCTATTTTTTCCCAGTCGGCATGTCCTTCGTACATTGCACTTCTTGTTCTTGCGTGTAAAGTTATGAAATCTGCTCCTGCTTCTTCCATTGTTTTTGCAAAATCAATATAATTTTCTTCATCTTTTGACCATCCTAATCTACACTTTACACTTACAGGCAGATTGGTTGAATCTTTAATAGATTTTAAAATGTCTGAAGCAAGTTTTGGTGCTTTCATCATGGCGGAACCATCACCCGAAACAACAACTTTTTTTACCGGACATCCGCAGTTGATATCTATCATACTGGCATAAGGAGCAATGATTTTTGCTGCTGTCGTCATTTTATCTATTTTATGACCGACTAATTGGAAAGAAAGAGGATATTCAAATTCTTCAAATTTTATTATTCTTGGATTGGGATTGTTGCATAGCATCTCTGATGAAATCATTTCAGTTGTCATAAGGCATTTTGAACCGTATTTTCTTATGAGTCCTCTGAAAACAACATCAGAAATTCCTGCAAGCGGAGCTTGAATAACTTTAATTTTATTTATATCGATTTTTTTATTTGTTGAGGGCATTTAAATAATCTTTTAATTCCTTAATTCTTGCTGTTGCGAAATTTGTCATTTCGTCTTTTTCATTTCCTTTTAAAGAGATAAATTTTTCGTAATTTGAAATTGCTTCTTTATAGTTTTCACTGTTATCTAAATTTACTGCCAGAGAATAATAAGCAGAGGCAAAATTTGGATTTTTTGAAATTAAAAGTTTATATTGTTTTATTGCTTCTTGCGGTTTTTTAAGTTCATCTAAACACAAACCCTTATAATAAATTCCATATTCATCATTGGGATTTTTTGTAAGGTATTTATTTAAATTTGCTAAAGATTCATTGTATGAGCCTTTTTCGTATTGATCAATGGCAGTTTGCAATAGTTCTGAATTTTCTTGTTCGTCTATATTTGCAAGAATATTTTTTGCTTCTTGATTGGAACTATCTAAAGATAAAATTTTATTTGCAGTTGATTTTGCATTTTGTATGTCATTTGTAGAGTAATAAGCCCACGCACTGCTTGTGAGAGCTTCTATATCATTTGGTTCTTTTGATAAAACTTCAAGGTAATATTTGTTTGCATTTTTATAATCATTCATTTGCCAATAACAACTTGCAATAGCGAGGTTTACTTCTTTTGTTTTGTTTGGTATTTTTAAATATTCATTTATTGCCTGAGTATATTTCTTTTCATTAAATAGTTTTGTAGCGTTTTCATATTGCGTATTTGCACTTAGCGCTTTAGAGTCAGCCAGATATTTTTTAAGTTCTTCACTGTTTGGAATAATCATAAGCCCTTTTTCGCAAATTTGATTTGCTTGAGCATAGTTTTTCTGTTCCATATAAATTTGAGCTAAATTCAAGTATGTTTCTTCTTTTGAGGGGTTTATATTTTGAGCTTTTTTGTAGTATTCTATTGCGCTTTGATAGTTTTTATTTTTATGTAATTCAAGGGCATAGTTAAATTGTGCCTCATAATTTGAAGGATTTGAATTTGCTTTTGCAAGCAAATATGTTTGGAGTTTTTGACCTGAAAAATGATTTAAAATGATATCATCTGCTAAGCTTCTTATATTTTTGTTATTAGGGTCTATTGCTAAGATTTTATCATATTGTTTTAGGGCTTCATCGTATCTTTGCATTTCTTTTAAGGCATTAGCTTTGTATTCTAAAATTTCTATGTTGTTTGGTTTTTTTAGGAGTAATTTGTCGTATACGCTAATTGCTCCTTGATAGTTTTTCTGTTGAATATATAAGGATGCAAGATTATACAGGCTTGTGTCATCTGAACTATCTAGATTTGCAGCTTTTAAATATTGTGTTTTTGCTGCTTCAAAGTTGCCTTGTTTTTGATAAATTGCACCCAGATTAATGTAGCTTTGTGCATCATTTGGATTATTTACAATATTTTGTGTCCACTTATTTTCAAGAATTTCAAGAAGCTCAGGACTTTTGTCTCCATATTTTAAGGCCAGATTATATTGTTCCATGCTGGCTTCGTAATTTTTTGCTTCATCAAGCATAACACCGTATAAAAAGTGAAGTTTTGGATTATCAGGATTAAAGCTTATTGCATCTTTAAAATAATCCATTGCAGAGGACAAGTTATTTAAATTTTTGTATATATTTCCTAAATTTTCGTATGCTAATTCTTTATACTGTCCATTTTTTAAAAGCTGAAAGTCATAACCTGCTGCTGCTAGTTCCCCTTGGGCTCTTAGGGCTTTAGCATTTTGTATTCTTGTTGACGGACTTTGAGCGATTGAGAGTCTTTTTTCCAGACTGTTTATTTCTCCGGTTGCACTATTTGCAAGAGAAAGCATTGTTTGGGATGGATTTGTTTGTTTCCAATATTTTGCATAAAAAACAGCACTTTTATAGTCACTTAATGCTTTTTTGTATTCTTTGGTTTCGTTTTTATATTGTTGAGCTCTCGCAATATAAGCATTCGCAAGCTTTTCTTGTATAGTTTCGTCATAAGGTGAAAATCTTAAAACTTTTCTAAATTCAATAATAGCTGAGCTATATTGTTGATTTTTGAAATATTCCATTCCGTTTGAATAATATGCAGAATATCTTTGTATATCTTCTTGTGAAATATCTGCTGCTATTGCATTAAAAAATAAAAATGATGCAAAAATAATTATAATTTTTTTCTTCATCCAATAACCCTTTACTTTGTTTATTCTATTATACAACAATATTCAGGGATTAAAACAGAAATTCGGGTAATTACTATATTAAAGGAATTTTGATGAATTCATCAGCTGTAAAAGCTAAAAATGCTTCGCAATAGTTGCAATTATGTTGAATAGAACGAAAAGCATTTATTCCTATAATTCTATCAACTAACCCCGGGAATTTATCTTCAGGATAATATATCTTTAACATTTTTTTCTTTGTTTCAATAATCGGACTTATATCGATATAATAATCAAGTGTACATAGCGGAAAATCCGATTCATACATAAGGATTTTTAGTTCGGGTTTAAATTCTTTGTCTTTTAAAATTTGTTTAAAATGTTGTAAAAGAGCTATTGTGTCAATGTTGTTATCATAAATATTTGGTATAAAAATATAGTCTGCTTCCGATATATCGATTTTTTTAAATGTAGCATAATGATTTTTTAGTGTTTTATTGTCTATATCAAAGATTTTATGACCCTTAGCTCGAGTCATTTTCATAACTTCGTTAAATTGTTGTTTTTTAATACAAGCAGATTCAATAGGATCCATAGTTGAAATCATGTTTGAACCGTTTGTGAGACATAAAATTTCAAAATTTTTGGGATATTGTGCAATTAAACCGCCTAATCCTTTGGTTTCTGCTCCTGGATATTGAGAAAATACAAGACATTTTGTATTTATATTTATTTTAAACTCTCCAAATCGGCTTTTTAAGCCAAAAAGAAAATAAAAAATAAATTTATTATAATTTATTTTTTTAATAATATCTGTTTTTTTGATGAAATCAATTACTTTTCTTTTTATGTTAATCATTAAATCCATCTTTCCGAAAAAAATTATATCATGAATAATTCCTGTATTAGGACTATTGTAAATTTTAGTTAATTTTTATAGATTAAGATTATGGGTAAGTGTCGTGCTTTTTCTTTTATCGAACTTTTGACCGCTGTTTGTATTATTTTGACGGTCGTTACTTTTGTTAATCCTTTTTTTAATAAGCTTTCGGAGAAAGAAAAAATAGCCTATACTCTAAAAGAGGTATATGAAACCATAAATGATACAGTCCAAAGATATAAACAATACGATGAACCTTGTCAAACTTGGGGTTGGAATGCTCCTGACACAAATGAAATTTCTCAATATATTTTAGATAAATATATACTTCCTTCTTTTTCAGGCTACACATCTTGTAAAAATCCTCTTTTATGTGTAGGCGGGTTTTTATCAATGGATGGAGAGGATTATACGAATTATAGACAAAAAACAGATTATGCTCGTGCTTTGGTTGACAAGAGAAAAGTTCATATTGCTTTAAGATCAACAGGTGCTTGTGTTATGGATGTCCCGAATAATTTATGTGGGATTTTGGTTGTTGATGTTGATAATAAAGATGGTGAAAATAGGCTTGGTTATGATGTTTTTGTTTTTGGTTTTTATGGTGATGGTAAGTTTATGCCTTATGGTTATAATTTTTCTGAGGAAGATATTGAAAAAAATTGTTCTAAATATTTTTACGGAGAAACTTGTGCTGCAAAAATAATGAATAATAATTGGGTTATAAATAAAACCGTTAAGGAAGAAAGCTCATTTAAATAGCAATTTTTTTATTTAAAAACACTTTATATATTTAAGAGAGAATAATGATATAATTTTTATTATGGAAAAGAATAAAGTTATTTATTTAAAAGAAAAAAATATTAAAAAAACGGCAGAAAAAAATTTTGACGATATGCTCAATTCAGGATATGCGCAAAATCCTATTGCAGCAAAGCTTTTTGCTTTTCAAAAAACAAAAAAAGAAATTAATCCAAAAGATTTGTTAGAATAATGCAGAATATTAAAAATGTTGTATTCTTATATTTGACTAAGCGTCAAAAGTCTCAACTTTTGGGGACTTTGAAATCTTATTATAAAAAGTTTTCTAATTTTTCTGAAATTGAATTGGCTTACAAATTTTTAGAAGATGAAAAATATTATATTGACATTAAAAATCCACATTTTGAATTTGTTGGTGATTATTTTGACGATGATAATTTTTTAAACGATATAGTAAAATTTTTTAAATATTGCACTTGGGAAAAACATCAATTAGAGCTTTTGGAACCTTATAAACAAAAGGAGAAAGAATACGCTAAAATTCAGAGAAAAAGGGCATTGGATTTTAAAATGTCAAAATTGAAGCCAACAAAAAAACAAATTATGTATTATGATAAATTAACAAAAGTTCATGATATAGAAAAAAAAGATATTCAAAATGCAAGTAGGTTGGATTTAAGAAATTGGATAATGGAAATAATTGAAAAAGATGAATACAATAATAAAACAAATTGAAAAAATATTAAAAGATGGTGGAATTGAAGAATATAAACAAGAAGCAAGGCTTATTGTTGAAGATATATCGGGTTTTTCTTTGGATAAAATTTTATTAGGTCAAGAAATTGAAAATAGAGAAAAAATGCTTGATGTTGCTTTAAAGCGTGCAGATACAAAAGCACCAATTCAGCATATACTTGGTTTTTCGTATTTTATGGGTGAAAAATATATTGTAAATCCTAATGTTTTAATTCCAAGAGATGAAACGGAAATTCTAGTTTTAGAATGTTATAAATTATTAAAAAATAAAAATGGAAAAGTTGATGTTTTGGATATTGGAGTAGGTTCCGGGTGTATAAGTTGCGCTTTGGCTAAAAAACTTTTAGATAAAGATATTGAAATTTTAGCTGTTGATATAAGTTTTGAAGCAATTAAAACGGCTCTTGAAAACGCTGATAAATTAGATTTAATAAGAAAAATTATATTTAGAAAGTCTGATATATATTCAAAAATAAGGGATTGCGAAAAATTTGATTTAATAGTTTCTAATCCTCCTTATATTCCTTTAAGAGAAAAAGACAATTTACAATACGAAGTTGGTTTTGAACCTGAAATTGCTCTTTTTGCACCTGATTATGATGGAGTTGAATTTTATCGAAGAATTATAAAAGATGCCGGTAAATTTTTAAAACAAGATGGAATTTTAGCATTTGAAATTGGAATAAATCAAAGCGAAATAATAAAAAATATTTTAATTCAAAATAATTTTAAAGATATTACTATAATAAAAGATTTAGCAAATATTGATAGAGTTGTTATTGCACGTTTATAGACTTTTGGATAATGTTTTTTTTTGAAAAATAAAGCAAAATAAAATATCAAGTTTATTATTCAAAGGAGAAAAAAATGAGATTTAGTGTAATAAAAAGAGAACCTTCGTATTTTTTTGAAAATATACACGAAGATTTAAATAGATTTTTAAAAGATACATTTGGCGAACTTCCTTATGCAGAAAAAAATATGCCTTCTATTTACAAAGCTTTTAGACCTGCAATAGAAATTAAAGAAAAAAAGAATGAATATAAAATAAAAGTTGAACTTCCCGAT
>CALUWM010000001.1 GCA_944324485.1 Candidatus Gastranaerophilales bacterium | reverse complement strand
TATAATGTCTGCTGTTGAAGACGGACGTATTCAAAGAGGTCATTCTCGTTGGTATGATATTGATTCAACAGTTAGAACAGCAATCCAAATGCTTGAAAAATGTCCATTGGAAACAAAAAAGAAAGTGGCCCTTGATATGGCTCAAATAGTTATTGAAAAAATTATTCAGGATGACGATGAAGAAGAGCTGAAAAAAGAAGAACAAGAACAAAATTTACAAGAATTTGATGGAAAAATAATTGATTTAGATTTAGATAAAGCACTTGAAAAAGATAATGAATGATATTGAAAGATTTGAAAATTTACAAACTACACTTAAATTAAATCCGAAGAATTTTCAAGCAAGGCGTGAGCTTGTAATGCTTTGTTTGGATTTGGGTTATGAAAAAGTCGCTCTTTCTCATATAAAATATTTGCTTGCTATATTCCCTGATGACGCTGATTTATATTTTAATACCGGTATATGTTGGGAAAAATTAAAAAATTATGAATATGCGCTTGCTGCTTATAAGAAAGCGGTAGAAATAAAACCGGAAGAGCCTGATTTTTTATATAATTTAGCATTGATTTATGAAAAAACAGGTGACATAGATAATGCTATGAAGAATTTTAAAAAAGTCATTTTTTATAAACCCGAGGATGCTAATGCCTTTTTTTCCATTGGTGTTTTGTATTCAAAAAAGAATGATTCTAAAACAGCTATAAAATGTTACAGAAAAGCTATTGAGTATAATTATAGTGATTATTTTGCTCATTTTTATTTGGCTTTGGAGTATAAAAAGATTAATGAATACGATTTTGCTCTTGTTGAATACAGAAAGGTTTTAGAACTATCGCCTGATTATTCTTGGGCATATTTCAATATTGCTCAGATATATTGGGAATTAAACAGGACTGAAGATTCAATAGTCATGCTAAAAAAAGCTATCGAAAAAAACCCAAAGGACATGGAAAGTTATAAGCTTTTAGTGCAAATTTTGATAAAAGAAGATAAAATTGATGATGCATTGGAAATTCTTACATCTGAAAGTGAAAAAACTCAAAATGCAGACATGTACTATTTGATGTCAAAAGTATTTGAAATTATGGAAGATGATGTTTCAAGGTTTGATTGTCTTGAGTTAGCACTTGAAAATAAAAAAAGTTTAACATTTAATTTGAGTGCAGTTAAAGAAGAGTATAAAGAATTAAAAAAGAAGATAGCTTAAAGTTTTTTATTTTTACTTGTGCTAAACTGGGTTTATGGATAAGAAAAATAAGCAGCTGAGTTTAATAAAAAACGAGAAAGAAGATAAAACAAAGTATTATGTGGCTTTTAGTTATCTTTTTGTTCGTCCTTTATTTAAGTCTAAATTGTTTGAATATTTTGATTACGATATAAAAAAGGCTTTTTATGTCAGCAAGAACGATTTAAAGCAAATAGCATCAATTTATAATATTAACGTTCCTCGAGATTTTATTCAAAAGAGAGATGAAATTAATGTAGAAGAATGTTATGAAAAGGCTTTTTTAGATAACGATGTTAAGATTTTAACTTATGAAGATGAAAAATATCCTTGTCTTTTAAAGGAAATTCCTGATTTTCCGCTTTCTTTGTATTATAAAGGTGATATAGATAAAATTGATTACGACTATAATATAGCTATTGTTGGCTCAAGATTGGCTTCTGAAAGCGCAAAACTTTCCTTAAAAAGTATTTTGTCGAAGTTAAAAAACACAAACATAGTTGTTGTTTCAGGATTGGCGTACGGGATTGATACTGAGGCACATCAAAGCGCACTTGATAATAATATAAAAACAGTAGCGGTTGTTGGAAGCGGTTTAGATATAGTTTATCCTGCTCAAAATAAAAAATTATTTAAAGATATTTTAGATAATGATGGTGTGGTCTTTAGTGAATATCCTTTAAAAATTCGTCCATTGGCGCAAAATTTTCCTCAAAGAAATAGAATTGTAGTTGGTATGTGTAAAGGCACGCTTGTTGCTGAAGCAAAATTAAAAAGCGGTGCAATGATCAGTGCTAATTTAACTTTGGATTATAATAGAGAGTTAATGTGCATACCTGGTAATATTTTAAATCCTAATACTTCAGGAATATATTATTTAATAAAAAATGGTGCTGGAATAATTGCAGATTCAAGTGATTTGTTAAATCAAATGGGTTGGGATATTATAATTGAAGAAAGTAATAAAAAAATTACATTGAATAAAATTCAACAAAGAATTGTAGATGTCTTGTCTTTAGATGCTAAAACATTTGATGAATTAGCAAGTGTATTAGATGAAGATATTTCTGATATCATGATTACCTTGACAGAGTTAGAATTAAAAGGTTTAATTAAACAATCCAATAATAAGTATTATAAATGCGAATAGGTTTAATATGGCAGTTAAAGAGAAAAATAATAAAAACGAAAAAACACTTGTTATAGTTGAGTCTCCGGCAAAATCTAAAACTATTGGAAAAATATTAGGAAGTAACTATATTATTCAGGCTTCCATGGGTCATGTTAGAGACTTAGCTTCAAAAGGCCTTGGGTTTGATATAGAAAATAACTTTAAACCTACATTTGAAGTCATACCCGAAAAGAAAAAGGTTATAACCGAGTTAAATAAAATAGCAAAAACAGTCGATAAAATTTATTTGGCATCTGACCCTGATAGAGAAGGGGAAGCTATTGCCTGGCATGTTAAAGAATGTCTAAAATTTCCTGAAGATAAAATTTTTAGAATAGTTTTTAATGAAATAACCCCGCATGCAATTAAAGATGCAGTTGCAAACTATCATCAGATTGATATGTTAAAAGTTGAAGCTCAAAAAACAAGACAAATATTGGATAAACTTGTAGGTTTTAAAATTAGTCCTATTCTTTGGGAAAAAATGAAAAATTATAAGCTTTCAGCGGGTCGTGTGCAATCAGTTGCGCTTAAGATGATATGTGAAAGAGAAGATGAAATTGAGTCTTTTAAACCTGTTGAATATTGGAGTATAGAAGCTTTATTGAATAAGTCAAATATTGATTTTGTTGCTGAATTATCAAGAATAATTAAAGACAAGAAAGATGAAAAAATTGAGCTTCATAATGAAAAAGAAGTTAAGGAAGTTTTAAAAAAATTAGAAAACGCAAAATATATTGTTTCAAAAATAACACCAAGGGATACTCAAAGAAAACCTCAGCCTCCTTTTATAACTTCAACATTGCAAAGGGAAGCAAGTTCAAAATTAGGCTATGGTGTTTCTAAAACTATGCAAATTGCTCAAAAGTTATATGAAGGTATTGATTTAGGTGATGGTTCAGTTGGTCTTATCACCTATATGAGAACAGATTCTACAAGGATTTCTGATGATGCCAGAGATTTTGCAAAAGAATATATTTTGGAAAATTTTGGAAAGGAATATTATCCGGAAAAGCCTAATGTATATGCAAAAAAGAAACAAAATACCCAAGACGCTCATGAGGCTATACGTCCTTCTTATATTGATAAAACTCCGGATAGTATAAAACAATATTTAACAAGTGAACAATACAAGCTTTATAAATTGATTTGGGATAGATTTATGGCATCTCAAATGACAAATGCCAAGGTTAAAAACTTAACGGTAGATATTACTGCAAGTGACTATATTTTTAAAATGGGCTCTTCAAAGATTGCTTTTGATGGTTTCACTAAGATATATGCAGATACGGAAGATATTGTTAGTCAGAAATTTCCGGATTTAAAAGTGGGAGATGAGCTTAATTTTAAAAAACTGGATTCTAAACAGCATTTTACGCAACCTCCTGCAAGATTTTCAGAAGCAAGCCTTGTAAAACAATTAGAAGAATATGGTATTGGCAGACCCTCTACATATGCACCAATAATTACGAAAATTCAACAAAGGAATTATGTAGAAAAAACAGAAACAAAATCATTAAAACCTACTCCATTGGGAAGAGCTGTGTGCAAACAGTTAGTTGAACATTTTGAAAAAATTATGGATTATAAGTTTACAGCTCAAATGGAGGCTAGTCTTGATGATATTGCAGAGGATAAAGAAAATAGTACGGAATTTTTAAATTCTTTTTGGCAGCCTTTCTCAAAAACTTTAGATTTGGCACAAAAAAATATGAAAAGAGTTGATGTTGAGACAGACAAATTGTGTCCTAATTGCGGAAGAAAGATGGTTGTTAAGCTTTCTCGTTATGGTAAGCAATTTTTGGCATGTTCTGGGTATCCAGAATGTAAGACTGCTCTGCCAATGGATGGGGAAGAAAAAACTGAAATTCCTTCAGATGAACCGACTGATAAAAAATGTGAAAAGTGCGGTTCTGATATGGTTATAAAAACTGGACCATATGGCAAATATTATCAGTGTTTAAATGAAAAATGCAAGAAACGTTTTTCAATTGTTGAGTCTTCTGGTGTTAAGTGTCCTGAGTGTGAGAAGGCAGGTAGAGAAGGCGAGCTTGTTAAAAGAAAATCTCGATATGGGACTTTCTTTTGGGGTTGTTCAAAATATCCTGAATGTTCTTTTGCTCTTTGGGCTGAACCGACAGGTGAGAAATGTCCTGATTGCGGAAGTCTTTTAGTTAAAAAATATTTAAAAAGAGGCAATAAAATAGCTTGTTCGAATAAAAATTGTAAATATTCAAAACCAATGGATGAGGAATGATGGTACAGAGTTATAAGTTAGGCATAATAGGTTATCCCATAGGACATACATTAAGTCCGGTATTGTATGATGCTGCATTTAGGGAATTGGGAATTGATTATAGTTATGAAATTCTCTCTACTCCTTCGGAAGATTTAATTTCGCAAATTAAGCATTTGCGTTCAGGAAAATATTTTGGGTTTAATGTAACCATTCCTCATAAAGTTCCTGTTACTTTGTTTCTTTCTAAATATGATGAGTATGTTAATTTAACGGGTTCTGTTAATGTTGTAAAGATTGAAGAGGATTTGTCTTTATCCGGTTTTAATACAGATGTATACGGATTTATGGAAGCAATACCAAAAGATGTTGATTTAACCGGAAAAAAAGCGGCAATTATTGGAACGGGCGGAGCTGCCAGGGCTGTTTGTGCCGGATTATTTTACAAAGGGATTTCAAAGATTGATATTTATACAAGAAATGTTATAAATTCATCTGAAACTTTAACAACTCTTAGGAATCGTTTTGATAAAATTGAGTTTAGGGCTATACAATCTTCTTTAATGGAAAATTTAGAGGATGTTGATATATTGGTTAATACAACACCTTTAGGTATGAAAAATTTTGATGAAGACAATTCTCCTGTGGATGATAAAAATATTGAAAGTTTAAAAAAAGACGCAATTGTTTATGATATTGTATACAACCCTTTAAGAACGGCATTAATTTCAAAAGCAATTAAATATAATAAAAGATATGTGTGCGGGTTAGATATGCTTGTACATCAAGCAGCAAGAGCAGTTGAGATATGGACAGAGGAAAAACCTGATTTTAAATTAATGAAAATAAGGGCTTTAGAGGAATTTTTGATTAATTTAAATTAGTTTCAACTCATTGTATGATTTTTTGTTACAATATAGACACGATAGTTTTTTTTATGTAGTATATAATAGAGAATGAAATTTTGTGGTTTATAGAAAAAAATAGAAGAATGAATAGTGGCAAATTAATTATAAAACATAAAGGTTTTACGTTAGCAGAGGCATTGGTTACTTTAGTAATCATAGGTGTAATTGCGGCATTAACTATCCCTGCTATTTTGGTTAATACTGAACAGCATGAATATAAATCAGCGTTAAAGAAGGCATTGTCGGCTTTAAATCAGGTAATTGAATTAAATATTGCCTTGGAAGGTTATGGGCCGATAGAGGCTACGGATATGACAAATCCTGAAGTTGAAGATAGCTTTTTTGAGATGTTTAGAAATCGTATGAACGTAATTTCTACCTCTAGAGCGTATGCGTGGGGCAATACTTCAAATTATGCCTTTTTTACGGCTGATGGTATGAGATACGAATTTCCAACCACTCCTGCAATAAATGGTGGTACATTTTCTGCTAATAATGGTAAATGTGCAACTCCTGGAGGTAATGTCCAAGATGATTTGGGTACTGTCTATGATAAACCATGTTTAATTATAGTCGATGTTAATGGTCAAAGAAGGCCAAATCCAAGAAAGACCGCAGGTTCATATAAAGTTCCTGCTGCTACTGGTAGGTCAAAGATATTGGATGTATTTCCAATAATTGTTACAGATAAGAATGCTTACCCGTATGGAGTTGTTGCGCAACGTGCTATGTTTCAACACGATTAATGTAATAAATGTTTAGCATCTTTTGTGTGGTTTTATAAAATTATTGTTCACAATGGAGAACTATTTTATCTTCTTTTAAGCTTTTCTGAACATCAATAATTCTTTGGTTTGAGCTTCCTATCCATTTTAAGTTGTTATCATTTAATTCTTTTATAAATTCTCCATCAACAAGAACATCAATATTTGTTAAGTCAATTGCTTTTTTTACTTCTTCCCATAAAAAACCGGTATATAGCCATACTGTCTTGTCCGGAAGCTGAGTTTTAACCTTTTTAGCCAGTCTTAACACAGTTTCTCTATTAAATGGGTGTAGAGGGTCTCCGCCTGAAAATGTTATACCTGAAATATAGTCATGCGAAAGTGCCTCAAATAATTCATTTTCTGCTGCTTCATCGAATTCTATTCCTCCTGAAGCATCCCAAGTTTGTGGATTTTGACACCCGTTGCAGCAATGTGTGCATCCTGCTGTCCAAAGAACTACTCTGAGTCCATCTCCATTTAACATATCGTCTTTTGTAATATTGTGATAATTCATTGTTTTCCCTTTTTTCATGCAAAAAACCGCCTAATAAAAGGCGGTTTTAGTATAATTTACATACTTATTCTGTCTTTTATTTCTTCCATTTTATGATCTGCCAATCTGGAATCTCCTTTAACTCTTGAATATGCCAGATATCCATTCATCCTATCTATTTTTGTTAGATTTTTAGATCCGCAAACAGGGCATACGTCCATATTTAGTTCTTGGTGTCCGCAATCATCGCAATATGATAAAGACAGATTAACACCTTCATAAAATCCTTTTTTCATAGCACGTTTAAGTAATGTCTCTACCGCTTTTGTATTATATGAAACAGGATATTTAACATATTGAATTTTACCGCCATTCATTAAATCCCAAAATCTTCCTTCCAGATCCTGTTTTTCAATTGGACTAATTTGTTCTGAAACATGACAGTGGAATGAGTTTGAAACATATGGTTTATCTGAAACACTTTCTACTATGCCATATTTTTTTCTAAATTGTTTTACTTGTAGTCCGCATAAGTTTTCAGCAGGTGTGCCATATAAAGCATATAACCAGCCATCTTCTTTTTTGAATTCTGCAACTTTTTTGTTGATATATTCCATAACTTCAATTGCAAAAGCACCATCTTCTACAAGAGATTTACCATTGTGAAGTTCTTGTAGTTCATTTAGTGCAGTAATACCAAAAGAAGCTGTTGCTGATTTTAATAAAGGTTTAATTTTTTCATTGAATTTTAAATGACCGCCGTAAAATCCACCTTCACAATAAGCTAGCGGATTTACAGAAGCTCTCATTTCACCCAAGTATTCATAAGTTCTTATATGGATTTTTCTGATTAAATTCATATAGTAATCTAAAACTTCATAGAAATCTTTGCTTTCTTGTTTTGCTTTAGCATAAATCATTGGTAAATGAAGGCTTATAGCACCTATATTAAATCTTCCGACAAAAACAGGTTTATCGTTTTCATCCGCAGGTTCCATACCTCCTCTTTCGTACCAAGGTGATAAGAAAGCTCTACAACCCATTGGAGAAACAACTCTGCCGTATTTTTTATACATTGAAGCAACGTAACCATCGCCTGATAAACTTAACCAGTCGGGATACATTGTTTTTTTGGAACATTCAACACCCGCATGGAATAATTTTTCAAGAGGTTTGCCTTCGCCATGTAGTTCTTCGTCATATAAAAATACTATTTTAGGAAATAAAACAGGTTTTTTACATTCTTTTTTTCCTTGTCCACCTTGACGGGTCTTAAGACAAGCTAATGTAGCCATTACTTCAAAATCACCTTGACCAAGACCTGTTGTAACTGTAATAAATGGGTAATCACCACGAGATGATGCAACAGTGTTGAATTTATATTCCCAACCTTGAAAACCTTGTTCAAAGTCTGACTGAACATCTTTCATAGCTTCTTCACGAGCTTTTTCAAATGAAAGACCCATACAGATATATCTGTCATATTGTCTTTCATAGGTTTTTTGAGCATATGGTGCTAAAATTTTATCAACTTCAGGAACGGTAAAACCGCCATATTGTTGACTTGCTGCTGCCATAACGATGTCTCCTATGACGTCAAAAGCAACATCTAAGCTTTTTGGTTCGTTATACCAAATATTACCCATTTCAAAACCATCTTTTAGTACAGTTGCAACATCAAATAGGCAACAATTCATAGTGTCTCTTCTTGCTGACATATCGTGAATATAAATATATCCTTCTTTTATGGCTTGTTTGTCTTCAACGGTTAAAAAGAATTTTTTGTATAGTTCTTTATTTAGTTCATTAAAAATTAATGAACGTTTTGTTGAAACTAATGTAGAATCAGCATTTGCATTTTCCTTGTCGCCAATGTACATAATTCTTTGTGATTCTTGATAAACCTTGTCAAGCATATGTACAAAGTCGGTTTTATAATTTCTGTAATTTCTGTAACTTTCTGCTACTTTTGGGCTTAGCGCCTGAAGAGCTGATTCAACAATGTTGTGCATTTGCGCTATTTCAACATTGTCGCAATCCATATCCATGACGCTTTTATTAACATATGCACAAATGTCTTTAATTTCTTTTTCGTTGAAAGTTACAAGCATTCTTGTTGCTGATTTTTTAATGGCATCAACAACTTTTTCGATATTATACTTTTCTTTTGTACCATCTTTTTTGATTATACAAACGTTATTGAGATTTCTTCTTGTAAAATTAATAATATTTACAGGATTTTCGTTGTGTTTGATTGCATCAGTAACGGGCTGATTAGACGTTTGCGTATTTGCTAAATTAATATCGTTTGAAATCTTTTGCATTAATTCCTCCTAATTGCATTAAAATGCTTCCCGTATTTGTTTAATTCCTATGGCAAAAACTGCTTCGGTTTTTTTTCTATTTATATTATTCTACTACAAATTAATTGGCATGAGTACCATTTATTTTATTGAAATATTGTTTATTTTTTAAAAGATAAAAATCACTCCGTTGTGGAGCGATTTTTATCTTTTGATTTTAATTTTTAAAAAAATTTACTTTACAAATTTATTTTACTAAAGGTAAAACAGAAGCTGTAATATCGGTTCCTCCAAAAAGCAGCGAGTCCTTTCTAAATACTAAATCATAACCCATGGCTTTAGCTTTTTGATTAACTGCTTCGCTTAATTGGTCATCAACTTGTCCGACTTTTTTTGCATAATTATCTCTGATTGTTTTTTTCTTTTGTGTTAATTGTGCTTCGTATTTTTTAATAAGTGCCTGCTTGCCTGCAGCAGTTGATTGTTTTTTAATATCTGCGCTTGCTGTATCATACCATTTTAGCATGTCTTGTGTTTGTTTTGCTCTGGTTTCTTCTGCTGATTTTAAAACTTTTGAGGCACTTAATAATTTTCCGACATTTACATATGCAACTTTAGGAGCTTGAACGTCGCTAAAAGCAATGTTATTTAGTCCAAAACCAAGGCCAAATGCAAATGAACATAAAACAAATGTCAATAAACTTTTTTTCATAATTTTCTCCTTATTTTGAGTAGTTCATATCAGATGTTATAGGTTGCCTAAATTCAATTTTGCTTATTGAGCGTCCATCGATAACGGGACCTATTGGAGCTATATACCATTTATAGAGTGCCGTATTTAATCTTTTAAAGAATTTATTTAACCATTCAAGTTTGGTTTTTTCATCTAATGTATTATTTTTCTCATATAAAAACTTAGATTTCATCATATTATCGATTGATTGATTAAAGTTTTCTATTCTCCAAATTACTTCATCCAAAAATTCATAAGGCATTAAAGCATCTTCAGCGAGAAGAGTTTTGCCGGTTTTAGGGTCGAGCGCAAGTTCTGCTTGTGGGGGCTTATTTATTATTGAGACAGGAATTGCGTTTTTTTGTGGTCTGTTTTCGTTCATCCAACGTGCAAGAGCAAAGAGTTTTGTCTTGACAACATCTGATATAGGGGCAAAACCTCCTGACATATCTCCGTTTATTGTTGCATAGCCCATATAAAGCTCGGACTTATCTGATGTTGCTATTGTGATTGTAGATGCAAATTCATTTGCAATACCCCATAAAATCATAGCTCTGCTTCTTGCTTGAATATTATCTTGGGTGAAGGATTGAGTATATCTGTTATCAAATGAGATTTGAGCTTCGTCAAAAATATTTTTAAATTTGTTTGAAATTGTTTCGTGCAAATCTTTTATAGGTATTTCCATAAAATTAATTCCAAGATTTTTAGCAAGCTCTCTTGCATCATTTTTACTATCAGAAGAGGTTAGTTTTGAAGGCATTGATATTCCGAGGACATTTTTTTCTCCCAAGGCATCTGCCAAAAGTACTGCACAAATAGTGCTGTCTAATCCGCCTGATAGTCCTAAAACAGCACGTTTGAAATTATTTTTTTTGAAATATTCTTTTATAGATAAAATAATTGCTTTATACGTTCTTTCTAAATCTGGCGTGTGGTCAAGAGAAAATTCTTTTTGTGAATTTAATGTAAGTTCTAAACCTTTTGGCAGGGGATTTATTTTATTTTCTGATGAATTTAAATCTAATATAAAAAAGTCTTCTTCAAAACCTCTTGCCATGGCACAAAGTTCGCCATTTTCATTGTACATTCTTGAATAACCGTCATATACGAGTTCATCATTTGCACCTGCTTGATTAACATATATGTATTTAACATTGTATTTTTTAGATATATGTTTCATCATGTTATGTTTTAATTGTTCTTTTTTGGCTCTTGTGCAAGAAGATGAAGGACAAACTATAATATCAACATGTGGTGCAATTTCTTTTATCGGGTCAATTGAATACAAATTTTTTTCAAAGAAATCAAAATCGTTCCAGCTGTCTTCGCAAATAGCAACCCCGTATTTTATTCCGTTTAAAGTAAATATTCTTTCTTCTTTGTTTACTTTTGCAGGTTCAAAATATCTATAATCATTATGTTCAGCATAATTTGCAAGAAGTGATTTTCTGATTATTTTTTTTATTTCTTTATTTTGAATAAAAGCTGTTGAATTATAAAACGGTTTTCCGATTTTTTCTTTATTTTTTTCTGCAAAACCAATTAAAACAGCTGTGTCTGTTGTTATATTTTTAATTTCTTCAAGAGCTTTTTTTGTTTGTTCAATTATAAAAGGGTATCTTGTTAAGATATCGCCCAAGGGATAACCTATTAAAAATAATTCCGGAAAAATTACCAATGATGCTTTTATTTGATTTGCTTTTTTGATGCATTCAATAGCTTTATTTTTATTATACTCTATGTTTCCAGGAATTGGGTCTAATTGTGCCAACACTATGATATTTGAATTTTTATTTTCCATAAAATTAATTTTAGCATAAAATGGTTAAAGAGGCGTTAAATGAAAAAAAATTCTTTAGATATAGCTTTATTCTTTTTAATTTTTTTGTTCGTTCTTTTTACAGTTTCCAATGTTGGTTTTTTTATAAAATTGAATTTGAATTTATATTATGTCTTAATTTCTTTTGCAGTTGCGTTTTTTTATATTTATAAAAGCGGTAATTTTTTAAAAAAGGCCATTATTATATTATTATTGCTTTTTCTTTCTTTTCTTTTTTCTAATTTTTTTATAGACACTTCTTTTGATGGCAGATGTTATCATTTTACGATTGAAAACATGTTTAAGCTCGGTTTTAATCCGTTTTGGATAAAAGATTCTTCAAATTGGTTAAATAGCAACAATATGTATTATAATCATTTGTTTGCACTTTCTTATCCTAATGCAGCAGAACTACTAAGAGCAAATTTTTATTTGATATTCAATAATATGGAATCGTCTAAAGTTATTAACTTCTTTTTTGTATTTTCGCTTTTATTTTATTCTTTTTATTTTTTCTCAAGAAAATTAACTAAAGTAAAATCGGTCATCTTAACTTTATGTGTTTGTTGTTGTTCTGTTTTATTATGTCAAATAAACACTAAAATGATTGATTTTGTTTTATATTGTCTTTTTTGTTTTCAACTGTTTTCAATTCTTTTAATTCAAAAAAATAAGGATTTAAAATTCAATTATGCAATTTTAATTATGGCTTCGGTTTTATCGGTTGCAGTTAAATATACCGGCTTATTAAATACATTAATTATTTATTTTTTGTTTATATTTTACAAATTTGATAAAAAAAAGCTACTGTCTTTTGTTTCAGTCGTGTTTTTAAGTTTGATTTTGTGTGCTCAACCTTATATTTTAAATTTAAAAAAGCATGAAAGCCCGTTTTATCCTTCCTTTGGTAAAAATAAGCTTGATTTTATGACAAAACAAAATCCAAAAGAGTTTTATGGAAAACCTTATATTTATAAGTTTATAAGGAGTATGTTTTCTTCTGTTTCGGATGCCAGAATGAATAATCCTTTAACACCTGATATTTATTGGAAAGTTCCTTTTACATCGCATTACGATATGCCTTTTGGAGCTGAAGATGTTAGAATTTCAGGTTTTGGACATTTGTTTTCAGGGATATTTTTGTTAAGTTTGTTTTTGACTGCATATTTGTTTGCAAAGAGAAAGGGAATTTTTGCTTTAGTATTAATTTATTTGACTGTTTTATTAAATCCCGTCTGTTGGTGGGCAAGATTTGTCCCTCAATTGCACCTTTTGCCGGTTATAATATGCTATTATCTAAGAAAGAAGCATTTTGTTTTTTATTTGTTAAGTTTTTTAATTCTTTTAAACGGTTTTACGGTAGCCAAGGAGAATTTTTTTACTTATGCTTATAAAACATATGTTATGAATAATTTTTATGTTGATTTATATAATAAAACTAAAGACAGAAAAATTCTTATTTATGTCGATAAAACACCTTATGATGAAAATGATTCAAGTATTTTATATAGAATGTTAGAATATGGTGTGAATTATGAATTGTCAGATAAATTGGATAAAAGCTTTAAAAAAATTAAAACTGATTGCACAGTGAGTGATTCTTATTATATAAAATATTAGTTTATCTTTATTCTGATTTCAAAAGACCTGTCCCAAGGAAGAGAATAAGAGATTTTTTTAGGATAAAAATTTAAAAATTCTGAGATTTTTTTGGCATTTTTATTTAATTCTTCTTCTTTTTGCATAAGTCCGTCATAATAATCTGGTTTATTTTCTCTGACAAATTTTCTTGAAATTGCTTGATATGCCCAATCATCTAGAAATCTTATAAATTGAATTTTTTTAAATGCGGTTTCATTGTAAGAATTGTTTTTTATGGCTAAAAATTTTACAACCGCACAAAATAAAGCGCATCCTATTGTGTTTGCACTTGTGTTATAGGCGCAGTATCCAAAAAAGTTTGAATTATTTTGTTTAAATATGTTTTCAACAAAATTTAAATCACTTCCGTTTGCGTTATTAACATCGGCTATAAAATGGTTTTTTGCGGAGAATAATATTTTATTTTTATTTGAATTTATACTTTCTCCTAAAACCAAGTCTCCTTGTTCTTTTTTAAAATTATTAATAATCATTTCCAAATCAAAATCATTTTCATTTATATTGCACCCTGCAAGTGAAATTTGACCTTTAACGCAATCATAAATTGAAATATCTTCATATTTTGAAATTAAATTTAGAGAATTTTTTTCTAAAAAAATAGGATTTATTTTTATGTTTTGATTTTTGCTTAAGGCTCTTGTGATAAGCCCTAAAGGGATTTCATCCGCACCTGTTTTAATAAATGCTTTTTTTATATTTTTTTCTTTGATTATTTTATTAAGTTCATTTGCTTCTTTTACGTTTAATCCAAATTCTGCACAATCATCTTTTGAAAAAATTAAGGTATCAAAAAAATTTTCTTCTGCCCAGTTGAGATATATTTTATTTATTTCAAAATTTCTTTTTCTTGTTTTGATGTAATCTTCTAAAATGTCTTTTGGTATTTTGTTTATAACGCAATTATAACTTTTTTCGACTTCAGATTTGTGGAGATAGTACGACCAATCAAAGATTCTTTTTCCCCATTGACTCCAGTATTGTTTTTCTTCTTCGTTTATATTGTTATTAGAAATTCTCATAATAGAAGAAAATGCAAGTATTTTTTTAACTTTTTTTTGAACTATTGTTTTAAATTTTTCAATTCTTTCTTTTATTGTTTTGAAATCGTCTTCAATTCTTCTTGAGGGAATAAGTCCGCCATATGCTATTGTGTCTAGAGAAACAATTAAAAAATCAATGTCTGCAAGGTTTTCTAAAAAATTAAAAATCTCATTAATATTTGATTGATTGTTAAGCCCGCCAAGATATTTGATATCTGGCATGAAAAGCTCAATATCATTGTTTATTGATAAAATATCTTCAATTAAATCATAACAAATCGGACGGTTGTCTATTGGAATAACTGCTATTTTTATCATAATCAGATTTTACAATATTTTTACAAATAATTAAATATTATTTATAAAACTTCACTTGTTAGATGTGTTTTTTCGGGATAGAATTATTTAAGTAAGAAGGAATTAAATTTTCAGGAGAAAACATTGCGTTTTTGTTTAGATGAGATTGTAAAATGTTTAGATTGTGAAGTATTGTATAAAAAAGATAGTTTTGATTCTAAAAAACTGTTTAATATTTCAACTGATACAAGAAAACTTCAAAAAGAAGATGTCTATCTTCCTTTGAGAGGGGAGAATTTTGACGGACATAATTTTATAGATAAAGCAATAGAAAATGGTGCTTTGGGTTATTTTACACAGGATAAATTCAAAGTTAATAAAGATGCCGAGTTTGTTGTATACGTCAGGAATTCCCTTGTGGCGTATTTAGAACTTGCAAGTTATATTAGAAAAAAAATTAATCCTCTTGTTATTGCTATAACAGGTTCTTGTGGTAAGACCACTACAAAAGAGATGTTATATAGCGTTTTTTCAACGACTTATAAGACACATAAAACCATGTTGAATCATAATAATGAAATCGGTTTTTGTGAAACTATGTTTAATATGCCTGTTGATAGCGAAGTTGTTATTGTTGAAATGGGCATGAGAAACCTTGGGGAAATAGGTCTTTTGTCGAAATATTCTAATCCTGATATAGGCATTATTTCAAATATTGGCTCAGCGCATGTTGAACGTCTTGGTACTTTGAAAAATATTGCTATTGCAAAATGTGAAATAGCTGAAAATTTAAAAACTAAAGAACAAAACGGGCTTTTTATAGGTACAAAATGCCCTCAAATCATTGAAAATTTAAAATATGACGGAGATAAAATCTTTACTTCTTTGGATGATGTAAATAATGTTAGTATTGCTCTTGAGTCAACAAAATTTACATATAAGGGTGAAAATTACGAAATAACTCAATCAGGCGAATATAATATTTTAAATGCTCTTTTGGTTATAGAAGCAGCTTGTGCTAGAAAGATTACATTTGAAAATATTAAAAAAGGGCTCTTAAATTATAAACCCATAGAAAAGAGATGGGAAAAAACAAATGTAGGTGGTTTTACTTTTGTAAATGACAGTTATAATGCAAATCCTGAGTCAATGAATGCGGTATTAAAAACATTTTTATCTATATATCCTCGTCCTATTGTTTTAGTTTTGGGAGATATGGGTGAGCTTGGAAAAGATGAGATAATGTATCATAAGCAAGTAGGTGAATTTTTATCTTCATATAATGATGTAATTTTGCTTACTGTTGGAAGTCTTGCTCGTCATATTGCAAGAAATACTACTTTAGAAAGTGTTGAGTTTCAAAATAATGAAGAGTGTGCGCACTATATTGTTGAAAACATAAAAAAAGGCTCAACAATACTTTTAAAGGCTTCACGTTCTATGAAGTTTGAACAGATAATTGAAAAAGTTAGCGAAATGGTGGTTAAAAAATGATAATGATTAGTGTTGCAGGGCTTATTGCTCTTATTTTATGTTTGCTTTTTGGCATACCGTATATTGATTTTATGAAAAAGAAGGCATATTCTCAATACATAAGAGAAGAAGTAGCTCAAATGCACGCTTACAAAGAAAAAACCCCTACAACTGGTGGTGTTTTTATTGTTATATCTATAATTGTGGCTTCATTAATTGCTTTGTTTATGGCTCAAAAAACTACGACATCGGCAATGATTGTGATTATGACTTTAATATTTTATACATTTACAGGATTTGAAGATGATATAAAAAAAATAAAAGCACAGCATAATCTTGGCTTATCTGCAAGGGCTAAATTGTTGTTACAGATTGCGGTTGCAATGCTTCCTGCATTTTATATAATTTTTTCCGGAAAAACTGAAGTAAATTTTTTGAATTTTAGTTTTGATTTAGGTTATTTTTATCCGGTTTTTGTAGTGTTTATGATGGTTGGTGCTTCTAATGCACTTAATTTAACAGATGGATTAGATGGGCTTGCTGCTTCATCATCAGTTTTTGCTTTTTTAGCATGTGCTATAATTTGTTATTTTAATAATAATATTGATTTAGCAATAATTTCTATTGCTGCAAGTGCTTCTTGTTTAGGTTTTTTATATTTTAATAAAAAACCTGCAAAAATATTTATGGGAGATACCGGAAGTCTTGCTTTGGGTGGTTTGCTTGCAACTATTGCAATTATGGGAAAATTTGAACTATGGCTTATTCCGATTGCTATTGTTTTTATTTGTGAAACGCTTTCTGTTATGATTCAAGTTGCAAGTTTTAAATTGACCGGAAAAAGAGTTTTTAAAATGAGTCCAATACATCATCATTTTGAACTTTCCGGCTGGTCTGAAAATAAAATTGTAAAAGTTTTTACATTTATTACTTTTTTGTCTTGCACTTTGAGTGTTTTGGTTTATTTTTTATATAAGGTCTAAAATTATGAATAAGTATACTGATTTAAAAAATAAAAAGATTTTAGTTTTGGGTTTTTCAACAACCGGCATTGCTGCTGCTAAATATTTTAATAAAAAAGGTGCTAATGTTTTTGTATCAGAGAATTCTGAGAAATCCGATAAAAATGAGGATTTATTGAAAGAAATTAATTCTTTGGGTATAAAGATAGAATTTGGCGGTCATAGCGATGAATTTATAAGTGGTGCTGAATTTTGTATATTAAGTCCTTCTATCCCTTTTGAAGCGGAAGTTTTGAAAAAATTAAAAGAAAAAAATATAGAATATTTTTCTGATATAGAATATGTTTCAAAATTAGAAGGCAATAAAATGATTGTAGTGACTGGAACTAACGGTAAAACTACAACCACTGCTTTAATTTCACATGTTTTATCTCAGAAGTTTAATGCTCCTTATTGCGGGAATATAGGAATAAGTCCGCTGGAATATTTAGATAAGGGAGTTGATTATTATATAATTGAAGCAAGTTCTTTTCAACTTTATTATTCGCCTTCAATCAGTCCTAAATTTGGAGTTTTTTGTAATATTACACCGGACCATATTTTATGGCATAAAACTTTTGAGAATTATTTTGAATCAAAAGCAAAGATGTTTAAAAATATGGATGAGAATTCTTATGCAGTATTAAATTATGATGATGAGTTGCTTCATAAGTTGGGTGAAAAATTAAAAGCTAAGACGTATTATTTTTCTATGCAAGATAGAAACAAAAAGAATTGTACATATTTTGAAAGTGGAAAAATATATTACCATGATGAAAAAATTGTAGACGCTAAAGATTTGCAGATTGTAGGTCCGCATAATATGCAAAATGTTATGAGTGCGGTTATTGTAGCTAAACTATTAGGTTTAGATAATAAAACCATAAAAAATGCCTTGAAATCATTTAAGGCAATAGAACATAGGCTTGAATATATAAGAACAATTGACGGCACTGATTATTATAATGATTCAAAAGCAACTAATCCTGAAGCAAGTATTGTTGCAATTAATTCTTTCAAAAATAAAAAAGTAGTTTTAATTGCAGGTGGCAGAGATAAAAAAACTTCTTTAAAGGATTTTATTAATGCTGTTAAAGAAAAAATTTCCAAGGTTGTTTTAATCGGGGAAGCGACAAATCGTTTTAAAACGGAACTTGCAAAAAGTGGTTATATGAACATAGTTAATTCAAAAACTCTTGAAGAGGCTGTTGATATTGCAAGTCTTGATAAACCTGAAGTTGTATTGTTATCTCCTGCATGTGCAAGCTTTGATATGTTTGAAAGCTATGAAAAAAGAGGAGAAGCATTTAAAAATTATGTATTATCAAAAAAATAGAGCATATACTACCAGAACAAAAACCTATACTAAAACTCCGCCTGATAACTTATTGGTGGTTGTTGTTTCATTTATAGTTGTTTTTGGTATTATGGCAGTTTTTTCGGCATCTGCTCCTAAAGCGATCGGACTTGGTGAAAATCCGCTGAGTTTTACCGTAAAACAATTGATATGGCTTGTTGCGGGTGCATTCGGTGCTTGGTTTTTTTCTAGGTTTGATTATAGAAAATTAAAATCTTTTGCCGGTATGCTTGCTTTGTTTGTGCTTGCAACCCTTGCTCTTGTTAAATTTTCTCCTTTAGGTGTTACTGTAAATGAAGCAAAGCGTTGGCTTGTAATTGGACCATTGCAGTTTCAACCTTCTGAAATGGCTAAACCGGCTTTGGTTTTATATTTTGCAACTTTGTTTTCTAAAGATTCAAGAATAATTGATTCAAAGAAGTATCCTTTCTATTTTATATTTGCTGGCATGCTTCTTTTAATATATATGCAACCAAATTTATCAATGATTATTTTACTTTTGATGACATCTCTTGCAATGTATTATGTTGCAGGTGGTTCAACTAAGATTATAGCTGGTGCTTTTGGTTTGGGAGCATTGGCTGTTGCTGCTACAATAAGAGGTTATCAGCTTCAGCGTATAAAAGTATGGTGGAATCCTTTTTCTGATGCTCTTGGTGCCGGATATAACATAATTCAGTCTATGGTTGCTTTTTCGTCCGGTGGTTTTTTTGGAGTTGGTTTTGGAAATTCAAAACAAAAGCTGTCTTGGCTTCCTGAGGGGCATACAGATTTTATTTTTGCAATAATAGGTGAAGAATTTGGTTTTTTGGGTTGTTTTTTTCTTGTTTGTCTTTTTGGAGTATTTTTGCATAGAGGTTTTGTTATTGCTAAAAAATGCCCTGATATGTTTGGAAAATTGTTAGCAGTTGGAATTACATTTTCAATATGTTTTCAAGCTTTTACTAATATGTCCGTTGCATCTTCTTTTGTCCCTGCAACCGGAATACCATTGCCTTTTGTTAGTTATGGAGGTTCAAGCTTGTTTGTTTCATTATGTATGATAGGGGTTTTAATTAATATATCCAAAAAAAGAGTTCAAAGGATAGTTCATTATGTTCAATAAAAATAAAGAAAAGGTATATTTTATCACAGGTGGAGGAACAGGAGGGCATATATATCCTGCTGTTTCTGTAATAAATGTTTTATTGGATGCCAAGGTGCAAAATAAAAATATATTTTATCTTGGCAATAGGAAAAATATGGAATTTGATATTGCCAAAAAATATAATTATAATTTTTTGAGCCATGGTGCAAAAGGTATGCCAAGAAAGCTGAGCTTAAAATTTATTTTTTGGCTTTTTGGTTTATTTTTTTCAACTTTAAAAACATCTTTTTATTTTTTAAAATATAAGCCTGATGTGGTTTTTGCAACAGGTGGATATGTCTGTGCACCTGCTTTGTTTTGCGCTTTATTTTTTAGAATTCCTTATGTTTTACATGATTGTGATATTCAACCCGGTATTGTAACCAGATTTTTTGCACCTTTTGCTTCTTGTGTTTCTTTGGCTTTTGATGGTGCTAAAAAATATATAAATTCAAAAAATATTCAAGTTAGCGGAAATCCTATACGTCAGGAATTTAAAACAATATCTAAAAAACAAGCAAGAGAAGAACTTTCTATAAAAGATGATTTTACAATTCTTATAATGGGCGGTTCTTTAGGTGCAAAAACAATAAATAATTCGTCTTTTAAAATTTTAAAAGAATATGCAAATAAAGAAGGCTATAAAATTCTTTGGCAGACAGGAAAGAAGAATTTTGATGAGGTTACAAGGAAGATTTTAGATGAATTTCAGAGTTTACCTGATAATCTTGTTTTGCAACCATATTTCGATAAAATGTATTTAGCTTTGTTAGCTTGTGATGTGGTTATTTCTCGTTCAGGTTCTTTAAGTTTATCTGAGATTTGCGCTAGTTCATTACCTTCAATTTTAATTCCTTACCCATATGCAAGTCAAAATCATCAATATAAAAATGCTAAAAACTTGGTGGACAACAATGCTGCTCTTTTGATTGAAGACAAGGATTGCAATAATGAAAGTTTATTTGAACTTTTAAATAAATTAATTAACGATAAGTCTCTTTTATCTGATCTATCATATAATGCTTATAAACAAGCTAAGCTTAATTCGGCTGAACAAATTGTAGAACAAATAAATAAGGCAATTAAGTAATGCGAACAGCAAAAGAAATTTTAACTTCTCATAATAAATTTTATATAAATTTAGGTCTTTCAAGAATTGAAAAAATATTGGAGCTTTTAGGGAATCCTCAGGAACATTTTAAAGTAATTCATGTTGCAGGCACAAATGGTAAAGGATCTACTTGTAAATTAATAAATGAAATTTTGATTCAAAATTTTACAGATGCAAATGTTAAAGTTGGACTTTTTACAAGTCCACATCTTTTTTCATATACTGAAAGAATTAAAATTAATAATATAGATATTTTGGAATCCGATTTTGATTTTTTGGTAAATAAAATTGATGATATTGCAAAAAAACATAAAATAGAATTAACAGAATTTGAGTTATTGACTGCGGTTGGATTTTATTATTTTTATATAAAAAAAGTTGAATATGCAGTTGTAGAAGTTGGACTGGGTGGATTGTATGACGCTACAAATGTCATAAAAAAACCTTTGATAGAAGCTATAACTGAACTTGATTTGGATCATACTCAAAGATTAGGCTCAACAATAGAAGAAATAGCAATTCAAAAAGCAGGAATAATAAAAGAAAATTCAAAAGTTATATTTTTAAAAACAAATAAAGGTTCTAATATCTTAGAAAAAATTGCTAAAGAAAAAAAAGCCGAAATTGTTATAGCTCCAAAAGTTAGCGTTGAGTTTAAAGATGGCGTAAGTTATGCGTATATTGATACTAAAAGGTGCGAATTTAATCTTTTGGGTCATCATCAGGCTGATAATTTGGCTCTTGCAATAGGTGCAATTAATGCAATCGGATTAAATATAAATTTTGACATATTACAAAAGGCTTTAAAGTTTGTAAAATGGCCTTTTCGTCTCGAATATCACAAAGAAAATAATTTATTAATAGACGGTGCGCATAATCCTTCGGGGGTAAGGACTTTAAGAAAATTTTTAGATGATAATTTTAAAAATAATAAGAAAACCTTTGTTTTTGGATGTTTAAATAATAAAGATTATAAAAAAATGTTAGATATTTTATTAGAAAAAGATGATGAATTTTATTTTTATGAATTTAATTATCCTAATGCACTAAAATATGAAGAGTTAGATGAAAGATATAAAAAGATTGCAAAAAAGGTCTTAACTATTGAAGATATTAAAAAAATAATTAAAGAAAAACAAAATTTAAAAGTTTTTTGTGGATCTTTATATATGCTTGGAAGAATTTTTAGTGAAATATTGATTTAATTATCCTTTTTGTTTGGATGCAGATAAAAATATTGGCAACCGTTCCAAATTAAAATTTCGTTCTGCGAGATTTGACATTTTCCATTTAAACAATCAAGAGTTCCATCTGGGCATATGGTAAAATGTTGGCAATTTTGACAGGTTTTTAATGTCATTCCTTTTGATTTTAGTTTGTATGTCATATCTTCAAGCGCATCATACATTCTTAAATATGAATCAGTTGTAATAAAGCGATTTCCTTCTCTGAATACAACTTTTCTCATACCATCTTCGGATACTAAATCCAATTTACATACAAAATCTTTTTTTCCATTGTTTACAATGGCATTTATTGTTGCTGAGTTAATATTTTCCTCTTCATAATTACTGTCTATAATTGATCGCATAGTAAGGTTATTAATTAATATTTTGATTTTTTGCCAACTTAAACAGAAAGGATAAAGCATTAACCAAAAAATTTCTTTAAGTTGCATTCTTGAAACATTTATTGAAATTATGAAATTAATAAATAAAAATACTCCAAGCAGATAAACGAGTTTGCCTGCTGTATGAGTTGGAAAATATATACTTAGCCAAACGAGAAATAAAAAGCTAAATAAAACAAAAAGAGAATTAGGCTTTAAAAGAAACAACATAAACTCTTTAAATGAATTGCTTTTAAAAGCAATTAGCGGGAAATAATGTGAAAATATCATAAATTTATTTTTGATAGTTGGCGTAGTAAAATCAAAGTTTTTAACATCTATTGCAGTTATAATATATGGGCAATATATTGATTTAATGTCATTTGAAGCCAATTCTAGTGAAAATTCAAGTTCTGAATCTTTATCTTCTAGAGTAACATAGCCTATTTTTTCTATAACATCATTTGTTACAACTAAATTATCTCCGTCTATAAAAAAAGGAAGATTAAACATAGAGCGGACAATGTTGTTGGTACGATTTATGTATTTTAAATAAGCTGAGATTATTGAATTTTTAACTTTTTTAGCGAATTGATTTTTTTCATTTACGGAGACTTTTGAGCCTACTAATACGCAAGGCTTTGTAATTGATTTATTTATGTTTTCAAGGTATTTTTCTCCAATCATTCGGTCTGCTCCTAAAAATACAAACGCATCAAATTTGTTTTCAGGCAACATTTTATTTAGGAGTAAATTTATTGCTTTGTCTTTTGAAAAATAATCAGGGTTTTGAATGTTGTGTATTCTTGCACCAAGAGCAAAATCTCTGGATGGGTTTGTATCGTTTTCTTCTTTTTGATATGCAACATGGACTTCGTAGTATTCTTTAGGATAACTTTGATTATTTAATACAGAAAGAAGTTTGTCTAAATTTTTGTTTTTATGAGTTGCATATATTAAAACGCAAATTTTATTTTTTTCGATAACTATACTTCTCGTTTTTTCGTGCATTTCAAAATATTTTTCAATATCATTTGCCTTGATAAAGAAAAACAATTGGTATATGCAATAGATAAAAAGGTATATTATTAATAATGTAAATATTGTATCGAATACTATCATAGTTGTATTTTATAAAAAATAAATTTAAAAATCTAGCTTTTTTTGTATTAAGTATATATAATACGTGGTGTGATAACTTTTTTAGGTCAATGTGTAGAAAATTTTGTTCGTGCGGCAAAATATACTTTTAAAGGTAATGTTCGTTTGTCGGGCGTAATTTCTCAGGCTGCTGCTATTGGGTTTGATTCTTTGGGTATATGCCTTTCGATTGTTTTTATTTCTGCCTGTGTAATTGCACTTCAAGTTGCAAAGCAGTTTTTAATGTCAGGTGGAGATAGTTATATCGGTGGTTTTTTAACTGTTGCATTAATAAGAGAAATTGCCCCAGGATTTGCAGCACTAGCGCTTGCTGCAAGAGCCGGAACGGCAATTACAGCACAAGTTGCCAATATGCAAGTTACAAATCAAATAGATGCTATTGAAGTTTTAAAGGTTGACTCAATAGGATATTATTTTGCTCCAAGAATTTTAGCGGGTGCACTTAGCTGTTTTTGTATTGTTTTGCTGGCTGAATTAATTGGAGTATTAGGCGGGGCGTTGGTCTCTTATTTTTCTATTGGCTTGCATCCTATAAGATATTTCAATTCAGTCTGGCTTATGCTTGTTATGAAAGATGTATATGTAAGTCTTTTAAAAGGTTTGATTTTTGGAGCTTTAATTGCCCTTGTTTGTGCAACTGTGGGTTATAATACCCGAGGCGGAGCAAAGAATGTTGGTGAGTCTACTACAAAATCAGCAATTTTATGTACTATTTATATATTATGTGCTGATTTGATAATTGGCTTACTTTTTTATATGGGTGGTTAATTTCATACAAACAGTTGAAATTATATAAAAAAATCTTCATAAAAAACTAAATTGGTTATAATTTTAGTATCTGGTACTATTTTAAAGGAAGCGAATATGGCTCAAAATGAAGGAATAATAACTCAAATAATAGGTCCTGTAATAGACGTTAGATTTGATTGCGGAGTGTTGCCTGAAATTTATGATGCACTTGAGATTTATAATGATAATGGAGACAAAACAACAGTTGAAGTTCAGCAATTATTAGGTGAAAATACCGTAAGAACAGTTGCAATGTCTTCTACTGACGGATTAAAAAGGGGAATGAAAGTAATTAATACCCAAAACCCTATTAAAGTGCCTGTTGGAAAAGGAATTCTAGGAAGAATTTTAAATGTATTAGGTGAGCCTGTTGATAATCAAGGTGAAGTAGTTGCTGAAGACAGATTTCCAATTCATAGACCTTCTCCAAAATTAACCGATCAAAATACAAATATTGAAATATTGGAAACAGGAATTAAAGTTATTGACCTTTTGATGCCATATCAAAAAGGTGGTAAAATTGGTCTTTTTGGAGGTGCTGGTGTAGGTAAAACAGTCCTTATTATGGAATTAATCCATAATATTGCAGCAGAACATGATGGTGTATCTGTATTTGGCGGTGTTGGAGAACGTACTCGTGAGGGTAATGATCTTTATAATGAAATGAAAGAATCAGGCGTCTTGGATAAAGTTGCTCTTATATATGGTCAAATGAATGAGCCCCCGGGAGCACGTATGAGAGTTGGTTTGTCAACTTTAACTTGTGCTGAATATTTTAGGGATGTAACAAAGCAAGATGTATTATTGTTTATAGATAATATCTTCCGTTTTGTTCAAGCAGGTTCTGAAGTTTCGGCTCTTTTAGGGCGTATGCCTTCTGCTGTTGGCTATCAACCGACATTATCTCAAGAAGTTGGTGAACTCCAAGAACGTATTACATCAACTAAAGACGGTTCTATTACATCTGTTCAAGCGGTTTATGTTCCTGCGGACGATTTAACCGATCCTGCTCCTGCTACCACATTTACACATCTTGATGCAAGTACTGTTTTATCGAGAAATATTGCTTCATTAGGTATTTATCCTGCGGCAGATCCTTTGGAAAGTTCTTCTCGTGCATTAGATCCGCACATAATAGGGCAAGAACATTATGATGTTGCAAAAAAAGTTTTGGGAATATTGCAAAAATATAAAGATTTACAAGATATTATTGCTATTTTGGGTATGGATGAATTGTCTGAAGAAGATAAGTTGACTGTAAACAGAGCAAGAAAAATTCAAAAATTCTTATCACAACCATTTTTTGTTGCAGAACAATTCTCGGGTACAAAAGGTAAGTATGTAAAACTGGAAGATTCAATAAAAGGCTTTAAAGAAATTATTGAAGGAAAACACGATAATGTTCCGGAACAAGCTTTTTATATGGTTGGTACAATTGAAGATGTGCTTGAAAAGGCTAAAAAAGAAGAGCTTGTTGAGGCATAGTTTATGACAGAAGCTTTGAGAGATAAAATTCATTTTAAGGTTATAACTCATGAAAAAATTGTCTATGAAGATGATATTGATGAGTTGTATGTTCAAGCAACAGACGGCAGGTTAGGAATTTTAAAAAATCATATTCCTGTCATTTGTGCTCTAAATGTCGGAGTTACAAAAGTTGTTAAAGACAAAGTTTCTCAATGTATTGCAACTATGGGTGGAATATTGCAATTTGCAAATAATAAAGCAACAATTTTAACTGATATTGCAGAACTAGATTGTGATATAGATATAGCAAGAGCAATTCAGGCAAAAGAGAGGGCAGAAGCTAGATTAAAGGCAAAAGATGATAATTTAGATATTGTCCGAGTGCAAATAGCTCTTGCAAAGGCGATTGCAAGAATTTCTGCTAAAGATAAGAAGTTTTAATTTAATCCCGCAAATTTGCGGGATTAAATTTTTCAATCAAAAGGATTATTTTTTAAAAAATTAATTAAAGTTTTTTCAATAAATTAGATGATGATTAAAAATTGAGATTTAAGTATTCTTACATGTGTCAATAAGTTTTATGGGGATAGAAATTAGTTGAGGAGGTTTAAGTTTAACCTTGAAAGTGTTTTAACCGTTAGGGAAAAGGCACTTAAAGACGCAAGAATACAACTTGCCTCTGTGATGAATATATATAACAGACAAAAAGAAATTCTTGAAGAAATGAATTTTGAGTTGGCAAGAATTGAAATGGAGAGCGAAAAGTATTTACAGGAGTTAAATTTCAATTCTGAGGTAATAGCAAATTATAATGCTTTTGCATATAAATTAGTTCAAGATATAAAAACTCAAGAGAAGATAATTGAAGATACAAAAAAAGATTTAGAGAAATTTCAGGAAATTGCGCGTCTGGCTTATATCAAGGTAAAATCCTTGGAAAACTTAAAGCAAAAACAAAAAGAAGAATACAATAATGAACTGTTACAAGAAGAATTTAAACAAATTGATGACATTGTAAATTCAAAAAGAAAAGCAGTTTAGATGACTAAGGGGAAAAATGACTAACGCAGTTGTGCAAAATAATGAGAACAATCAAGATATTAATATATCAGCATTGTTATCTAACAAAAAGTCCGATAATTTACAAATAAGACAAAACGAAAACTTTTCAAATCTTTTGAATAACCTTAGTGCGAGAACGCAAAAAGCACAGACTAATTTTGTTCAAAAGGCTGTGAAGTCAAATACAAGTTCAATTAACAAAAAGGCCTTGTCTAATAATTCAGATAGCTCTGTTAAGGTTAGTGAAGATACATCAAAATTAAATTCAAAAGATAATTCTGAACCTATTAAGAATAATCAGCCTGAAAGGTATAATAATGTTACAGAAAAGAAGGTTGTTAGAGAACAAAAAGATTCTTCATTGGTAAAAAAAGAAGAAACTTCAGTAAAACAAGATTTTAATAATGTTTCATCAAAAGAAGTTCAAACAAAAGACATACCAAGCCAAGATATAGAAGAAAATAATATAAATAAGAAAACTGAAAGCCAGTCGGACATAAATAATAGCTCGCTTGTAGAGTCATCACCGGTTTTTCTTTCTGAGGATGTAAATGAATCAGCAGATAATGTTGATTCTTTAAAAGATACAGAAAGTTTTATTAATGTATTGCCTTTGCCTGTGAATATCCAAAATCAATCGCAGGTTGAAGATTTAGTTAAAAAAACAGAAGATATAATTTCTCAAATTCAAACGATTGATGATGCTGTAAATGCAGTAGAAGATATTTCTAGCTTGTTGGATAATTCTACATTGTCACAAGATGAAAAAAATTCAATTTATGAAATGCTTAATGAAATACAAAATTCAATAAGCAACAGTTCTTCAAGTTCTGATTTTAGTATCTTAGTGGAAAAAATTAACGATATTGTTGTTGAATTTGAAAAGATACAGCAGAATTCATTAAATTTATCAAGTAGTTCTTTGGGTTCAGTTGATGAGGTTATAGATAGCGAATTTAATAAATTAAATGATATTTTAAATGATTTAAAAAATATCTTAAATTCAAAAGATATAAATAAAGTTGATGAAGCTATTGAAACAGTTGACAAAATTCAAGAAATTTTAATATCTGATACTGAAAAATCAGCAGATTTAACTGAAGATATGAAAATAGCAGTAGATGATTTAAAAAGCATATTTGATGATATTAAAAAAGTTTTAGATTCAAATAATTCTGATATTAAAGGAATTCAAGAATCTTTAAAAAATATTTTAAATGCAATTTCAATGAATTTAAGTTCTGATAATGAAAATTCGTTGGAAGTTGTAGATAATTCGATTTTAAAAGATTCTTTAAATGATTTATTTGAATTAAATGAAAAACTAAATGATATAGATTTTTCTAAATTAAAGGATATAAGTGAGTCAGATAAGAATTTAATGAAAGATATCTTAAAAGTATTTAATGATTTTCAAGATAATTCAAGTGAATTAAATTTAAGTGATGAAATAAAATTAGAAATGAAACAAATTATTGAGCAAATGGATAATAATGAATTGCTTGATAATGTTAGTGTTGAGGATTTTAGAAAAATAAGTGAAAAAATTTCTCAAATCCAAGTCAAATTAAATGATGAATTAAAAAAATCTTTTCCTGAAGTTGAAAATGTTGAAACTGATGAAATGATTAAGGTTTCAAATAAGTCTGTCGATCTAAATAATATACAAAGTGAGCCAAATGTAATTGATGCAACAGGTACATTTAAAAATCTAAGTCAGAATAGCGAATTTTCAAACAATCAGTATAAGAATAATCAGCTAGATCAATTTGAAAATGATAATATCAAAGTATCGGATGTTTCAGATTTTAATGTCGAAAGTAATGAAGAAATGCCGGTTGAAGAAAACTTATCCGTTGATAAAAATGCTATTTCTGAACATGAGCAAAAATTAATAAGTGAAATCAAAGAAGATATTTTACTTGATATAGATTATGGTTCTATACCAGAAAAGTCGGGTGCTTTATCAGTTAGCGATGAGGTTATAAAGCTTGCAATGGATGATGTTGGTGTATTAAAAACAGATACAACAATTAAAGGCAGCTTACTTTATGATACTGCTTCAGGTAACGCCAGCGTCATTAAAAATGCAGCTCAACTTATTAAAGGTGCTCAAACTTCGCAAAATCCTATTTTAAATCAACTTGAAAATAGTGATTTAATGAATCAAATCGGTGATAAATTGACTCAATTAAAGGATAATGGCGGTCAAAAATTAACCATGGTATTAAGACCAAATGACCTTGGCAGACTTTCTATTGAATTGACTTCTAATAATCTTGGTCTAACGACCAATATTCTTGCTCAAAATGAAGATGTAAGGCAATATATTGAAAAAAATATCCATACCTTAAGACAACAATTAACTGATGCTGGAATTAGTGTTAACAATATTCAAATTAAAACTGCAGGACAGGAAGGTTCAACAAATTACCAAGGTAATCAAGGATTTGAAGAAAATAATAATAGCGGGCAAAACAATCAACAAAATTCAAATAATAATGAGCGAAATGAAAAGGAAAAACAAGAGACTCTTTTAGCAATGTCTAATTATGATTATAGATTTGCAAAAGATTTTTCCAGCGTTATGAATAAGACAATAAGTTATGGTTTAAATTAAAAAAAGGAAAGTTATATGGCTTCAGTTTCAGAACAAATAATTGCTAATTCAAATTATTCACAGATGGCTTCTGCTGCTTCAAAAAGTGCTGCTGAAAGCAAATCTTCTACATCAATTAATTCTCAAGCGTTTCTAAGGCTCTTAACTGAACAATTAAAATATCAAGATCCAATGAATCCAATGGATAACTCTGAAATGTTAGCTCAAGAAGCTCAATTTGCTACATTAGAACAAATGGAAGCATTGACAAGTACATTCTCTTCTTTTTCTAATATTTATCAGGCAAATTCTCTGCTTGGTCAGTGCGTTAGAGTTGAAGTAGATGGTCAAGCTTCTATCGGTATAGTCGAAGGGGTTGATTTTTCAGATTCTAATGGTGCCAGTGTATTTGTTGGTGATAGATATTTTCCTTTATCTTCTATTACAAATGTTTATTATTTAACAGAAGCACCTCCTGATGGCGAAGGAGATGGTACTGGAGAAGGTGAAGGAACAGGTGAAGGAGACGGCACCGGAGAAGGTGAAGGAACGGGCGAAGGAGATGGTACCGGAGGTGTAGGTGAAGGTGGTGAATCAGGCGGAGATGTCGCTGAGACAGCTACTTCATTATTCAATGCCTTTAAAGGTAACACCGCAAAAAAAGTTTATGAATATGCTAAACAAACAATTGATGACATAAAAGGACAATAAAGGAAAGGAAAACAAATTAAATGACACAAGCATTATTTACGTCAATGACAGGACTTAACGCCGGAACACAACAATTAACGGTTGTTTCAGATAACGTTGCAAATATGAATACAACTGCTTACAAAACTTCTCGTGTTGATTTTCAAGATATTTGGTATCAAACTAAAACAACAGGAACAAGTTCAACTAGAAATTCAGGCGGTACAAATCCTTATCAAATAGGTGTCGGTGTTCAATGTGCAGCAATTACTAAAGATTTTAGTGCTGCAAGTACAAACACAACAGGTAGAGCAGAGGATATGGCTATAACAGGTAACGGTTGGTTTACTGTTTTAGATTCTGATGGTAAAGTGTTGCTTACAAGAGATGGCTCTTTTGCATTGGATGAGAACGGATATTTATGTACTGCAAATGGATCTAAGGTTTTAGGAATGGATCAAAATGTTTCCTTGAATCGTTCTACAACTCCTATTAAAGTTCCTATAACAATTAAGGTAACTGAAGGAGGTACTCCTGCAGCTAGGTTTGAACAAATGTTCTGTAATGATTTAAACGGATTAGGAAGCACATTTAATGGAATAACCGGAGGCAAATTTAAAATTATTGCAAATGAAGGTGGTGTAGATACTGAAATAGAGGTCGATCTTGGAGATACTTCAAATAAAACAGTAGGAGATATTGTTGATGCAATAAACGCAGCTGCAAACGGTAAATATACAGCATCTATCGTAGATGGAGCTATTTCGTTTGAGCCTCAAGGCGCAACGACATCTTTAAAATTTGAAACAATTGATGAAAAAGATGGCGGTTCTAATTTTGTTGCTGCAACTAATTTGGCTTCTATGCCAATGGTTGATGGAGCTTATACAACGAAATTAATGAACGTATCTGCTTCAATTGGTCAAGTTGATGATGTTACATCTGATTTGACAAAAAATTATGAAAGTTTTTCAGTAGGAAAAGATGGGCTTATGACAGTAACTTATCAAGATGGTTCAAAGCTTTCAATTAAAACAAATGATGATGGTTCAACTTATTTTTCATATACTGATGCAAACGGTATAATTATAAATGATGACATTCAAAATTCAGGAAATGCATCATTATACGTAGATCCTAATGTATTAGAAAAAGCTAATATGCAACTTCAGATGGCTAAAGTTACCAATGATGGTGGTTTAGTTGCAGCTGGAAATAACCAATATGAAATAGGTGTTAACTGTGGAGATGTTTTATACACCGCTGCTAATGTAAACGGTGTCGGCGGGGTTGTATCTGGAGCTTTGGAATCATCAAATGTTGACCTTGCTCAACAATTTTCAAATATGATACTTGCTCAAAGATTGGTACAAGCAAATTCACAAGTATTCTCGAGTGCTAATAGTATGCTTGAAACACTTGTTTATTTGGGTCAATAATTTTTATTAAAAATTCTCTTTATTGTCTGTTATTTTTTAAAGCACTTTCTTTATGAAAGTGCTTTTAATTATTGCGCCCAATGGGATTCAAACCCACACTCTTTGGCTTCGGAGACCAATGCTTTATTCAATTAAGCTATGGGCGCACGGATAAATTTATTCTATCAGATTTTATGCTTTTTTATCCAGATTATTTTTGTTATTTTTATTTTCCAAGATTGGGTGAATAATTTTATTTACTAATTGGGGTGTTATAATGGTAAGAATAATTCCTGAAGCAATTATTGCACTGAATTCTTTTGCCCCTTTTATTTTTGTTTTGAGTTCACCGTCAGGTAAATTTTTGAACATTGCGTCAAATTCTTCTTTTGTTTTAGCATTCGCTATATTTGTATTTTTTAATGATTTAAATAGCTTTAAAAATCTAAAACTATTATTTTTAAATGGGAAGATAAGTGCAAAATATGCAAGCATAGACAAGGATTGATACAGGAATTCTTTTGTTGCGCTATATTTTTTTGTTGATCTTCTGCAGTTTTGTCCATAAGTGTGAAAACCGGTCTTCCTACTGCTTTTAAACAACCTTCAGACAAAACCTGTGCTGTTGAATTTTGAACAAAATTGCCAGCGGTTGGGCTTGTTAAGAAATTAACGATTAAAGACATTTAGCCCTCCTGTTTTTATATTGTTTGCAAAATGTGTAATGCTCATAGGTTTTATTGTGGTGTAGTTTTTTTGTCTGAATTTGTTATTTGTATCTTCTTCTATTGGTTTTTTTCTTGAGTAAATTTCTATAATTTTGTTGGTTATCATGGGAATAATTGTTAGTGCAAGTAAGCACACGCAAACATGTGAAATAGTTTTTTTAGTATTTAAGTATAGGTCTTTTGGATTTTGAAGTGAAAATCTTTTAGCTATACTTTCAAGCGAATCCAAATAACTTTTTTCATTTTGATTAAGAGATTTTTCTTTTATACTCTTTTTTATTGTTTTTGGATCGACATTTAAAAGAGAATTATAATCATCATAGTTTATGTTTAATTTATTGTTTTCGATAAGTGTTTTAGCTTTTTCTTTGTAGTATTTAGCACATATAGGTCCTGTTAAATTATTTTTTATGGCTTTTGTAATTCCCAAATAGCCTGCAAGAGCAACGCATTCTGTTATAAAATCTCTTTTGATTGCGTATTCTTTTTGTTTTTTAGAGGTTTTTTTATCTGACATAGTTGCAATCGGTATGAAAATTAATTTAAATGCAGCAAGCGAAGCAGTCACTATTTCAGAATCATTTGACTTCCCAAGATGCAATAAGATTTTATCCATAAAAGTATTTGCATTTTTCATACTATAAAAATAATACATCTAAATAAAAAATATTGCTTTTGTGCTTAATTAAGTTTGCGAATTGGATTTTTTTAAAATCTTCATTAAATTATAAATATGCTAAAAAGTTATTATGAAATTTTAAATGTAAGTCCAAAGGCTACAAAAGAAGAGATTAAAAACCAATATAGGAAATTAGTCAGAATTTATCATCCGGATGTTAATTCTTCTTTTGAAGCTGAAAAAATTTTTAAGGAAATAAATAAAGCAGCAGATATTTTGCTTGATGATGAAAAAAGGAAAAGTTATGATAAATTTCATGTCGGCAATAAAAGCTTTTATGATAAAAATTCAAGTAATTACACATTTTCAGACTTGTTTAAAACCAAAAAAGAAAAGCCTAAAACTCCGGAAGCAAAAGACGGCGAAGATATTACAGTAAGCGTAGATATAGATTTCAGTGAAGCTTTTTTAGGAACATATAGAGTTGTAAATATAGCTCGTTCTATTGTTTGTCCAAAGTGTTCGGGACATAAATTTGTAAATGGTTCAAAATGTACTTATTGTGATGGTTTGGGAGAAAAAACAATAAAAAGAAAAATAACCGTTAAAATTCCTCCCTCAATAAAAAATAATGAAAAATAAAGCAACATTAAGAATAAAAGGAGAAGGACATTTTGGATTAAACGGAGGAAAGAATGGTAATTTGTATGTTATAGTAAATATTGAAAAAAATGATGAATTAAGGATTGAAAATGGAACGGTGTATTATACTGCTCAAATTAGTCCTTATGAAGCTGTTTTAGGGGGTAATATAACTGTTCCTACATTGTGGGGTGAAGCAGTTATAAAAATTCCTCCTTTGACAAAATCAAATCAAAGTTTTAAACTGATTGATGTCGGTGTTTTGAATGAGAAAACAAATAAAAAGGGTGACGAAATAGTTAAAATTTTAATTCAAATTCCTTCAAATATCACTGACGAGGAAATGGAATTGTATAAAAGATTAAATGATATAAATATTAAGAATAATGCCAGATATTGTTAAAAAAGTTAAAATTAAAGAAATTTTTACATCAATTCAAGGTGAAGGCTTGTATGTTGGTGAGAAACAAGTTTTTGTAAGGTTTTGTAGATGTAATTTGGCTTGTAGTTATTGCGATACTGATTTTATAGCTGAAAATGCTATTGAGTATAATGAAGAGAAATTGTTTGATATACTTGCTGGTAATGATGCTCAAACTATAAGCTTTACAGGTGGTGAGCCATTGATTGAAAAGGATTTTCTTTTTAGTTTTTTAGAAAAGTATAAACAAAAATTAAACAAAAAAATTTATCTTGAAACAAATGGAACATTATATAAAAATTTATCTGAATTAATAGATTATGTTGATGTTGTATCTATGGATATTAAATTGGAAAGTGCTACTAAAGAAAAAAATAGATTTTTAGATAATGAAAAATTTTTAGATATCGCTAATCAAAAAGAAACTTTTATTAAGGTGGTTTTTGATAACAATATAAAGGATGATGAGATAGATTCTTGTATAAAACTTGCAAGAAAATATTGTAATTTTATTGTTTTACAACCTAAAATGCCAATTTCATCTGATATAGAACTTAATGAAATTTACGATAAATTTTATAAAAAATACAAAAAAATTCGTTTAATTCCTCAAGTGCACAAATTTTTAAATCTTTTGTAAGAATTTATTTATGTGTAATAATATTTTTTATGACGAACATAATTGAAAATAAAAAAGTTTCTTTTGCTTCAATTAAGGAGAATTTGTTAGAAAAGTTTGAAAAAGCACCTAATGCTCCTTTGGTTGAAGCTATGTTGAGTTATAAAAAGTCTCCTATGACAGGTTTTCATATCCCTGGACATAATAGAGGCGAAGGGGTATTGCCTGAGTTTAGTAATCTAGTTGGGTCTGATGTTTTAGCTATTGATACAACAGATGAGTTTGATAATTTAGGTACATTGCATCCTGCTACGGGTGCAATTGAACAGGCTCAAATTCTTGCAAGTCAGGCTTTTGGTTCAAAAAAAACTTATTTTGTTACCGGTGGTTCTACTATTGCAAATTTGGCTTTGGCTTTTGCATATACAAGTCCGTTTGATGAAGTTTTAATTGGAAGAAATTGCCACAGATCTGTTTTAACCGGTTTAATTATATCGGGTGCTAAGGTAAATTGGGTTATACCTAAAAAATTAAATGACTGGGCAATTTTTGGAAATATTGAGGCATCTGATATCGAAGATAAGCTGAAAAATAATAGGAATATAAAACTTGTTTGGATTACAAACCCTACCTATGAAGGTGTTGTTTCAGATATAAAAAAAATATCTGAAATCTGTAAACATTATAAAGTTGCCCTGATAGTAGATGAAGCGCACGGGTGTTTATGGAATTTCAATTCAAAATTTCCAAAGACAGCTCTTGAAATGGGTGCGGATGCAGTTGTTCATTCTTTGCATAAGACCGGTGGTGCCATGACGCAGTCATCCATGTTGCATATTTCAAAAAATTCAAAGTTTCAAGATGAAAAGATAACCCATGCTTTAAAATTGCTTCATACTACAAGTCCAAGTCTTTTATTGCTTGCAAGTTTAGACGCTGCAAGAGCTAATCTCCAATCTTTAAATGGTAAAAAAATGCTTGAAAGAGCGATTGAAAATGCTTTGTATTTTAGGTCGGAAGCAAAGACAATAGAAAAATTGCATGTTTTTGAAGAAAACAATTTGGATATTACTAAAATTTTTCTTAAAGTTGACGGTTTAAGTGGTGCCGAACTTGAGTATATATTGGAACATGATTATAAAATAGAAGTTGAATCTGCTTCAGATGAAGGGATTTTGATTCTTTCAAATATTGGAAATACAAGGCAAGAATTTGAATATTTGATTAATTGTTTTAAAGAAATTTCAAAAAAGGAATATCCTAAAAAACATACAAATAATAAAATAATGCCTTTGATCGACCCTGAGATAGTCATGAACTTAAGAGAAGCTTATTTTGCTCCAAAAGAATATATTAATAAAAATGATGCCGTAGGAAGAATTTCATCTGAAGTTGTGGCATTGTGCCCTCCCGGAATCTCTATTTTGCTTCCGGGTGAAATAATCAAAAAAGAACATTTGCCATATTTATTTAGCTATGAAAAAATTGAGGTCATAAGAGAATAGTTATTTTAAGTTTAATGTGATTTTGTAAATTGTTTTTAGAAGTTTTGTGTCCTTTTTAAGGATTGAAGTTAATTCCTCAAGCATTTTATTATAATCCGGTTCTTTTAAGTGTTCTGATTCTAATTTTATGAGAATAGGTAACTTATGTGTTACAAGAAAAAATATGGGAGATAGTTTAATGCTTCCAATACCTTATACAGTTAATATAGCTGAAGCAAGAAGCGAATACTGTTATTCACAATCTCAGAAATGTTGCTGGAAAGGAACAACCGGAGTGAATTGTGATTCAAACAACGGAGGATATTCAGGCTGCACAAGAACAGTATGTAATTGGGAAGCTGCAAAAGAAATATGTGCTAAATTTAATTATGCAGGAAAAACTTGGAGATTGCCAACTCCTGACGAAGCTCAAAATTGGTTTGATGCTTCATTGGGGCTTGCTCAGAATGGTATGATGTTATGTAATCACGCAAGTAATGATGCTAACTTGGCAAAGTGTAATGATTCAGATATATGCCAAGGAGCTTATCTTAATGCTTGTTATCCAAGAGCTATTTTTACTAATACAGAAACTTCTAATGATACAGTTTATACATATGGTTTTTCACAAAAAATTTTTTTAATTAGTAATCATCGCAAAAATTATGCAGATTCAGTACGCTGTGTAACAGAAATGGAATAGCTTTCATATTATTTTTTGTGTTTTGGTTATGGGGCAATAATTTGCCCCTTTTGTTAAATTTAGTTTACAAAATTTTGACATTTTTTAAAAAAACATTAAAGTTTTAAAAACTTTTGCCGAAAAATAAACTGTGTGTGATGACAATTTATTTTGAAGCGAGTGTAAGAGGTAAAAATGTCTTATAAAAATGACCATGAGTTAACAATTGCAAATAGATACGGAGCTGCAAGTTCTGCTGCAAAAGCTGAGTTGTATGAAACTTATGACAGATTAAGGGATTTAACAGTTTCGGGTTCTACTGCAACAGGTTCGGGGTTTGGTACTGCCGGTGGTTTTTTATGGCAGTTGGCCAATTTATTTTCCCCATCGAGCTTTATGCCTACTTTGGGTGGTTCTCAAATGATGAATATTCCGGGAACTTCTTATTGGTCACCTAATTATTCGACAAATTCTTATCTTGATTCGGGTACCAATTCTTTTGGTGTATCAGGATTGTCAAGCTATTCAGGTTTTCCTTCAGGAGCAGCTAGTATTTCGCTTGGCTTTGGAACAGACGGAGTTCCAACAGGCGGTGCTGCCGGAATGGCGACAGGATATGCTGTTTCTGCTGCCGGATTAGCTGCCCTTAATACTGCATCTTACGCAACCGGTGCTTCAAGCGGTCTTGGTTTTGGACAAAATATTGTCCTTCCTATTGCCGGTTTGATTTCAGGTTGGGGTGGAATATTGCAAGCCTTAGCACCCTATGCAGGGGAATTTGGACTTGGTGCAATAGTAGCCGGTAACTTAATGCAAGGGACAGGCTCAGCAGCTTTATCTGCATATCAGAATATAACCGGTAATATAACAAACAATGCTGATGTTATTTTGGAAGATAAAGTAAGAAATATTGAAACAGTTTGTAAAATGCTTGATACTCAAGCAGACATTGTAAGACAGACTTTAAAATCTAATATGGAATCTGATTCTAAACTTGTAGATGAGTTATAATTCTTTTCCATAAAAAAAACGGCTAATTTGTGAACAAATTAAGCCGTGATGGATAGAATTAGTATTACGGAGTTTATAGAGGAGTTTACATGCTTTTAAATGTATGTAAATTTTTCTTTTTGCTATTTTTTATTTTTTTAATTAAATAAATTTACAAAAGTTTACACATATTCAAATCTTGCTTGATATAAATATTTTTAAGGATTACTTGACTTGTTATGTACAAATGTACATAATATTATTATGAAAAAAGATTTAACTGAAAGACAAAAAGATTTTTTTGAAAAATTAAAAAATACTTATTCAACAAAAGCTCTTCCAAGCTATGAAAAAATTAAAAATGAGTTTGGATATAAATCTAAAAATTCAATAAAACAATATATAGAAAAATTGAAAGATAACGGTTTTTTGGTTTATGAGGATGAAAATTTTTACATAGCTCCTGAATTGTTAGGCGCAAAGTTTGTTTCAAGTTATGTTAAAGCCGGATTTGCTTCAATAATGGATGACAAAATCGAAAAAAGAATTTCTTTAGATTTACTTTTAGACATTAATAGTCCGTCAACTTTTATTTTTAAAGTTTCCGGAGATTCTATGGTTGATGTAGGCATTTTCGAGGGTGATTATGTTGTTATAAAGAAAACATCTAATGCCAATTTAGGCGATATTGTTCTTGCTATTGTTGATAATGAATTTACTTTAAAAACTTATAAGAAAGATGAAAAAGGACCATATTTGCAACCTGAAAATAAAAATTATCCTAAAATTCGCCCTAAAAGCTCTCTTTCGATTTTTGGAGTTGCCATTGGTATTACAAGGAAAATAGGTTAATGAAAAGAGTTATAGCACTTGTTGACTGTAATAATTTTTTTGTATCTTGTGAAAGGCTTTTAAAACCTGAGCTTGTGGGAAAGGCTGTTTGTGTTTTGTCTAATAATGACGGTTGCGTTGTTTCTCGTTCTAATGAAGCCAAAAAGATGGGTGTAAATATGGGCGCACCATATTTTATGATTAAAAATCAATTTAAAAAAGTTATATTTTTGTCAGGAAATTTGCCTTTTTATTGTGAAATTTCAAAGAGAGTTATGGATAAGCTTTATGATTATACTCCCGATGTTGAGGTATATTCAATAGATGAGGCTTTTTTGGATTTAACGGGTTTAAGGAAAACTTTTAAGTGTTCTTATGAAGATATAATTAAAAAAATAGTAAAAGATATAAAAAATGATATTGGAATAGATGTTTCGGTAGGGCTTTCGTATTCTAAGGTTTTAGCAAAGCTTGCTTGCGAAAAAACAAAAAATCTCCAAAAGACACTGAAAGAAGAATTTATTGAAAATAAAACTTATAAAATCGGATACAGGGATATAGAAAAAGAATTGAAATCGACTTTGATAAGTGAAATTTGGGGTGTCGGAAAAAATACAACAGCTTTGTTAAAAAAGCATTTAATTCAAACAGCTTGGGATTTTGCCTTGCAGGAAGATGTTTGGCTGAAGAAAAATCTGGGAAAAGTTGGTTTAGATTTAAAGCAAGAATTGTTAGGAAATTCAATTAATCCTGTTAAATCTGTTCAAGAAGCACCAAAATCAATATCAAGAAGTGAGAGTTTTAAGGAGTTTCAGACTGATAAAAATTATATTCAACACGAATTGAATTCTCATATACACAAAGTATGCAAGAAATTAAGAAGCCAAAATCTTTTGACGAGTTGTATTTCTGTTATGTTGAGAACTAAAGATTTTCAGGTTTCAGATGTCAAGATTAATCTTATAAATCCTGTTAATAGCGAACTGGAGCTTGTTGAACATTCAAGACAAATTTTGGATAGAATTTTTAAAAAAGGAATAATTTATCGTTCTGTTGGTTTTTGTGCGATGAAATTATCTCCTTCAAATGAAAGGCAAGTTTCTATTTTTGATGGAGAAGAATCAATTAAAAAGGAAAAACTTTCAAAATCTTGGGACAAACTTGAGGAAAAATTTGGTAAAGGAATTGTAAAATTAGGTATTAAATAGTTAAAATTATGGGCTCATTTGAGCCCATAATTTACTGAGCGTTTGCTTTTAATATTTTTAAAACAGGCTCAGGTAAACTCCTATATAGTTTTCCATCGTTGTGTATCGCAACAATTTTAACAATTGCATTGATATACGTCTTTTCTTCCTTTTCGTCAGTTATAGTCTGTTGAAAAGTTAAATAGAATTTTCCATAATCAGATATTTTGGTATGAATTATAATTTCATCATCTAACTTAGCACCGCATTTGTATTGTATATTTAGATCTACAACAGGTAATGTGATATCTTGCTTAACAAGTTCTGACAGTTTAAAACCTGCTTTTTCACATAAAAAAATACGACCCATTTCAAGCCATCTTAAATAGCTTCCATGCCATACAACACCATATGCATCTGTGTCTGCGTAAAATACTTTTTGTTTGAAAGCATGACTCATAGAGCTATTTTATCATAAATAAAGTTTTTATACTTGTTTTTTTATGCTATTATTAATCTATGTTCGAAGTTAAAATTGAAACAAGTTTTTCATCTGCTCATCATTTGCTAAATTACAAAGGCAAATGTGAGAATCCTCATGGACATAATTGGAAAGTTGAGGTTTATGCAAGAGGCGATAAACTTGATAAATCAAATATCTTAATCGATTTCAAAGTATTAAAAAAAGAAATAAATGAAATAATAGACTATCTTGATCACAAGGATTTGAATGAATTACCTGAATTTATAGGAGAAAGTCCGAGTTCTGAGTTTATTGCTAGGTTTATTTATAAAAAAGCAAAAGAACGCTTCAATTTGATTTATCGTGTTGATGTTTGGGAAACTATGACTTCTCGAGCAAGTTATTTTGAAGAAAATTAAGAGGGTTTATATGCAAACTATTCAGGCTGTAATAACTGGAGCAATCCAAGGTTTGAGCGAGTTTTTACCTATATCAAGTTCTGCTCATATAGTTTTTTCTCATGAAATATGCGGTCTTATATCCGGTGCTCCTGTAAGTCAGGATGTTAATCAAGAGGAAATTTTCTTTGACATATTAGTGCATTTGGCTACTTTATTTGCTGTTATTATATATTTTTTCAATGATTTAAAAAATATTTTTTCTGACTTTTTTAAATCAATCAAAGAAAAAGATTATAAAAGTGAAAATGTGAAACTAGTGGGATATATTGCTTTGTCTGTTATTATTACCGGCGTTATAGGTTTGTTATTGAAAGATAAAGTTGAACTTTTAACTACAAAACCTCAAATAGTTTGTTTTTTGCTTATGGGTACGGGTTTTATATTGCTGTTTAGTGAAAAAATGTATAAAGGAAATAAAAATTTATCTTTAAAAACTGCGATTTTAATTTCCATTGCTCAAGGTTTGGCTGTTTTTCCCGGATTTTCAAGAAGCGGATTAACTATATCAACAGCACTTATTAAAGGAATGAAGAGAGTTGACGCTGCAAGATTTTCTTTTTTAATGAGTATACCGGTTATTTTTCTTGCAAGTCTTGTATATCCATTATTAGAGCTTGATTTTGAAGAAATAATGACGTTTAATTTAAAAGCATTGTTGCTCGGCTTTTTAACCGCTTTCATTGTTGGTTATTTGTGCATAAAGTATTTTATGAAGCTTTTGGGCAAGTTAAGCTTAAGAATCTTTGGATATTATTGTCTTTTAATGTCGGTTGTGATGTTTTTTGTATTTCAATTCTTCTATCATCAGTAAATTCTAAACCGTCTTTTTTGGATAATTTATTCAAATAATTCATCATTGTTGCGTCTTTGTCGTATTCAAATTTCTCTGTTTCAAATTGCGGGAAAAGTTCAGGGTATTCACCTTCTTTTTGAGCTACAAAGTCATCATAAGCGGCAGTATAAATAATGTTTTCAGACGGGTTGTTTATATCAATTGCAGTTTTTTTACCGTTTGTATCTACAAAATTCGCTTCCAGTAGGTTTCCTTTGTCATCTGCTTTATATGATAAGCCGCTTACAGCTAATATTCCGGGTGTACCTTCTTTGTTTTCAAATGTTCTTTTTAAAGAGGACTTAAGGGCATTAATTAATTGTTTTTGTGTAATTTTTGTTTTTATTAGTTTGTTTTTCATTGGAGCTGATTCTGAGATATCTCTTTCTGTTAGAGTTCCTGCTTGAGGCACTTTTCTTATATTTGCAGCATTTATCAGAGCTATCTGAGTTCCCAGTTCATTTTTCATTGAATCTGCAACTGCGTTTGTCCAAGCACAGGGTGCAATTCTTCTGTTTTTAGGAAGTGGATCAATTTTGGATATAGTGGCAACTTTTGGGCTTTTTCCTAAATTTTGTTCTTTTATATGTTCGATTATTGGGGATTTTTTCTTGTTGTAGCTTTCATTTAAAGCGTTTTCAACAGTTTTTAATATGCCGTTTTCATCAAATTCAGCTTCAATTGTTCCATAATATTTACCATTTTCTCCGGCTTGAACAATTAAAACAGGTTCTCCTGATTTTGATTGAACAATATTTTCACCTTGTTTTGCACCTTCTACTACTGTATGAGTATGTCCACCTACTATAATATCTACTCCATCAAGATTTTGGGCATACTTTTTGTCGGTCTCATATCCGCTATGAGATAATAAAATTATTTTGTTAATGCCTTGAGCTTTTAATTTGTTGATTTCTTCTTGCATCGCTTGTATTGATTGGTCAAAATCCATAACCGAAATGTCTTTTTGGTTTTCTTTTTTGCTGCAAGTTTTAAAATCAATGGGCATTGCTCCTATAAAGCCATATTTAACGCCATTTTGTTCTTTTATTGCAGATTTTTTGATTATATTTTCTGAAGAGTCATTTGTTTTTAATATGACATTTGTTGCAATGAATTGCGTTTTTTTATTTTTTGCAACCTCGTAAAACCCTTGAAGTCCTCCGTCAATTTCATGATTCCCGATAGCTGAAAAATCAACACCCATTATATTTTGCATCATACTTACGATGAAATTATTTTTTTTGATATCTGCTCCGGAGTAATTATCTCCAGCTGATAGAATAAAATTAGATGAATTATTTTGAAGATTGTTTGCTTTAAATTGTCTTGCGCTGTGTATAATTCCTGCGATTTGATCAGAATTGCCGTGTGTGTCGTTATAGTAATATATGTTTAGCCTTTGCGGGGTAGCAGGCTTTTTTGGTGTTGTGTAATTATTTAATCCATATGAATTCACATTTATCATACCGTGATAAAACCTGTAAATAAAAAAAATTGCTTTTTTAAGAAATTTTAATATATTAAGTTGATTTAATTATATCTCACTTTTATTATACTTTACTCAAATACTCTTGTGGGGGATTTCATGCCAATCAGTTCAAAAAAGAAAACAGCCAAGAAAATGGCTCTTGAAGTTGTTAAGCCAATTAAGACGAAGCCATACAACGATATTGATTTAAATAATTGGAAACTATATGAAAATATTAAAACCGGTACTTGGTGGGAGTTTTCGTCCAGAGAGAAATCCGGTGGACATAGTTATGATTATCATGGAAATTACATTCCTCAAATTGCAACGCAACTTTTAACTAGATATACAAAGAAAAATGATATTGTTCTTGATTTGTTTTTCGGATCAGGTACAACAGGAATTGAAGCAAGAAATCTGGAAAGAAGATGTATTGGAGTTGAATTAAAGCAAGAAATGGTGGATTATGTTTCATCAAAATTTAGCCCGAAAGAGCTTGTTGTTGATGTTAATATAATTCAAGGGGATAGTGCTTCTAATGCCACAAAAGAAAAAGTGAAGGCAAGATTAGATATAATGGGTGAAAAAAATGCGCAGTTTTTGATTTTACACCCTCCATATGATGATATAATTAAATTCTCAGATAAAAAAGAAGACTTGTCGAATTGTGCTACTACCGAAGAATTCTATGAGTTATTTAAAAAGGTTGCAAAGAATGGTTATGATTTACTGGAACAGAATCGTTTTGCAGCTCTTATAATTGGTGATAAATATGCAAATAGCAGATATATTTCTTTGGCATTTGAATGTCAAAGAAGGATGGAAGAAATAGGTTTTGTAACTAAGGCAGTAATTGTAAAAAATATAACCGGAAATGAAAAAGCAAAAGGCAGAACTGCTAATTTATGGAGATACAGGGCTTTATCCGGCGGGTTCAATGTATTTGAACATGAATATATTATGATTTTTCAAAAAACAAAATTAAAAAAGGTCAAGAAGAAATGAGTTTAGACAATAGATGAGAATATTAGGGCTGTTTATGACAGCCTTTTTTTTATTTGGCTTTTTTAATTCCTTTTATAAATAAAATTAAGGGAATAATTGCAAGGCAAGCAATAGCACAAAATTCAAAAGTATCCCTGAATGCTCCCATATTTGCTTGTTGCAGCATTTGTTTGTATAGCATTGTATTTGCCATATAATTAGCACTTATGGGGTCAGTTAGTGATTGAAAAGTTGCGCTGTATGCGTTTAATCTTTCAATAAAATTGTCATTCAGCATAGTTAGATTGTCCACAAGAAAACTTTGGTGTGCTTGTGCTTTTCTTGAAATTAGAGTAGTAACAATTGAAGTACCGATAGCACCACCTAAATTTTTTAACAAATTTTGAACACCTGAAGCATTAGTCATTTGTTCATTAGTTAGAGTCATTGTAGATAAAGTAATAATCGGAATCATACACATTGCCATTCCTACCCCCATAATGAAATTAGGAATAGCTATGCTCAAGGTTGAAATTTGAAGATTTAATTCACATAGCATAAATCCTGAAAGGCTTAATAAACACATTCCTATTGTTACTAATAATTTGTTATTTATTTTACTTCCGATTGTACCTATGAAAATTACCGTTGAAAGAGCGCCGATGCCTCTTGGCATCATTGCAAGTCCTGACAGATAAGCATCATAACCCATAAGTCCTTGCAGAAATTGCGGTAATATAGCAAGTGAAGCTAAAAGTACACCTTGCATTACAATTTGCATTAAAGTTCCAAAGAAAAAGTTTCCGTCTTTAAAAACTCTTAAATCTACAAGGGAATTTTTTTTGGTTGCTTGAATATAAAAAAACCAAACTGCAAAAACTACTGCAAAAAAAGTCATCCAACATACCCAATTTGAACCAAACCAATCTGCATCATTACCTTTATCTAATACTATTTGCATACAAGTAAGCCAACCGATTAGCATAAAAAAACCAAGTCCGTCTATTGAAACATTTTTTTGTTTTCTTGCATAGGGCGGATCTTCGATACATTCTTTTGCAAGATATACAGCCAAAATCCCGACAGGGATGTTTATAAAATATATAAATGGCCAAGACCAATTAGTTGTTATCCAGCCGCCCAGAACAGGGCCTATTATTGGCGCAATAACAACAACTAATCCAAACATAGCCATTGATTGAGCTCTTTTTTCGAGTGGAAACAGCTCTAAATTCATTGCTTGAGCTAAAGGTAAAAGTGCTCCTCCGCCAAAACCTTGTAATATTCTGGTTATTACCATCATTGGAAGTGATGTTGCAATACCGCATAAAAAGGATGAAACAGTAAAAATAATAATGCTTAAAATGAAGAAATTTTTTCTTCCCAACAATTTGGAGAAAAAATCAACCGAAGGAATCACTATACCTGAAGCTATAAGATAACTTGTTAAAATCCAAGTGCTTTCTTGCCTTGAAACGCTAAAACTTCCTGCCATGTACGGAAGTGCAACATTTGCTATGGTTTCATCTAAAACAAACATAAAAGCGGCAACCATCAAAGGTATACAAGTTACCCAAGGGTTATGTTTAGGTTTCCATTCTTCTGTTGTTGATAATTCTTCAGACATTTTATTTTACTTTCACTTTTGGAACAACGCTCATTCCTGAAACTATATTATATTTGGATGAATCAATCGGTTCGTCAAATACAATTTTAACAGGTATTCTTTGAACTATTTTTACAAATGAACCCACAGCATTTTCGGGTGGGAACAGGCTGGATTTGGCACCTGAAGCTCTTTGTATAGAGTCAACTTTACCTTTAAATTTGATATTAGGATAAGCATCGATTTTTATTGAAACTTCTTGTCCTGGGCGCATTTGTCCTACTTGGTTTTCTTTAAAATTTGCTACAATCCATATTTTGTCCGGAACAATAGCAAATAATGGTCCTCCGGCAGAAACAAAGCTACCTTTTTCTATTCGTCTATTTGTAACAACTCCTGTATTCGGAGAGACTACATTTGTATATTCAAGATTTAGCCTTGCTTGTTCCAAAATAGCTTTTAGTGCTTTTAAATCAGCATCTGCTACATTGCTTCCTGTGGAGAAAATATCTTCTCTGGCACGGGTTTGACTAGCTAAAATATTATCATAGTTTGTTTGTGCTTTATCAAGTGTTTGCTTTGAAACAGCACCTTCTTTGTATAGATTTTTGTATCTTTCTAAATCTGTTTTTGCAAGCTTAATTTGTGAATCAACGGATTTTAAATTAGCTTTTGCATTTTTTTGATTAAATAAAGCTCTTTCATAATTTGCTTTTGCTTGTTCGTATTTAGCTCTATACATTTCATCGTCAATTTTTGCGACTAAATCACCTTCTTTGACATGCATATTATCTGTTACGTAACTTTCAACAATATGTCCTGAAACTTTAGGTGTTACTTGGATAATATCTGCTTCTACATAAGCATCATCTGTTGATTGAAAATGACTTTCATGAAACAAGTATATTCCCGTAAAAATTGCTATAATTAAAGCAATAGGAACTAAAAATTTTCTTTTTTTAATTCTTTTATGTTCTGTTTCTTTTGATTGTTCTGCTTCAGTCATATAAAATCTCCTATATATTTTTTTTCATAATTTTTTCTATGATATTTTTTAGTTGTTTTAAAATTTTTGATGTTCTTTCTAGTGTTTTTTCGTCTAATTCTTTTCTTATTTCACTTAAAAGTGGTAGAATTATTGTTCTTATTGTTTCGTTTAGTTCTATTCCTTTTTTTGTCGGAGTCAGTATTTTGGCAGGTCTGTTGTTTTTTGTTGTTAATTTAATTTCAATTAGTCCTTTGTTTTCTAAAATTGCGACTAATTTACCTGTGCCTGCTCTATCTTTTAGAATTATTCTTGCTAAATCTCTTTGACAGCAGTTTTTAGTTTCGATAATTACTGCTAAGGCAAGATGTTCCATTGCGTTTATTCCAACATTTAATTCTTTAAAAAATTGTTCAAAAACGACGTGAAAATATCTCGCACAAGAATTTATTTGGTAAAAAATTGAATCTTCGTATTTAGTTTTCATACTTTCCTTTATATTTACTTAAAGTTGTTTGTAAATACTAAATATGTTGTATAAATAACATGTTGCTTTTGCAACATTAATATGCTAACATTCTATTGTAAAAAATGCAATAATATTTTGAGGAAATTATGAAAAAGCTATCAGCACTGGTCATGTTAACAACTTTTACATTTTGTTTTATGTTAAATCCTGCATTTGCAATTTTAGAAGCAAAAACAAAAAAAATGCCGACTACTACTATTTTAGACTACATTAACTTTGATTGGTGGAAAAAACTTGATGATCCATGTTTAGAAAAATATATTGTTACGGCAATTAATAACAATAATGATATTAAAACTGCGGCTCTAAAAATTGAGCAGGCGAAGTTAAATGTTTTATCAACAAGGGCGGGGCAGCTTCCTGCAATTACTGCCGGTGCTTCTCCTTTGCTTCTTAAAATGCCGGAAAGTTCAAAAACAACAGGTTCTTTTGCTTTTCCTATTATGGCCAGTTATGAATTAGATTTATTCGGAAAGAATTGGGATAAGACAAAATCTTCAAAAAAATTATTAGAAGGTGCAATATATCAAACTCAAAGTTCTGATATTGCTGTTATTTCTATGGTTGCTACGGTGTATTATAATATTGTTGCTTTGGATAAAGTTATTGAAATTCAAGAAAAGTTAACTCAAGATAGAGAAGAAATATATAAATTAATGAAGCTTTCCAATGATGAAGGCATAGCTTCAACTTCTGATTTAATAGCAGCTGAAAAATCTTTTGTATTAGCTCAGAATGACTTGTTGGATTATAAAAAATCAAGAGAAAACGCACTAAATGCCCTTGCTGTATTAATTGGAGACAGTCCTAATAATACAAAAGAATATCAAAGAAGTTCTTTGGATGAATTAAATATCGACTTTAATATTCCTGATGAAATTTCATCAGATATAATTGTAAATCGCCCTGATTATAAAGCATTAGAAAAACAACTTGAGGCGGCAGGAATTGATATAAGAGTAGCAAAAAAAGAGTTTTTGCCAACGATAAATATTTTAGGTCTGCTAACTTTTATAGCCTCATCTTCTATGGGTTCAATGGGTTGGAATAATAGCTTGTCTTTATTGGGGGCAAGTGCTGACCTTCCTATTTTTACGGGTTTTGTAAGGATTGCAAATTTAAAATTAAATAAAAACAAATATGAACAACTGCTTCAAAGTTACCAAAAAACTAATTTGACAGCTATTCAAGAGGTGAATGATTCTTTATATAATTTAAAATCCGATAATAAGAAACTTTTGAATAATATAAAAGCCTATGATATTCAACAAAAAGAATATGACTATGCTAAATCAAAATATAATACCGGAGTTATTTCAAAACTTGATTTATTGCAGCAAAGAGAAAGTTTGTTGTATATGAAGAAAATTTTGGCACAATCAAAAATTGATTGCTATATTGATAAAATAAGCCTTTACAAAACTACTGGTGCTAAAATATAATTTTTATATGAGATATTTTTTAAGTATAGCTATAACTTGCTTTTGTTTATTCTCATTTGCAATTGCAAGACAAGACACAAGAACTTATTATTCGGATGTTTCAACTCCTGCCGTTTGGGATAATCCGAAGAGTATTAAGGTATACATAACACCGGACGAATTAAAAGAATACATATTAACAAGAAGTTTTAAAATCTGGGATAGCGCTCTTGGAAGTGATTTAAATTTTAAGTATGTAAAAAATGCTGAAGATGCAGATATAATAATAAAATTCGTAGACAGATTGTCTGGCGGACAGGCAGGAGTTACAAGAACAAGTCATAAAACAATTAACGGAAAAACATATTTGTCAAAAGCTGAAATATATATAGCAAGATTTAGTCCGAGAGGCTTTAAATATATCGATGCAAAGTTAAATAAAATTACATTACACGAAATAGGACATGCAATAGGGATTTTGGGTCATAGTGATAATATCAATGATATTATGTACCATTCAACCGCAACTCCCAGATTAAGCACGGTATCTAAAAAAGATGTTGAAACAGTAAGAAAAATATATGGTTTCTAAATATATTTTTCAGCGTTTTTAAGTGCCTTATCGGCCTCAGCAATTAATTGTTGATATTCTTGATTTTGAACTTCGCTCAATGAAGAACTTTTTGCAATAAGTTCGCTTGATGGTATATATGTTGCAGTATCTTGAGTATTTATTGATTCGTCTTTTGTTTCTTTTTTATTATTTTCAAGTCCGAATAGTTCCCTTTGGTTATTTTGAGGAGTTTTATTTTTGTTGTTTATTAAGTTTATATTTGCAGGACTTAATAATTTGTCTTTCGGTTTAGTTTTAATTTCTTTGCCATCAAGAATATCAACAATCAGTTTTGGATTGTTTTGTATTTCTTTTAGAAGCATTGGATCTTGTTGAACTTTGTTAAGTGCATTTGGGTTTGCTTTAATTTTGTCTTCCAACTCGCCCTGTGTTATTCCAAGTTCAGGAATTATTGTATTTCTTTGTTGTTTTAACGCTTCTTCTCTTTTAGCTTCGTTTGCATCATAAGGTTTTCCAAATATTTTGTTGATGACTTTTTTGATTGGTTTAGAGAAAAATGGTGAAAATACTAACATTACAAGACCAAATCTTAATGCACCACCCGCAAATCTTGGAATTATGTTTTTAGTTCCAGGAATAAGGGTGCCGCTTTGATATTTATCAAGTCCCATACCAAAGAATTTACCTATGCCTTTTAGAATCTTAGATGGTATGCCTTGATTTGAATCAAGATTTTTTAAGCTTGCAAGGCCATAAGTTGTAGCAAATGCTAAAGGAGTAGAAATAGCAATACTTCCTATTGTTCCAATATAATCATCTGCTATTGTAGCTGCTCTTTTTTCTTTTGGAGCATCTTGGACATTGTTATATAAAGACATAATTGTACTGCATAAAAATAAGCCTAAACCTGCTTTATCATTTACAAAGTTTGAGATTGATTCTGTTGGTATAGTTATTGATTTTTGAACTAATGAGCCTATTTTTGTGTCTGCAAGTGAACCATTTACGGCGTTAAATTTGATTAAAGAATCACCAAGATTACCTTTGCCAAAACCTTTCCACTTACCTTTAAAGATTTTTTCACCTATTCCATTAATAATATTAACAGGCCACCAAGCACCGATAATTCCGCCCAGTCCTTTTTCTTCCATTTTGACATTGGTAAATCTACTTAAATCATTACCTTGATAAGTTTCTCCTTTTTGAAGTGCTTTGAGAAAACTAAGTAAGTCTTCTTTTGTTGTTAAATTAAATTTGTCTTTAATTGCATTTGTTAATTTTGAACAAAATTCTTTATTATCCTTTATAGTTGATCCTTTGCCGCTTAAAAATTGGACAAAATTCTCTGCATTACCTTCTCCCACAAGTATTTTAAGAGCATTTCGTTGAGCATCTTTGTCTTTAAAAGCTTTTTTTAATATGTCAACCGGAGTTAAACTAAAGATACTTACAAAACCACGACCATAACCTCTTGTAAAATCGCATTTTGCTTTTGCAGGTCGATTTTTTAAAGTATCCATTATATTATCTATGGTTTTTGATTTTCTTAAGGTATTTGTAATTTTATTTTTACTTCGTTTAAATAAATCGCCTATTGAGTTGAACCATTTTTGGTCTTTTAGCATATTATCAACTTTTATACCAAGTTCAGCCATTTTTGTAGAAGATTTATTTCCAAGAACGGCAAGCCCTACGACTGTTGCAAGAGTAGTAGCAAGAGAAATAAAGAACTTTTTTTTGTTTTTTGGACCAAGATTTTTTGCTGTTTGTGATATAAAGTTTTCTTTAGCATGTTCTCTGGTTTTTTCTTTAATTTCAACTACGTCTTGTTTTAATTTTTCTTTGTCAACAGCAGTAAAATTCTCTTTGTCTTCGAGTCTTTTTTGGACTTCGGGTGAAAGAGAATTTGACTGTATATTATTTTTAAAGTTAATAGTATTCATATATTTTTTAAAACAAACCAATTAAAAAAATTGCCTGTCTTTTAAATTGTACGATATTTTTTGTCATATTCATTTACAATTGTAATAACATCTGCTATAAATCTGATAATTTTCATTTTTTCTCTCCTGAAATATAAACTCTTGACATACTAATAAAGTTTTTATTTAAGAAGAAATTGATTAAATAGCAGATTTTTTAATAAAATTTTACAATTATATTTCAAACAATGCTTGGCTGAGACGTTTAATTCCTTCCTCGATTGTTTTTTCATCTGCATTTGTATAGTTTAATCTCAAAGTATTAACGTCTTTCGTGGTATCAACATAAAAAGGATTACCCGGAACAAAAGCGACATTTTTTTCAATAGCTTTATTGAAAAGTTTTGTTGAGGATTTTCCTTCTTCCAGTGTTACCCAAGTAAACATTCCACCTTTTGGAATAGTAAATTTAATATTTTTTGGGAAGTATTTTTTCATGGCCTCAACCATTGCTGTTGCTTGAGTTTTGTATAGTTTTTTAATTTTTTCAATATGTTTATCAAGATCATTATTATATAGATAATCAGAAATTAAATATTGACCAAAGATATTTGAATGTAAATCTGAAGCTTGTTTTGCTGTTTCAAGCATTTTTATTATTTCTTTATTTGCAATTACATAGCCTAATCGCATCCCTGGGGTAACTATTTTTGAAAATGAACCCAGATATATGTTTTTTTCTGTTTGGTTTAAGCCAATATAAGGAATTCTGTCATCATCAGTAAATCTTAATTCTCCATAAGGATCATCTTGGATTAAAATCATATTTTCATCTTTAATAACTTCAAAAACTTTTTTTCTGTTTTCTTGAGTATATGTTAGACCTGTTGGGTTTTGAAAGTTTGGAATAAGATATGCAAGCTTTGGCTTATAAGTTTTAATAGTTTTTTTAAGTTCTTCTATGTCAAGTCCGTCATCATTTAGTTTTGTTTGAATGAAATTAGCTTGATATAAGTGAAAAGCTTGTAATAATCCAAGATATGAAGGGCTTTCAACCATAACCTTATCGCCTTCATTTACAAATACTTTGCCGATTAAATCCAGTGCTTGTTGAGAACCTGTTGTAATAATAACATTATCTATTGTTATATCCATATTCCAAATTTTTTTATATCTTTCAACAATATATTCTCTTAAAGAATCAAGTCCAAGGGTGGTTGAATATTGATATATTTTTGCACCAAATTTATCTGCAATTCTGTTCATTGAAATTTTAAGTTCTTCTTGCGGAAATGAGACAGGATTTGGAAGCCCCCCTGCAAATGAAATTATTTCAGGTTTTTGTGTTACTTTTAAAATTTCTCTTATAAATGATGAGGGTGTTAATTTAATTCTCTTGGAAAAAAAATCTTCAAACATAATACTTCCTTTATAATCCTTCGGCGTTTAAATATTACTACAAAAACCTTTGTTTGTCTTTAATTGTTAATTTTTTTCAATTTTTGAAAGACAAAAACCCAATAAAATTGGAATAATTATGTAATTTTGATAGATGTATCTTAAAAGTGCAATAGGTCCAAACAGTACTGTTAAAAACAAAAAAGGAATAATTATTAAAGGCAAAATGAAATCATATTGTTTTTTATAGAATAGTATAAAAAATCCGCTCACAATAATCCAAAAATTAACCCCCATGGCAAACAAAATAAAAGTTATAGGATTTTTTTCAAAAGAATTAAACAGAAAAATTGAATCATATAATTTTCTTAAGTTTGGGTTAAAACAATATGAATAAATAGGGACTCCGAAAATATTTTCCCAACGATTGTATGTTAGAATGAAGAAATGTTCAGCTATTGTTTTATATTTTCCTATTGGATAATAATAAGCATAAGTTTGAAGAAAAAAAGCATTGATGTAATCTTTTGGATATAAAATCATCCATTTTAAATATAGAGAAATAAAAAGTTTAGGATTTTTTCTGATTGAATTTTCAATAAAATCGCTATGTAGCATCTCATTATCGATTTTAACAGTATCAACGCTATATGGAAAATATTTAAGTTCTTTGTCTTTTGATACAATTAATCTGAATGCTTTTTTATCAAGATTTGACAGATTTTTGTCGTGAAATTTTCTGACTCTTGCCATTTGTTGCAATGGAATAGCTATTGAAGAAGCAATTGGTGGAGGTTTTATGTTGAAAGATTTTTTTATGCAAGAGAATGAAAAATAGAATAATATCGGTATTAAAAAGCAAATAAATGCTTTTTTATATTTTCTAAGGGAAAATAAGATAAAAGGCAGTGTTAAAATGTATGCAATAAAGCCATTGTGTCTAAACATGAACATAAGGCAAATGACCAAGATTATCTTTATCATATTAATGTTTTTTTCAAAGAAAATTTTTTTATTTGAAAAAAGTTCGATTAAAAAAAGAATGTAAAGTAGTGTTAGTCCGGAAAATAGAGTATCTTTTGTAGAAATTAAAGAAAACATTTGATTAATTGGATGTAGAGCAAAAAACAAAAGTGATAATAGGGTTATTATTTTATTGATTTTTAATTTTGTCATAAGAAATATGCAATAAGAAAAAATCAAGGTCATAATCAATATTTGTATAGAAGTTAAGACAAAAATCGGAATTGTTGCAGAATTTAAAAAAAGCCCGAATATTAAAACCAATAAAATTAAAAAATTATGAAATATTGGATTTATTTCAATAAAATCGTGATTTATGAAAAAATTTGCTTGGTATATAACATCATATGTAAACAACCCAGGAAAATAGGCTAAAAATGCCGGTATATAACATATTAAGATAAAACAAAACACTCTTATAAAACATTTTTTTTCGGGTTTAAAAAAGAAATTGTTAATTTTTTCAGGAATTTTTATATTAATTTTATCTTGTATTTTAGGCAAAAATTTTAGAAAGAGTAAACTTGCAAAAAAAACAACTATAAAACTTGAAAAGAATAAATTATAATTAAATTTAAAAACATCACTGTATTTTTCAAGGCAATATCCGATAGTTAAACAAAATGAAAAAAATAACGAATATAAACAAGAATATTTACAAATTCTTTTCATTTTTTTGTCCTTTAAAATAAAGAATAGTTCTTAAGACTTTAAAGCCGTCAATATAGGTGTTTAATTTAGATTTGCTGCCTTGAGGTCTTTTTTTAATATTTATTGGAATTTCGATTATTTTAAAATTGTTTCTAAGCGCAAATATTGAAATTTCTGTTTCGATTTCAAAACCTTTTGTTAAAATATTGAGATTTTTTGCAAAGTTTTTATTAAATGCTCTGTATCCGCTCATAACATCTTTTAGAGACGCATTGAAAAAAAGATTTACGAGTTTTGTAATAAATTTGTTTCCAAAAGAGTGAAAAAGTCTTTCGTTTTTTTCTTTAAAATTGCCTGAGAGTCTGTCTCCAACAACCATATCACAATTATTATTTTGTATTAATTTAATCATTTCAAGGCTTTTTTGGGTGGGATATGTATCATCTCCGTCAACAAGAATATAACAATCTGCTTGAATTTCATTAAGCATTTGTTTTATAACATTTCCCTTGCCTTTTTGTTCTATGTATTTATATTTAACTTTTTCATTGTTGATTTTTTTTATTATATTTGCGGAATTATCGCTTGAAGCATTATCGTATGCGTAAATTTTAAAATTATAATTTTTTAGTATGTCCAAAAAATCTTCTATAACTTTTTGGATTGTTTTTTCCTCATTAAAGCAAGGTATTAAAACCGCAATTTCATATTCCATTTGCAAATTATAACACAGTCAACTTATAATTAAAATATGGAATATCAAGCTAAAGATAATCTTGAAATAATGAAATTTGCGAGAAATTACAATAACTTTATCGTAAATTTGATTTTGGAAGTAATAAAAAAATATTCCTATAAGAAAGTTATTGATTTTGGTTGTTCGGATGGTTTTTTTATAAATTTAATAACAGATAAAGTTCCTGAAATTAAAATTGTTGGTGTTGACAGTGATATAAATTATTTAAATAACAACAAAGATTTTGTAGTTTTTAGTGATTTAGATGAAATAAAAGAAGAATTTGATTTTATATATTCTCTAAATACTTTAGAACATATATATGAAGATGTTGAAATTTTAAAAAAAATAAATTCTAAACTTAAAAATAACGGTAAAATTTTTTTATACTTACCCGCTTTTAATTGGCTTTATTCTTCTATGGATAAAAAAACAGGGCATTATAGACGATATGATAAAAAAATGATTATAAATAAGCTTGAGCTTTCAGGTTTTAGTGTAGACAAAATAGAGTACTGTGATTTTTTGGGTATTTTTGCTACATTAATTTATATTTTTAAAGATTATATTAAAAATAATAACGGCAATATAAACAGGTTACAAATAGAGTTGTATGATAAGATATTTTATTTGAGCAGGTTTTTTGATATGTTTTTTTCTTTCTTTTGCGGGAAGAATTTGTTTGTTATTGCTTCTAAAAAATAAAGGTGCTAATATTTTAATTCGGAAAGCATTAATAATAAGATTGGAAAATGTTTAGTCAAGAAACAACAAAATTAAAGTGGATTATATTTACTGTAAGTGCCATTGGCGGTTTTCTTGCTATGATGGATTCAAATACAGTTAATGTTGCATTGTATGAAATAGCAGAGGATTTTAATATTTCAATTAATGCTGCTCAATGGGCTGTAACTATTTATATATTGATTTTATCTACTTTTTTGACTTTGTTTGGAAAATTAAATGATTTAGTTTCAAGAAGCAATCTTTATGCTTTAGGTTATTTGATTTTTGCTTTGGGTGCATTTTTGAATACCTTTTCTTTTAATTTGGTTTCTCTTATTTTGTCTCGTGTTGTTCAAGCTACGGGTGCAAGTATACTTTTGTCTAATAATTATGCAATAATATCATCAATTTTTAAAGGTAACCAAAGAGCAAAAGCTCTTGGTTTTTCGACTGCTCTTATGGCGTTGGCCGGCATGTCAGGACCAATTTTTGGTGGATTTTTAATGCATTATTTTACTTGGCGTTCTATATTTATTCCAAGTATTTTAATAGGACTTGTCGGAGCTTATTATTCAAAAAAATATATACCGGAAATTGTCCATAAGTCAGAATTTAAATTTGATTATTTTGGAATGATTTATATGCTTGTTGCTATTTTATCCATGCTTATGGTAATTTCAAAAGGCCATGACTGGGGATGGACATCAAATAGAATAATCATTTTTTCTGTGTTATTTATAGTTTTTTCAATTATATTTTATTTTCAGGAAAAAAAGATTGCATATCCTGTTGTTAATTTTGAACTTTTTAAGTCAAAAGTCTTTACATACGGAAATTTTGCACTTTTAGTTGCTTATTTTGCGCTTTTTACAAACGCACTTTTGTTTCCGTTTTATACTCAGGAGGTATTAAACCAAAGCCCTGTTATGACAGCTGTTTTAATTTTACCTTTTTCAATTATGTTTATGCTGCTTGCGCTATTAAATGGAAAATTAACTAAAAAGCTTCACAGTTCTATTTTGATGACAACGGGGACCGTTTTAATAGTATTAGGTTATATTGTTTTTACAACAATTGGAGAAAATTTGACTTATTGGAATATTATAATCGGACAAGCTTTAATAGGTGCAGGTTCGGGTTGTTATCAACCAAGTGTTAACGCTTTAATAGTATCTGTTGCTCCGATGGGAAAGATGGGTATTGCATCTGGAATTTTGGCTATGTTTAGAAATGTGGGCATGCTTCTTGGAATATCTATTTCGATAAGTATTTTTGATTATGCTCAAAAAATAGCATTGACTAACGGCTTAGATAAGAAAGAAGCTTTTATTTGTGGTTATCATAGTGCAATATGTTGGGCAATTATTTTTGGTATAGTTTGTGCGATTCTTTCTTATATGTCTCATAAAGCTTATAAAAATGAAATGATTAAATAAAATTAATCGATTTGCATTATTTAATTTATGATAGTAAAATTTAATTATAGAAATAGTATACACGGTAGCAAAAGTTGCAAGCTAAATTAAAAGACTATATTGATATAATACAAAAAGTCGCTAGGGTAGAATACAAAAGAATTCCAAGTCATATGTTGGATTGCGATGAATTGGTTTCAATTGGTATTATTGCACTTCAAGCTTTATTTAAAAACAAAACAGAAGAACAGTTGCAAAATTATAATTCTTCATATATTGCAACGGCCGTTCGTTGGGCAATTAGGAACGAACTTAGAAATCGTTATAAATGGTATACTTTAAAACACAAAAAAGAAGACGGTGACGAAGAAACTACGGAAGAATATTCTGATAATCAATCTACGCTTGATGTTTCTCCTTCTAAAATTAGAGAAGCAGTTTATGAGACGATTTTATCCATAGATTCAATTATGGCCGCAAGTTCTGATAATGAATCACCATTTGATTTTATAAAAGATACTTCAGCAACACCAGATGAAAAAGCTGAAATATCTGAATTAAGCAAGTTAATTAAAGAAGCAATTTCAAAATTGCCTCAAAAGGATAGAACCATTGTTGAATATAGATTTTATCGCAATATGCAAGTCAAGCAAATAGCTGCTATGGTGGGGCTTTCCAGTTCTCGAATTACAAGAATAGTTCAGGCGTCTTTAAATCATGTGCGTGAATATTTACAAAAACGAGGGCTTAATAACTATAATTTTTAAGTTTAAGGAGAGGAAAATATAAAATGTTGTTACAAGAATCAAAACTGTTTACAAAGGAATATAAGGCAGTAATAAAAGAAGCTCTGGAAGTTTTAGGTAAGAAAAATTTAGCACTTATTTTGCAGGGTGTCAGTTTTCCTTCAAAGAATAATGAGGATATAGGTTTTGGTACATACAATTCCACTTGTGCAAAATCTTTATTTGATTATTTGAAAGGTATTTTTAGTGCTGTTCAGTTAGGTCCTTGTGGAAAAACTAAACTTTCTGATTCTTCTCCATACACTGGAACAGTGTTTTCAAAGAATCCTCTTTTTATCAATTTAAAAGAATTGAAAACGGATAAATGGGGCAAAATATTATCACAAAAAACTTTAGATAAAATTATTGAAATGAATCCAAATAAGAATTCAAATAAAGCTGCATATGTTTATGCAATTGAGAGCATGGAGTTGTGTGCCAATGAATTTTATAAGAATTTTAAAAAGAATGCTTCTAAGGAATTAAAAAAAGAATTTGAAACTTTTAAAGAAGAAAATGCTTTTTGGTTAGATAAAGATTCATTGTATGAAGCATTATCGATAGAAAACAATTCTGATTATTGGCCCCAGTGGAAAAGCGATTTAGATAAGACTTTATATGGAAAAGCCGATAAAAAACAGGCAGAAAAAAGAATAAAAGAAATTCAAAAGAAATATTTTGATACTATTGAAAAATACAAGCTTGAACAATTTATAGTTCAAAAACAAAGCGAAGAAACCCTTGATTATACTAAAAAATTAGGTCTTAAGCTGATTGCAGATAGACAAGTTGCATTTTCAGACAGAGACAATTGGGCATATCAATCATTATTTATGGATGGATGGTGTTTGGGTTGTCCTCCTGATTATTTTTCAAAAGATGGACAGGCTTGGGGTTTTAGCGTTGTAAATCCTGAAAAATTGTTCAATAAAGATGGATCTCTTGGTGAAGCTGGGGTTTTGCTTAAAAAACTATATACAAAAATGTTTAAAGAAAATCCCGGCGGAGTTAGAATCGACCATACTGTTGGTTTGATTGACCCTTGGGTATATAAAAAGGGTTGTCTTCCAAAGGTAGAAGAAGGTGCTGGCAGGTTGTATTCTTCTCCTACGCATCCGGAGCTTAAAAAGTATTCGATTGCTCGAGAAGAAAATATAAATAAGACTCCTATTGAAGGAAAATTTGCAACCCCTGATGATGAAAGATGGATTGACAATTTAGATGATGAACAAGTTACTTTATACGGCAGGATGATTGAAAAGATTGTTATAGCATCAGCAAAGGATGCCGGATTAGATAAAGATTCAATCATAGCTGAAGATTTAGGAACTCTAACTTTCCCTGTTGTTAAAGTAATGAAAAAATACGGGCTTCAAGGAATGAAGTTGGTTCAGTTTGTTGTAGCTCAAGAAGAAAATCATCCTTATAGGTGCAAGAATATAACTCCAAATTCTTGGGTTATGGTTGGAACTCATGATAATGAACCTATTAGAATGTGGGCTTCAAAGCTCGTTAATACAGAAGAAGCAAATCCTTATATAAAGAATTTAATTGAAGATTTATGTGCTGAATTTGGAAATAAAGATGAAATGTGGCATAGAATGTACACAGATGAAAAATTCTTTGCTTTTATGAAACTTGTTGAATGTTTTGCTTCAAGTGCCCAAAATGTTCAAATTTTCTTTACGGATTTCTTTGGAATAAACGAAGTGTATAATACTCCCGGAACTTCCGGTGATCCTAACTGGACTTTGAGATTGCCTTCTGATTTTGAAAGACTATACAAAGAAAAATTAAGAAGTGATGAAGCTTTAAACTTGCCTTTAGTTATGATTTATGCTATGAAAGCTAGAGGATGGGAATTCTATAAAAACCATCAAGAATTGTTAGATAAACTAGAACAATTGGTAAATGAAAAATAAATTATTTAAAATAATAATAGTTATTTGTCTGTTTTTAACAGCATCGTTTGGTGCTTGGGCATTTTCTTTTAGAAATATGACTCTGGATTTTGTTCAAATCTCAGACACCCATATTTCAGTAGATAGAGAAGATACTTCATATAAGGCACTTGGCTCATCTAAAGTTTTACTAAAAGATGCAATTGAGCAGATAAATGCTATAAAAGGTCTTGATTTTGTTTTATTCACAGGAGACATGGTAGATAGTGCAACTGTTGATAATTATAGAGAGTATTATACTCTTTTAACAAAATTGCACTATCCTACTTTGAATGCCTTTGGAAATCATGATTTATCCTATGGCGGGTTAAGTCGTGATGAGGTATTGGATATAGTTAGAAAATGCAATCCTAATTATACTTTTTCAGATACATTTTATGCTTTTAGCCCAAAAACAGATTATCGGATAATTGTTTTAGACGCTACAATAAATGATAGAAATACATCTAATGGTGAATTATCTCAAGAACAATTACAGTTTTTAGATAATGAGCTATCTCAAAATCAGGATAAAATTATTTTAATTGCAATTCATTTTCCTTCGGTGCAACCTTTTGTAGCTCAAGAACATGCACTTTTGAATGCAAATGAATTTAATGAGATTTTAATTAAATATAAGAATCCGATTGTTGTAGTGTCAGGGCATTATCATGCTGCAAAAATAAGAAAAATAGGAAATTTGGTTTTTGTTTCAACTCCTTCTTTAGTTACGTATCCGATGGCGTTTCGTCATATAAAAATTGTTAATTATAAAGATAGAGTTTCGTTTAATTTTGAATTTATTTCAACAAAGTTAGAAGATATTAAAGAAAAAAACAGACAAAGTGTTATTTCTTATGCTACTTTAGCAGGATATGAAAAAGATAGAGAAACAAGCTTTGTTTTAAAGAAAAAACAACATAAATCAGTTAGATACAAAAGAAATAAGATAAAAGATGCTTCAAAAACTGCAAAAACAAAAAAAAGAGAGATTAAAAAGTTGATGGAGCATAAAGAACTTAAGCAGAAAAAACAAAAAATAAAAAAAGAGAGAAAAGTAAAAAAAATTAAGCAAAAAGAATCAGAAGTTATTGAAAAAGAGAATTAATATTGCCATGAAAGAAGTAAATGATAAATTTTTAGTAAAATTTAGAGGTACAAGAGGTTCTTACCCTAGTCCAAAGAGTAATTTTTTAAAATTTGGCGGAAATACCTCTTGTGTAGAAGTGAAGTGTGGAAAACAGCTTATAATATTAGATAGCGGAACAGGCATAATTGATGTAGGGTTGGATGCAATTAAAGATGCAATAATACAAGAAAAAAAAATTCCACACCACGCAACGATTTTATTAAGTCATATTCACCAAGACCACATACAAGGTTTACAGTTTTATAAGCCCTTATTTGAAACTAGTTCCACTATTAATCTTTTTGGTTTGAATGCAAACGAAGAAAATTTAAAAGATACACTAAAAGGAATTTTATTTGATAGAGTTTTTCCGCTAGGTTTAGAGGAAATAAGAAGTAATTTTACAATTAGCAATTTGTCTGAAAATGACGTAATTGTAATTTCTCAAGATGGCAAAACAAAAAAGTATGATAATTTAGAATTGAATGATATAAAATTAGAAAATGACGATATAGTAATCACTGCATATAAAACTCAGGCTCATCCTAAATATGGTTGTTTGTGTTTTAAGATAAAATATAAATCAAAAGCGCTTGTTTATGCAACAGATAAAGAAAGTTATATTGGTGCTGATAAAAAATTTATCCAGTTTGCGTATAATGCAGATTGTTTAATTCATGATGCTCAATATACTTATCAGGATTACATTAATCCAATTCAACCCAAACAAGGATTTGGACATTCGACTTTTGAAATGGCAATAGAAAATTATAAACTTTCGAAATCGAAAAAATTGTTTTTCTTTCATTATGACCCTGAATATGATGATGAAAGACTTTCGATGCTAGAAAAAGAATTTGCAAATATAGAAGAAAACATATATTTTGCAAAAGAAAATTATGAAATTGAATTATAAAATATTAATTATTTTGTATTTTTGTTTGTTTTTACCCTCTTATTCTATGAGTTCAAATAGGGGGTTGGATGGTTATGAATGGCAAAAAATCGATGCGGTTAAAAATGCAAGATTGCATTCTAATATGGGTAATATATATTTTGATGAGAAACATTATATAGGTGCGCTTAAAGAGTATGAAATTGCATATAGTTTAACGCAAAATTCTGCTGAGGGTGCAGTATATTTGTATAATATCGGAAGATGTTTTATGCAATTAAAAAGGTATAATCTTGCAAAAAATGCTTTTGAAGGAGCAATTAAAAAAGACTGTATAAATATGACATACTATGAGGCTTATACAGATGCTTGTATAAAAACAAATACTCATGAAAAAGAACTAAAAAAATCACTGCAAGATAAAATTAATCCGTACAACAGAATAGTGGCCGGTTTGATATACTACAAAACAGGCAAAAAAGGAGCAGCAAAAGCAATATTTGACGAATTTATAAATCAATACCCAAAAATGATAATAACTGATGATGTAAAAGCTTTATTAAAAAGAATTGAGTAATTTCTGCCATGCTTTTTGTCTATGTTAAAATTTTAGTATGAAGTATGTTCCTTTGCATATACACACAGAGTACTCTTTGCTGGATGGTGCCATAAGAATCCCTGATTTTTATAAATATGCGGCACAAAATGATATGCCTGCCATCGCAATAACTGACCATGGGGTTATGTATGGTTGTGCGGATATGTTCATTGCAAAAAATGAAATGCTATCCCACATGCTAGATGAAAGTGAACAAGAATTTAAAAAGAAAATAGAAGCCATAAAACCGATTTTAGGTTGCGAGTTTTATATATGCGATGGGGATGTATTAGAAGACAGGTCTAAAAAGACCATGTATCACCTTGTTTTGCTTGCAAAAAACCAAAACGGGTACCATAATTTATGTAAATTAGATTCAATTGCTACAACTCAAGGATACTATTATAAACCACGTATTAATCATGAGATTTTAGAAAAATATAAAGATGATTTAATTTGTTTATCTGCATGTATTCAAGGTGAGGTTGCAAAGTTCTTTTTAGACGGAAATAAAGAAGAAGCAATAAAAAGAGCCAAATATTATAAAGAGCTTTTTGGTGAGGATTACTATATTGAATTGCAAGATCACGGACTAAAGGAGCAAAAAGAATCAAATCCTTTTTTAATGGAAGTAGCTAAAGAACTTGGTATAAAGACTGTTATAACAAACGATTCCCATTATTTAAAAGCACAAGATGCTTCTTGGCATGATACTTTATTGTGTGAACAAACCAAATCATCAAAGTCCAATCCTGATAGATTTAAATTTTCTGTTAATGAGTTTTATGTAAAAACAGTGGACGAGTTAAGACAGGCTTTTTCTTGGATGGATGAAGAGTATTTTAATGAGTGCATTAACAATACCGTAGAGATTGCTGATAAAGTTGATTTTCAAATGGATAAATTGGAATTTGGTAAGACTAAAGAATATTTGCCAAAATTTCCTTGTCCCGATGGATATAGCGAAGAAGAATATTTTGATTATTTATGTCGTGAAGGACTTAAAAAACGCTATGGAGATCCTGTTAGTGAATCCATTATTGAACGTTATGAATATGAGAAAAGTGTAATTTTCAAAATGGGTTTTCCGGCGTATTTTTTGCTAACTTGGGATTTTATTAATTGGGCAAAAGAGCATCATATTCCAGTTGGACCTGGAAGAGGTTCGGCTGCCGGTTCAATTGTAGCGTATGCTCTTGGAATAACAGAACTTGACCCTATATATCATAATTTGTTGTTTGAAAGGTTTTTGAATCCTGAAAGAATTTCAATGCCTGATATAGATATAGACTTTTGCAAACGCCGCCGTGGCGAGGTTATAGACTATGTATCAGACAGATGGGGAAAAGATCACGTTTGTCAGATAATAACATTTGGTACTTTGGCTGCCAAGGCTGCGCTTAAAGCTGTATGTAGAGTTTATGATATACCTTTTTCTCAAGCAAATAGTTGGGCGGGAATGGTTCCGAGCGCTCCCGGAACAAAATTAAAAGAAGCATTATTGGATGGGATGGAGTTAAAGAAGCTTTGTGATGAAAATTCGCAAGTACAAAGTCTTGTAGATGAGGCCCTGCATATGGAAGGGCTAAAAAATCAGGTAGGTACACATGCTGCCGGTGTTATAATAGCACCTCGTCCTATGGATGAAATCATACCAGTTGCTCTTTCTAAAGAAAAAGCCACAACAACTCAGTATCCAATGGCCGGAATTGAAAAATTAGGCTTATTGAAAATGGACTTCCTTGGGTTAGAAACTTTAACTATAATTCAAGATGCACTTGATTTGATTAAAGAAAGAACCGGAGAAGTTATAGACATTAATAATATTCCTCTTGATGATAAACAAACATTTGAAATGTTATCAAAAGGTGAGACTGATGCGGTTTTTCAGCTTGAGTCCGGTGGCATGAAAAAATATATTAAACGCTTAAAGCCTACTGTATTTGAGGATTTGGGTGCTATGGTTGCATTGTACCGTCCTGGGCCATTGGAAGCAGGAATGGTCGAAGATTTTATAGATAGAAAGCACGGCAGACAAAAAATTGAATATGCTCATCCTTTGCTTGAAGGAATTTTAAAAGATACTTATGGAACAATTTTGTATCAAGAGCAGATTATGGCAATATTTCAGACTTTGGCTGATTATTCGCTAGGCGGTGCAGACATGGTTCGCCGTATGATGGGTAAGAAAAAGTTGCAGCAAATGGCGGAGCAAAAGTCTATATTTGTTGAGGCTACGGCAAAAAAAGGTATGAGTTCTGAAGCTGCTACAAAATTGTTTGAACAGATTGAAAGTTTTGCTAAGTATTGTTTTAATAAGGCGCATTCTTCTGCTTATGCTTTTGTAGCATACCAAACCGCATATTTAAAGGCACATTACCCTGTTGAATATATGTGCGCTATGTTAACTTCCGTTGCGGATAATCAAGACAAGACTCAACAATATATTTTGCAATGTCAAGCTCAAGGAATTGAGGTATTGGCTCCTGATATTAATAATTCGAATTCTCAATTTACTCCGGATGGTAAAAACATTCGTTTTGGTTTGGCTTCTATTAAAAATGTTGGTGAAGCTGTAATAGAACAAATTGAAGGAGAAAGAAAAAATAAACCTTTTGAAAGCTTTTTTGATTTTTGTTCAAGAGTTGATTCTAAGTGTTTAAATAAAAGAACGTTAGAAAGTCTTATTAAAGCAGGCGCATTTGCAAGTATTGAAAAATCAAGAAAACAACTGTTAAATAATATTGACAGCGTTGTTGAATTTGTACATAATAGCCAAAAAGTTAGGATGACAGGGCAAGTTAGTTTGTTTTCGGCACTTGGCGGTGAGCAACAAGAAGCTCTAAATATTCCTACATTTAAAATGTCCGGCAGTAGTGAAGATGAATTTAGTGATTCACAAATACAAATGTTTGAAAAAGAATTGATGGGTATTTATGTTACTTCACATCCACTTGCCTCTATTAAAGATACTTTGAAGTATATTACCACTCAAACAATAGAAGATATTATCGAAAACCCTAAACAAGATGAAACGGTTACAATTTGTGGATTATTATCCCAAATTGTTCAGAAGCCGACAAAAAAAGACCCCACTAAGTTTATAAAAACTGGACAAATAGAGGATTTAACAGGCAGAATAGGAATAGTTGCTTTTCCTAAGGTAGTGGAAAATTATGGTGCTCTTATGGAGTCTGAACAAAAAGTTATAATTAAAGCGAAAGTTAACGTTAGGGATGATGAAATTAATCTTGCTGTTAATGAAGTTAAGCCTATTGGCGAAGTAAATGTTGTAACTTTGCACTTTTTAAAGGAATTTAAGGCAGAAGAAAATATTTTGCTTAAAGAATTACTTGCAAAACACAAAGGGGAAAACCCTGTTGTTATTGATTTTGAAGCACCTGATGAGTTTGATAATTTAAGAAGATTTCAGATGCTTACTAATTCGCATCTTTGGGTTTGTTTGAATGATTCAGTCGAAAAAGAATTAAACGATACTTTTAGAGATAAGCTTGAAATTGAAGTCCAATCTTTAAGTTGATTGTATTCCTATTTGTTTAATTATTTCATTTTCTTCTACCCAAATTTGGGTTTCAGGGTGTAGAGTTTTAAGTTCTTGTGCTATTTCTTTTAAATATATTGCGTATTGTGCATCTATAAAATTAATTTTATCCAGTTTTTCAATATAATATTCTTTTGCTCCACAGTTTGAACAATATTTATCTTTGGGGACTATTTCTCCCCAATATAACTTTGCTTCTCTTTTTACATCACAAGAAACACATCTTACTATGTAATAATTTTTAATTAAATATTGTCCACAATCAGGGCAATATCCTTCATTTGTTGTCATTAGTGCTTTTTTATGACTACATTGATTTTTTGTCTTGAGTAATTTTATTAATATATTTTTCATAATTTTTTTTTAATGATTAGTTCTGATTTGTCATTGCTGCAAGCGTTTTTTGAATAATATATTAAGAAATATTAAGTATAAATTATTTAAAAAAAACAATTTTTTAAGATAGATATACTTTATATATATGTAAGAGCGATATAAAAAATAAATCAGCAATAAGGAGAATGTCAATGGCAAGAGTTCTAATTTCAATGCCCGAAAAGTTTTTATCACAAATTGATTCCGTTGCGGAAGGTGAAAACAGGACACGAAGTGAGTTAATTAGAGAAGCATTAAGAACGTATATCAATCGTTCAAAAATGAGGGAAAACACATTTGCAACTAAAAATGCAGCGATTTTGGAAGCACTATTGGATTAAAATTAAGAGAGTAAAGAGAGTAAAGAGAACACACACGAAAAAAGAGAGGCATCCAAATTTGAAAAGACCGCATATTGTATGCGGTCTTTGTGTATTTTATATATTTTTTTAATTATTTTGCAGCTTGTGCTGTTTCAACTAAAACTTTAAAAGCTTCAGGTTCGTTTGCGGCAAGTTCTGCTAACATTTTTCTGTTTACTTGGATGTTTGCTTTCTTAAGCATATTCATAAATTTTGAATAGCTAAGACCCAATTCACGAACTGCAGCATTTATTCTGATGATCCAAAGAGCACGCATATTTCTTTTTAAGTTGCGTCTATCTCTGTATTGATATTTTAATTTTTTCATTACAGCAATGTTTGCAACTTTAAATATTCTGCTTCTTGCACCAATAAAACCTTTTGCAAGTTTTAATATTTTTTTATGTCTTTTTCTTAATACATTTCCACGTTTGACTCTCATTGTTCAGCTCCTATCTAGTAAATTTACTTTTGTACGGTAACTCTTTGGAAATCATTTTTAAATTTCCTTCAAAGACTTCAGTTGTTCCTGAAAGTCTGTTTTTTCTAGCTGAACTTTTGTGAGCTAATAAGTGGCCTTTTCCGGCTTTTTGTCTTAAGATTTTACCTGTTGCGGTAATTTTGTAGCGTTTTGCCGCTGATCTGTGTGTTTTCATTTTAGGCATTTTGTTTCTCCTTTTTTATTTCCTTGTGGCATACCAAAGCCACTTCGGGTAAGAATATTTTATTTTAAATATGTTTTATTTGCAAGTTGATTTGTATTATTTTTAAAAAAGTTAATTTATGTTAATATTTCATTATGGAAAAAGTTGTTCTATCGAAACTTTCAAAAGACGAGTTGGTTAATTTTATAATTTCAAAAGGTGAGAAAAAATTTAGAGCTGAGCAGATTTTTTCTTGGATTTGGGCTAAAAATGCCTCTTCTTTTGATGAGATGACTGATGTTAAAAAAGAATTTAGAGCATTTTTAAATGAAAATTGTGTTATTTTAGATTCTAAAATAAAAACAAGGCAAATTTCAAAAGATGGCACCATAAAGTATTTAATTGAGTTTGCGGATGGAAATTGCGCAGAAACAGTTTTAATGAGATTTGATAACCGTTCTAATCTTTCTATGTGTGTTTCAAGTCAAATAGGTTGCAAAATGGGATGTAAATTTTGTGCCACCGGTAAAAACGGGTTTAAAAGAAATCTTTTTGCTTATGAAATTGTTTCTCAAATATTGCACGCTCAAATTGATACCGGTCTTAAAATAACAAATGTTGTTTTTATGGGACAAGGAGAGCCTTTGGATAATTTTGAAAATGTTAAAGAGGCTTTAAATTTAATTAATAAAAATCTTCAAATTTCGATAAGAAGGATTACAGTTTCAACTTGTGGGATTGTACCAAAAATAATTGAACTTTCAAAAAATAATTTACTTCCGACCTTGGCAATTTCATTACATGCACCAAATCATGAATTAAGAAAAGAAGTGATGCCTGTTGAAAATAAATATAATATTGAAGCATTATATGATGCTCTTAAAGCATATAATATTGCCACAAAAGATAGAGTTACGATTGAATATATTTTAATCGGCGGGTTTAATGATAGTGTTGATTGTGCTAAGGAATTAATATATTTATTAAAGGATTTAAAGTGTAATATAAATTTAATTCCATATAATCCTGTAAAGGGTGATAAATTTACAAAGCCTGAGAAAAATAATATGTTAAAATTTAAGTATTTACTTGAAGCAAGCGGGAAAAAAGTTACAATCAGACTCGAAAGAGGCGCAGACATCGATGCTGCCTGTGGTCAGTTGGCTGGAAAATTTGCTTAATTGTTATTTGAATTAGCCAAAATATGATTGGAATGTAGTAAGTTGAGCACTTAGTGCCGAAATGGTTGAGTCCATTGCATTAAATTGCTTTGTAATTCTTGCTTCGTAGTTAGCAATTTTTGTATTTGCTCTTTCAATTCTATCATTCATAGATTTTATTTGCGAGTCGATACTTGTTGTTTTTTGGCTAAAATACCCGTTTTCAACGTCTAAAACCGAAGAGACGTCAGCTAAAAGTTTATCAAATAAGCCGTTATCGGTTTTGCTTGTGTATCCATCGGATAGAAGCAATTTAACAGAATCAAAGTTTTTTGTTAATGCTTCATCTAATTTTTTTTCATCTATTGTAAGTTTGGTTGTGTCAGCTGAAGAAGCTGAAATTCCGATTTGAGCAAGCATAGTATACATTCCGTCATTATTGCTTACATCTGATGTTAATCCTCTCATTGAAGATAAAATAGAATTTAGTGTTGAATCATGACCGATTGCACCATCGGAACCTGACATAGATTTTGTTGTTGCAACTACATCATTATAAGCATCAACAAATTTTGTTAGTGCTTCTTTTACTTTTGTAAAATCCGGTTCAATATCCAGTGTGATATTTTTTTCATCATCTTTGTTGTTTGAATAATCACTTGTAGGCTTTTTAACTGTTATTGAAAGATTTGCAATACCTGATGATTCACCTGTTATTGTGTTTGAAGTTGATATGACTTTGTTTCCGTTTATGTAAACTATGGCATTTTGGCCTAGTGTTTGTGAACCTTCTGCTAATATTTCGTTTTCACCTTCGCCTGTTGTAAAACCAAGAACGTTTAATAGGTTTGTTCCTGATTCCGTTAGGCTTATGTTGTTTTGACCTGTTTCTGTCGAGGTTAGGATTAGTTTGTTCGTTAAAGAATCATAACTTGCTTTAACATTTGCTTCTGAGTTGCCGTTAATTCTTGAAATTAGAGTATTTAAGGATGTATTTTCATCAATTTCAAAATCGACTCCATTAATTGTTATAGTACCTGACTTAGCAGGGTTGCCGTTTTCATCAAAGAATTTTATTTCACCAAGTCCAGATTCAGCACTCGCCATAGCTGCTTTCGTGTTTACTGTTGAAACTGGATATGAGCTTGTGTAGCTATATGTTCCTTCTTTATCATGGAGTTTCAAAGCAGCGGCTAAATTGGATTCGTCTGAGCTTGAACCTAAAGATAAAACAGCACTTTCATCTACCACGAAACTTTCTGTTCCGTCTTGACCTATTTCTTTTTTGTATGCTTTTATTGAGAAATTGCCGTTGTCGTCAACGCTTGCTTGGATTTTTCCGTCTGTTGCATTATAAATTTTATCCATAACATTTTTAACGGTATCGTTTGATTCGATTTCAATTTCATATTCTTTACCGTTTAAAAACATTGTAAAATTGCCTGCTGTGGCTTGTCCATTAGCCAGATTTGTAAATTTTGCATTTTCAATATTTGTTTTTGAAATAGTGCCAAGACTATTAATACTTTTTGCACTTGTTGCAGTTGCCACTTGTTCAATTTGAAGCTCAATACTTGCACTTCCGACGCTTCCGGAGGAAGTTGCTGTTGCATAGGCTGAATTCGAAGAGTTTATTTTTGTATTACACCACATATCTGTGGTGGAATCATAAATTGTTCTTGTAAAAGTTTGCAGAGCAGACTGAAGGGTTGAATATTTACCTTTTAGTTCAGATAATGCAGTGCTTTGATTTTGCAAAGTAGTGAGTTTTGTTTGCAATGGGGTTAAAAGAGATGTTTGTTTAGCAGAAACTAACTGGGATACCCAGCTATCTATATCAAAACCTGAACCGACGCCTGTAATTGTTGTAGACATAATAATAAATCCTTTTATCTTATCATATCCGTATGATTATAGTATAATATTTTGTGTTCCACATTACAATTAAATTATATCATTTTTGTAAATAATTGTAATGGTTTTAGGTAATTTTCATACTCAAAAAGGATTTTAAAATGAATATTAAAGCTTTGGTTTTTGATATGGACGGGACTTTATTATATACATTAGAGGATTTGGCTGATAGTGTTAATTTTGCATTAGATAAATGCGGTTTAAATAAAAGAAGTTTAGAAGAAATAGAAAAATTTGTTGGAAACGGCGTATATAAATTAATTGAGCGTGCTGTTGGAGAAAATTTTGAAAAAATTAATGAGTGTTTTGAAATTTTTAAAAAACATTATTCAAAAAATTCAACAAATAAAACAAGACCTTATAACGGTGCGATAGAGACTCTTAAGAAATTAAAGGACAGGGGTTTAAAACTTGCGGTTTTATCTAATAAACCCGATTTTGAGGTTAAGAAATTATCTAAGTTATTTTTTGAAGATATTTTTGATATTTCAATGGGAGAAACAGAAAATTTCCCTAAAAAGCCTGATTCTAAAAGCCTTTTATATATAGTTAAAGCCTTTAATGTAAGTACAAGAGAAACAATTTTTATAGGAGATAGCGAGGTTGATATACAAACTGCGAATAATGCAGGTATTGATTGTTATAGCGTATCTTGGGGATATAAAACAAAAGAATTTTTAGTTCAAAATAAGGCAAAGATAATTTTTGATAATTTTGATGATTTATACAAAAAAATTGTATCTATGATTTAACCCATTCACTTATTTCTCTTTTGGATATTTTGTAAGTATCAAATTCCATTTCTTTATCTGTACAATATTTGCAAAAATTAATAGGTTTTTTAAATATAGCGTTAATTTTTGATGCACTTTTAGTTTTGTTTAAATCTATATAGTCTGTTTTTTTAACTTCAAAATTAACGCTAAAGTATTTATTTAAAAAGCAAATATTAGGAACCGGTGTACAGATGTACAATTTACCGTCTCTTACAAAATGGCAATTTTTTTCATGGCACATTGAAAAAGCCTTATCTTTGTTGCTTTTTCCATTTATATCAAGATTTTGTTTTCGCATTTTGTTTCTGTCTAAACTGAAATAATATGCTTTAATGCCCATTTCATCAAGTTTTTTAATCCATCCTTCATAGTCGACTTTTATCGGATAATGAGTCATAGAAAGAGCTATATTATGTTCTTTTAAAGCCTTAAAGAAATCTTCATTTTGTTTATCAAGTAAAATTCCATTTGTAATTATAATTATTTCACTTTTTAGATATATGCTTCTTAAAGGCTTCAGAATTTTTATTAACTCAGGGTGTAATAACGGTTCTCCACCTACAATGAATATTTTTCCAATGTTGTCAAAAATTTTTTTTAATTTTTTAAAATCAGAAATTATATCATCTATTTTGCAGAAATTTTCACTTGCTAATGGTGTAAAATGATTGCAATGTGCACAATTTAAGTTGCAATGATCGACAATATGAAATTCGACTTGGGATAAAAATGTTCCTTTTCCAAGTTTCCTTAATAAAAAATCTTGAAAATGGTATGGTAAAAGTTTGTTAGTAGTATTTTTAATAGAATTAATTATTTTAATTAAAGTTGATAGTTTCATTTTTTCCCTTTTATAAATAGTGTTTTAGAAATATTTTTATTAATAAAAGTCTTTTTTTAAATTCGTAAGCTTCATAATTTTTTTCAATTATATCATTTAGTTTTAAAAATTGAGTATTTTTTTGGATAAAATCAAGTCCATAAGTGTTTTTAATATATTTTGCAACGGTTTTAAGCATATTAAAATATTCTTTTTTTGTTTCTTTATCACAAATTGCAAAATAATAGAATAATTGTCTTAGCCTGTTATCTAAGAATGAATATGTAATTTCTTTGTTGTTACAATATTTTGAATTTTTTAATACTTTTTCGCATATGTAAAAAGTTTTTTCTATTGTTTTAATTCTTGTATTTTGAGTAAAAGTTGTAGAATTTTTATGTACTCTGTAATTTACTAAAATTTGATTTAGACAGCATATTTTATCTGCATATAAGAGTGCTTTTATATAAAATTCGGAATCTTCTATAAACCTTGTTTTAGAGTATTTTATGTTATTTTTCATTAGAAAATCTTTTCTATAAGCTCTAAAAGGTAATCCACCCGTATTAAAAAGTATATCAGGAGCGGTTTTAGCTGAAAAAATGTTTTCTTTATATTTTAAAAAATATGAATCAATATATCTGTATTCATTTTTTATTTTTGTTTCTTCAAAAAATTTATAAGCGTTAAAAAATAATATATCGGGATTGCTTTGGCTAAATTTTTTATGTATTTCAAAAAGAGCATTTTTTTCAAGCCAATCATCAGAATCAAGATATAAAACAATGTTACCTTTTGCTTCTTTTAAGGCAAAATTTCTTGCTATTCCTTGACCTTCGTTTTCTTTTGAAAAAATTTTAATTCTTTTATCGTAAGTAAATTTTTGAGCTATTTTTATTGAATCATCTGTTGAACCGTCATTAATTAAAATTAATTCAAAATCTTTAAAACTTTGTTCAAGGACGCTTAAAATACATTGTTCTAAGAATTCTTTACTGTTATAAAATGGAGTTATTATGCTTATTTCAGGCAATTTAAAATGTCCTCCAAAATGTTTTTTGCGGCATAATTATTTTCGTAGTCTAATTCTTTGTATACTTTTTTTCTTTCATTTGATTTGTAATCATTATTCTTAATTATTACTTCATCTATAATGTTTTGCAATTCATCAAAATCTTTCGCTTCATAACAAGATTTTACAATTTTATCCACTGAAGGATTAAAAGGAGTTGGATCAATATTGGATTTTAAATGGATTAGTGGTTTTTGAGTCAGGAAATATTCTGTTTCAAAGGAACCGCAGTCGGTTATAAGGGCTCTTGATTTCATAAATAAATCCAGATAATCTCCTGTCTCCATAATTATTCCAATTTCCCCCCATTCTTTTTTGTAGGAATTGATTTCATCTTTTGAAAAATATTTGTTTGTAATTAAATAGCTTTCAAGGCAGGGGTGTGGCTTATATACCCAATTAAGATCAGGATGTGTTTTTGCATATTCAAGTATTTTATAACCTAAGTCAAGAAAAGTACCCCAGTGAAGATTATTATTTTTATCCACAGACCAATGCGGGGCATAAATTGTGTAGTTTTTATTTTCATATTGTTTATCTTTATTTAAATAAAAATAATCCAGCATAGGATGCCCTGTTGATTTAAGATTTTTGCCTTTATTGCCCATATTTTCTGCGTAGTAGTTTTTGATTAAATCATTTAATACATAGTGGTTTTGAACATATTGATGAAACCTTGTGTAGTATTCAATAGGTGAAATTGATGTAGCTAAAAAATATGGTATATAGCAGGTTATTGCATATTTTGAAACCATTACCGGCCCTTGTGTTTTAAAAACATACCAAGGATGACAATAAAAGACTATATCCGGTTTAACCGGCATTTTATTAAATGGAATATAGTCATCTTTTTCAAAATCATAAGCATAAAATACTCTTGCGTTTTTGTTTTTGAAAAAATCGTATACTTTTATAATGTCGTTTTTTGTCTGAAAATTCATGTTGTTTTCAGGCGAACAATTTTTAGTAACAAAAATGTATGGAGTAAATCTTTCATCGTTTTCAAAAATATCGTATATGCTTTGAGATTTCCACTTTGTTTCGTCATAAATATAAAAAGCTACGTTAATTTTTTGATTATTTTTAAGTTTTTCTTTTATTGCTTTTATGACTTGTTTTTTGTTTTTTGAAATATATTTTAAATTATTTTTTATTTTTAATTTTTGTCCGATTTTTTTTAGTTTTACTCCGAATTTTATTGGGGTAAAAAGTGCTAAAGTATCAAAAATTTTTTCATATGGTATGTACATCAATCTACCCAAATCTCTTTAATTAAATCCCATAAGTTTTTTCTTGCTAAGGGAATTGCTTTAATTTTTGTTTTATTTAAAATGTTTATTTCAAAATTATCAATAATTTTTTCATAATGCATTGTTGCAACTAATATGTAATCCGGCGCATATTCAATTATTTTATCTAAAGGAATAATTTTATAATTTAAATATTTTTCACCTTCTTCGGTTTTTTTAAATTTTAAATCACTAACACCAATTATATTAAGCGAATCCAGATTATAATTTTCTTGTATATGTTTAAAAAAAGAACCCGTACCATAGAGAATTATTTTTTTATTTTTTAATTTTTTGTTTAATTTTTTTAAATATTTATCAAAATGAATATTTTTTAAATAAAGTTTAAAATCGGACATTTGCTCTCCATATACCTCGAATACTAACATATTCTATGGATTTTTGCAATAAAGTTTTTTTGTTATAATATAATTTCGAGTAGTTTTTATGGGTATATTATTTTGTATTTGGAAAAAACCTGGCAAGTAATTGATTTAATAAGAAAAACCAAGAAAAAACAGTCTTTAAGAAAAGAATTTCACGTGCCTTTTGTTCAACCAAATAATACTTATGATAATTTGGTTTGCATAACCGGTTTTGGTCATAGCGGAAGTGGAGCTGTGCTGGATTTTCTGACAGAATTTAATAATACAACGGTTTTTGGTTTTTATGATAAGGAATTTTCTGGTTTTAAAAAAGATGTACCTACCGGAGAGGTGAATCTTTTTAGGTGTGCAGGTGGTTTATTTGATATAGAAGAAGCACTCGATACGTCTGGATATTTTAATCAAAATTTTATAGTTAAATTGTTTTTACATGCAGCTCAATACTATTATTTAAAGGGTGGTATGTATAGCGATAAGTTTTGGCAGCTTACAAATAAATTTATAGATGAAATAGTTGATTTTAAAATTCCTGCTCAAAATAGCTTCGAAGGTCTTTATTACTTAGGTTTGCTTAAAAGTAGACATAAAGCATACAAGAATGTTCAATCCCCTTTGCTTTGCAATAATAAGGGAGACAGATATATTTATTATTTGAAAAATATGTCAAAACAGGAATATAGAAAGATAGCAAGGAATTATATACTGTCTTTTTTAAAAACTGTTAATTCAAAGGAATTTTTGGTTTTAGATCAAGTTTTAACAACTTTTGAACCGGATATAGACAAAAAACTTGAATATTTTGGAGATTTTAAATTAATTTGTGTGTATAGAGATCCTAGGGATACTTATGTTACAGGAGTTTTAAAAAATGAAGATTGGATGCCTAAAAATCCTCAAGATTTTGTTAAGTGGTATATAAAGCGAGGGGTTAAAAAATACATCGATACAAAACATCCTAATATGTTGTGTATAAGGTTTGAAGATTTTGTATTAAATAATGAGGATGCTACAAAAAAAATTATGAAATTCCTTGGTCTTAAATCAGCTAATTGGGATAAAAGAAAAACATATTTTATTCCCGAGATTTCAATTAAAAATGTAGGATTGTACAAAAATTATAAGCAACAAAGTGAAATAAAATATATTGAAAATTGTTTGAGCGATTTTATTTATCCCATATCTCTTTAACCAGTTCAATAAAAGGGAGTCTTGCAAGAGGTAAGGTTTTTATTTTTGTTTTATTTAAAATATTGATTTCAAAATCTTCAACAATGCTTATATACTTTAAGGTTGCAACAAGGACATAGTTAGGATTGTATTCAATAATTTTATTCTTGGGTATTTTTTTATAACCTAAAAAATCATTTCCTTCATCGTTTTCATCAAATTTCATATCTGAAATGCCAATAATGTTTAAACCTGAAAGATTATAGTTTTCATTGATATATTTAAAAAAGCTTCCTGTTCCGTATATTATTGAAGTTTTATTTTTTAATTTTTTCTTTAATTTATTCAGATATTTTTCAAATCCAATATTTTCTAAATGTGTTTTAAAATCTTCAGGCATATTCTTAAACTCCGTTATTTTAAAGATACTATACAATTATTGTTATTGCAACATAAATAAGGTATTATTAAAAAATAGATAGGAGTTTAGATGAAGAAGATATATATAGGGATGAGTGCAGATTTGCTTCACCCTGGACATTTGAATATAATCAACGAAGCAAGAAAGATTTTAGATGAAAATGGCGGCGGTGAAATCATAATCGGACTTTTGACAGATAGTGCGATTGCAAGTTATAAAAGACTTCCTTATATGACATTCGAACAAAGAAAAGTAGTTGTTGAGAATGTTAAGGGGGTAAATAGGGTTATTGAACAAGAAACTCTTGATTATGTTCCAAATCTTTTAAAAATTAAACCCGATTATGTTCTCCATGGTGATGATTGGAAAACTGGCGTTCAAGCTCAAACCAGACAAAGAATAATTGAAGTTATGAAACAATGGGGTGGAAAAGTTATTGATATACCTTATACAGAGGGGATATCATCTACTAAATTAAATAAAATTTTAAAAGAAGTGGGCACAACTCCTGAGATTAGGGGAAGGAGATTGAAGCGTTTAATAAATTCAAAGGAAATAGTTACAATTCTTGAAGCGCACAATGGTTTAAGCGGGCTTATTGTAGAAAATGTTTCAATAGAGGAACAAGGTAAAAAGCTTGAATTTGATGGGATTTGGCTATCGTCTTTAACTCAATCTGCTGCTCAAGGCAAGCCTGATACCGGCTATTTAGACACAACATCAAGGATGTCAACTTTAAATGATATTTTAGATGTAACAACAAAACCTATAATTTATGATGGAGACAACGGAGGACCTTGCGAGCATTTTGTCTTTACTGTGAAAACTCTTGAAAGGCTTGGTGTTTCAGCAATAATAATTGAGGATAAGATAGGTTTGAAGAAAAATTCTTTGTTTGGTGTTGAAGTTGAACAGACGCAAGATAACCCCGATGATTTTGCTCTTAAAATTAAGGCAGGGAAACAAGCACAAGTTACAGACGATTTTATGATTATAGCAAGAATTGAAAGTTTAATTTTAGAAAAAGGCTTAGAAGATGCTATAAATAGAGCAAAAATATATCTTGAAGCAGGAGCTGACGGTATTATGATACATTCAAGAAAGAATACTTTTGATGAAGTAAGGGAATTTGCGAGAATTTATAATAAATTAGAAAATAAAAAACCATTAATCGTTGTTCCTTCTTCATATTCTGAAGTATCAGAAAAAGAATTGATTGAAAATGGTATAAAAGTTGTGATATATGCAAACCATCTTCTAAGAGCTGCTTGGCCTGCAATGGTTAATAGTGCAAAAAGTATTTTAAAAAATCATAGATGCAAAGAGGCATCTGATGAATATTGCATGAAGATAAATGATATTTTAAATTTAATTCCCGGAGGTCGTTAAATGTTTGCAAAAGATTTTGTTAATGTCTTAAAGGAGCAAGATTTTGAAGCTTTTTTTGGAGTTCCTGACAGTCTTTTAAAATCTTTCTGCAATGAAATTTCAAATGAAGAAAATATTATAGCTGCCAATGAAGGAAATGCTGTTGCTATGGGATGTGGATATCATCTTTCAACAGGAAAAATCCCTGTTGTTTATATGCAAAATTCCGGAATTGGAAATGCAATTAATCCAATTTTATCTTTGGTGGATATATATGAAATTCCACTATTATTTATAATCGGTTGGCGAGGTGAGCCTGATATAAAGGATGAGCCACAACATTTTAAACAAGGTCTTTTAACAAAAGATATTTTAAATTGTATAGACTTAAAAAATGAAATACTATCAAATGATATATTTGAAGTTAAAAACCAGATTATAAATGCAAAAGAGTATATGAAGAAAACAAAAAAATCTTTTGCATTTGTTGTTAGAAAAAATACGTTTGAAAAAGAATTTGCTAATGAAGATATTTTCCAAGATTACGATTTAACAAGAGAAATTGCGATTAATTCAATATTAAAACTAGCGCCTTGTGATTCTTTTTTTGTTTCAACCACAGGTTATATTTCAAGGGAACTATATAAAAATTCAAAAGATAATTCCAGAAATTTTTTAACAGTAGGGTCAATGGGACATATGAGCTCGATTGCTCTTTTGATAGCATTAAATAAAAAAGATAAAAGAATATTTTGTCTTGACGGAGATGGAGCACTTTTGATGCATATGGGCTCTATTGCTGTAATAGCAGAAAAGTCGCCAAAAAATTTAAAACATATTCTATTGAATAATTGTGTTCATAATTCTGTCGGTTCTCAGCCTACGGCTGCAAGAAATATGGATTTTTGTGAAATATTTAAAGGAGCAGGTTATAAAAAAACATATAGTGTTAAAACACTGTTGGAACTTGAAAGAGTTTTACCTGAATTTATAGATAATAATGAGCTTTCTTTTTTGGAAATTAAGATAAAACCTGATAGTGGGGCGGATCTTCCACGTCCTAAAAATACGCCTGTTAGCAATAAAATTGCCTTTATGGAGAAATTAAATGAATAATAATGTATATAATGGTGCAATTAAAGAATTATCAAAGATAAATTTTAATAAACCTTTAGTTTTTTGTGGAAAAAAATCTTTTGAAAAAATTAAACCGATTGTTGAAAGATATCTTAAATTTCCTTTTTATTATAATGATTTTACGTCTAATCCTAAAATTGAAGATGTCAAAAGGGCGACTACGTTTTTTAATAATAAATTTGATTTTGACATAATTATTGCAATAGGTGGCGGGAGTGTTATTGATTTTGCAAAAATTTTTAAATACGAAAACAATCTTAAATTAAGATTTGTTGCTGTTCCTACGACTGCAGGCACAGGTTCTGAGGCTACTCAGTTTGCAGTTTATTATGAAAACAAGATAAAAAAATCATTGGATGATTCATCAATTTTGCCTGATATTGTAATATTAGATAGTCAATTTCTTAAAAACAATCCGAAATATTTAAAAGCAACCACTGCACTTGATACATATTGTCAAGCTATTGAATCTTATTTTGCAACAAAATCAACTAAAGAAAGCAGAAAATATGCTTATATGGCAATCGAGCTTTGTAGAGATAATTTAATCAAATATGTTAATTCTAATGATGAAGAGTGTGCTAAAAATATGATGCTGGCATCAAATTTAGCAGGTCGTGCTATAAATATTTCAAGAACTACATTAGCTCATGCAATGTCTTATAACATAACAATAAAATACGGTTTGCCTCACGGACATGCTGTTGCATTGAATATTGCGAGATTAATGGAATATAATAAAAAAATTGACCCAGAAACCTTGAATGATTCAAGGGGTGTTGATTTTGTTAAAGAAAGAATGGAAGAAATATATTCTTTGATTGGTATTTCAGATGCCTTTGAGTATTTTTCCAATTTATTTAAACAAATTGATATAGAACAAAAAGATTTTGAAATAGATTATATTGATCCTGAAAGAATGAAAAACAATCCAAGAAAATTAATAATAGAAAAGTTTTAGCAATTTTTCTAATTTATTTGTTTTAAATGCGTAGGTAAATATGCGTATAATTTCTTTAAATAAAAATATGTCATTTTCTCCTTTTTCATCCGGAAGCAGTTTGAAAAAGACATCAAAAACTGTTGAATCAAAGGCTGAAATTCATAGTATGCCTTATTATAAGCCTTTGTTTTTTAAAGGAAAGGCTGATAAAATTACAAAAGCAACCTCTTTTTCAAAAGAAGGACAAGAAAGGGTTTTAGAACCCGATACTTTAGATGGGTCATACTTGCTTGATGAGGAATCAGGGCTAAAGTTGATATATGGCAAAAACGCTATTGATTATTTAAATAATATTTCAGAGTTTGAATATGATACTCAGGTTATTTTTCCAAAAGGTTCAAAGGCAACAATTTTAAAAGACGGAAAAAAAATAGATGTTGGTGAAGATTCTGGTTTATGTTTAGATGCAGGCACAAAAGCAAAAGTAATTTTGCAAAAAGGTTTTCCTGCTGTATTTTTTGTTAAAAATAAATATGACTGGTACAAACCTTATTCAAAAAGTTCAGAAGATGAAAATATAAGAAATAAATTTTTAGAAGCTATATATTTTAATTCAAATCATTACAATGGTGCTTTTTTTAGTGATATATTTTTGCCCATTAGAATGAGAAATGAAGAATATTTAAAAAAGCTTGGTATTAATAAGTGGCAAGAAAAAAATAAATTAATTGATACTTTGTTTTCAAAAAGAGATATGCTTTCGCAAGAAGATAGAATTGAAATTGAAAAAATAAAATCTCTTGTTCAAAGATTATACGAAAATGGTGTTTTGTTGTCTGAAAATGATGGATTTGTAAAGTTTAGAGATAATTATAGTAAAGATTTTTTTGAAAAAAAACTAAAAGAGCAAGGTTTTAGTGAAGAAGAAATTTTATTTTTATCTCCTTTTTATGATAATGCCAGAAGATTAAAAATCGACACAAGATATGTTATAAAAAGCCCTATTGAGGGGATTGATATTGAACTTGCAGAAAAAATGAGAGATAAAGACATATTATACAAGAACAAAAAGTATAAAAATGATTATGTTTACTGGAAGAAAAGTTACCCGAATGCCGATATTTTAAGAAATGAATTGTTGCAAAAAGATTTCAGCCAAGAAGAAATTGATAAAATTTTGAGTTTTTGGTTGAATTCAAATATTACTGGTTATGATTTTAGCGGATTAAAATATATTGATGATGATATGTCTTTATATAATCTGCAGTTAAAAACGAATTTTTGGAATTCTGAAAAATCTTGTTGGCTCACAAGTTCTATGGCTCCTGCTTCAGGGGTTTTACTGCCTTCGTTTTTTGGAGTATCTCTTATAGACACACCTAAAAAAGGGGTTGTAAAAATGTCTGATTTAAGGACAAGTGAAGTTTTGCATAAACACTCTGATGAGCAAGATAAAAAACAAACAGAAATTTACTTGATTACATCGGGGAAGGCGGCTTTTACTATATTAAAAAATGGTATACCCGAAACAAAAATTTTAAATGAAGGAGAGCTTTTTGTGGTAGAACCGGGTGCGCTCCATTGCATCAATTCTGTTTTAGGTGAATATGAGCATTTGTGTACGCAACTTCCGTCTGCTTTCCAATACGGATATGGATTTAAGATATCTGAAAAAATGCCTCAAGGTTATACTGATGAAGAAATTACAAAACAGGCATTTGAGAAATTAAACTCTTGATTATTTGTTGCACAATCCTAAATCAATGTTTTTTAATAGTTTTATTGTTAATTCGTTTTCGATTTTATACCAGATAATATTTTTTTCTCGGTATCCTTTTATTATTTTTGCTTTTTTTAGAATGTTTACGTGTTGAGAGATAAGCGATTGGGATAAATTTAACCTTTGAGACATTGTGTTTACGTTGCATTTGCCTTTTTTTAAAAGACCGCAAACTATACTAAGGCGTATTGGATGAGAGAGTGCTTTAAATATTTCACAATATTCTTCTGATATCATTTTTATCTCCTTGACAATATTAGAATATCATAATATTATAATATTCTAATATTGTCAAATGAAAGGTAAAATATGAAAGTAGTTATAATAGGCGGAGGAGCTTCAGGTGCAAGCTGTGCAGCAAGATTAAGAAGATTAGATGAAAAAGTTGAAATATTAATTTTAGAAAAAACGGAAGAAATTTCGATTGCAAATTGTGGATTGCCTTATTATATTTCAGATGTAATTAATGATAGAGAAAAAATATTGGTTTCGACACCTGAGAAGTTTAAAAATTGGTTTAATATCGATGTTAAATTAAATTCAGAAGTGATTGAAATTAACACAGAGTCTAAAAATGTTATTTTAAAGGATGGAAATGTAATAAATTATGATAAGTTAGTTCTGGCTATGGGTGCAAAACCTTTTGTGCCTGAGTTTAAGGGCTTAGACAAAGAAAAAGTTTTTACTTTGAGAACTTTGAAAGATGCTGACAAAATAAAAAATTATGTAAAAATTAACAATTCTAAAAAAGTGGTAGTAGTTGGTGGAGGCTTTATAGGAATTGAGGTTGCTGAAAATTTGGCTGAAATGGGTCTTGATGTTAGTCTTGTGGAACTTGGAAGTTCAATATTGCCTCCGGTGGATTCTGAAATTGCTGTTTTTGCTCAAAATGAAATGTTAGAAAATGGCATAAATTTAATATTGTCAGATGGTGTTAAAGAATTTAGGGATAATAAGATAGTTCTAAACTCAAATAAGGAGCTTGAATTTGATATTGTTATAATGGCAATTGGAGTAAGGCCTGAAATTGACCTTGCTAGGAATGCAGGAATTGAAGTTAATAGAGGAATTATAGTAAACGAATTTTTAGAGACATCAAAGAAGGATGTTTATGCTGCAGGTGATAGTATTGAAGTTAAAGATTTTAATTTTGAAGACAGTGTTTTAATCCCCTTGGCGGGTCCTGCAAATAGACAAGGAAGAATAATTGCTGATAATATTTCAGGGATGAAATCTGTTTATAAAAAAACACAAGGTACATCTGTTATAAAGGTATTTAATTATACAATTGCAAGTGTTGGCAATAATGAAAAACAGCTAAAAAGTAAAAATATAAATTATTATAAGACTTATGTTTTTGCAAGAAGTCATGCCGGGTATTACCCAAATTCGACTCAAACTTTATATAAATTATTATTTGATGAAAAAGGGAAAATACTTGGCTCTCAGGCAGTCGGTTTAGATGGGGTTGAAAAGCGTATTGACGTTATTTCAGCTATAATGAGAAATAATGGCACCGTGCAAGATATGGTTGATGCTGAATTATGCTATGCTCCGCCATATTCATCAGCAAAAGATGCTGTTAATTTACTTGGAATGAACGCAGACAATATTTTAAAGGGTTTTATTAAACCTGCTTTTATTGAAGATTTGGAAGATTCTTTAGTTATAGATGTTCGACCGGAGATTTCTTTTAAAATAAAAACTATAAAAAATGCAATAAATATACCAATAAATGAAATAAGAGACAGATTGGATGAAATTCCAAAAAATAAAAAAGTAATATTATTCTGTAATACAGGTTACACAAGTTACTTGGCTTCAAGAATTTTAATACAAAGCGGTTTTAATAATGTATATTCGCTTATGGGCGGATTTGAGTTATATAGAGAATTAACGAGAGAAGCTGATAAAAAAGTGCCTGTTTTTGCAAATCAAATTACAGATAATAATAATTCTGTTAAAATCGATGCAATAGGTTTACAATGTCCGGGGCCTGTAATGAAATTGTCTGAAAATTTAAAAGATGCAAAAGATGGAGATGTCTTTGAAATTTCTGCAACTGATAGAGGCTTTAAATCAGATGTTGTTTCTTGGTGCGAGTCCACCGGAAATAGTCTTTTAAATTTAGTGGTAAATGATAAAACTATTGTTGCTACAATTAGAAAAGGTAGTAAAAAAGATGCAAAGAAAGAAAATACAAATGCTCAAACCATAGTAGTATTTTCAAGTGATTTAGATAAAGCTCTTGCCTCTTTTATTATTGCAAATGGTGCAAAGGCACTTGGTAAAGATGTTACAATGTTTTTTACTTTTTGGGGATTGAATATTTTAAGAAAAGCAGATGTTAAAGTTAAAAAAGGTTTTATAGATACACTATTTTCTTATATGATGCCAAAAGGAATAGATAAATTATCATTGTCAAAAATGAATATGCTTGGTATGGGTTCAATGATGATGAAGTATGTTATGAAAAAGAAAAAAGTTTCAACTTTAAGAGAATTAATGTTCGAAGCCAAAAAAAGCGGAGTAAAATTTATTGCTTGTAATATGTCTATGGATGTAATGGGTATAAAGGAAGAAGAATTGATTGACGGAGTTGAAATAGGTGGCGTTGCAAAATATATTCAAGAATCTGAAAAATCAAATTCTAATTTATTTATATAAAAGCATATAATTTGCAAATATTAAAAATTTATATTATTATCAAAATGTTTATCAAACGTGAGAAATAAATGGATTTAAAACTAACTTTTAATCTTGTTTTTATAGTATTTTTACTTTTTGTAAACGGATTTTTTGTGGCGGCTGAGTTTGCGTTGGTTGGTGTCAGAAAAACCAGAATTTGTCAGTTAGCTAATGAAGGAAATTTTAATGCTAAGTTGGCATTAGATGCAGTTAAAAATATAGATAGATATATTGCTGCTATACAATTAGGTATCACTATTGCTAGTCTTGGTATAGGTTGGGTTGGAGAATCAACTTTGGCAAAGGTGTTGTTGCCATTGTTTAAGTTTTTGCCTGTCAACTATGACACTATTGCTGCTCATACGGTTGCCGTTGCGGTTGCTTTTAGCGTTATTACTGTTTTACATGTTGTAATAGGTGAATTAATGCCAAAATCAATTGCACTTCAGTATCCTGAAAATACAACTTTGTTTGTTGCTAAGCCAATGTTTATTGTAACAAGGCTTTTTGCACCTATGATAGTTGTTTTAAACGGGTTAGGTAATTTTCTTTTAAAATTATTAAAAATTGAACCTGCAAGTGAAAAAAGCAGAGCATGCAGTAGTGAAGAATTGAATATGCTTATAGACGCCAGCTGTAAGGGTGGCGTTATAAAAGAGCAAGAAGCTGAAATGTTACAAAATGTTTTTAAATTTTCAGAACTTAACGTTTCGCAGATAATGAAGCCAAGAATGGAAATGGTTTGTATATCTGAAGATATATCAATGCAAGAGTTAAATGAAATAATAATTGAAAATCAATTCACCAGATATCCTGTTTATAAGGATGATTTAGATCATATCATAGGTTTTTTACATATGAAGGATTTGTATTTGCCTATTATAAATAATCAAGAAATAAAGATATCTGAAATTCTAAGAAAGCCTTTGTATATTCCTGAAACGATGTCTGTTGAAAAGCTTAATATGGAATTCCAAAAAAAACATTCTCAAATGGCGATTGTCGTGGATGAATTTGGCGGTACAAGCGGTCTTATTACACATGAAGATGTTCTAGAGGAAATTTTTGGGGATGTTCAGGATGAATTTGATGATGAAAATAATGATTTAATTAAAAAAATTAATGAAAACGAATTTGAAATTTTGGGAAAAACCAGAATAGATGAATTTGAAGATTATTTTAAAATTGAATTGAAAGAAGATGAAAGTGTTAATACTATAAGCGGTTATTTCGTAAAAAAATTTGGTAAAATGGCAAAAATAAATGATGAAATAACAGATGAATATTTTACATATAAAGTAATTGACGCTGAAAGTATGAAAATATTAAAATTAAAAGTAACTAAACAGTTTTTTGAGTAATTTTTTGTTTACAAAAATTTATATTTTGTGATTTTTATTTAAGTATTTTCGAAAAATAGTCGATAAAATAAATCATTATTAAGTGAAAAAGAGATTTATTTATGTCTTATGATGCAAATATAGACAATTTATTTAGGAATGGTAAAGTTACATCTGGAAGCAATAAGGTAACACAAGGTAAGAATGAAGAACTTATAGAAGTTTTTGGTTCTGAAATACCGGTTTATGCACCTTTTAAGTATAGTACTGAAATGCAAAGTGCATCAACACAAAAAGAAAGAGATATAAATTCATTTTTAACAACCAAGGATTTTGAAGAAACTTTGAAATATTATTATCCTGGGGAAAGACCGGATATAGCCGGTTATGCTTCAACAGTTGGACCTGTTTATTATGAACAATTCAGCAGATTAAATGATATATTGATTGATAAAAATAATAAGTATGAATTTTTAGCGATGATTTTTAATCACTATAAAAGTAAAGGAGATGAAGAAAATTATCTAAAAACTCTTGATGTTTTGCAGTTTTTCAATTATTCACCCGGTACTTATGGTTGTGATGGAAATTATGGAAATTCAGTTGATGATTTAGAACGATTTACAACAGATGTTGCAAATGTAGAATTTGCAGAATATGCTGCGTATTTGTCTTTACCTGAGAGTGATTATGGTATTCAGACGGATAAAAATGGTAATTTTACTTCTATGTTTGTAAAATTGGATGGAATTACATATTCAGTTGAGCAAAAATATTTTGAAGATAGCTCTTATCCTTTAGCAAGGAGAGAGACAAGAACTGATGAAAACGGCCAAACAACTACTTCTGTTACCATATACAATTATGATGAAAGAGGTGTTTTAACTGAAAGCCAAATAGATAGAAATGGCGATTCTGTTGCAGATACTATTATCTATTATGATGAGAACGATAAAATAAGTGGTTTTGTTAATTTACCTGTTGATTATATATACCAAACTGATTTGAGTATAGAGGTTGCAGATTGTGTAGCTTGCGGAGATTTTGGTTACATTAATGATGGCTCTATGACACTTGATGAAGAAGGAAATTTGATTGTAACAGAAAATATTAATGGACAAGATGTCTCTATAAAAATTGATAGTGAAGGCTATATTAAAGCTGGCGATTTGTATAAATATATGAATGAAAACAGAAAAGATTCTCCATTATTTCGAGTAATAGATTCCAGTGAATTTGCAGAATTTAGATTTACTCGTGAGGGTTTGGAAAAAAGGTATAATGACGGTTCTGTTGTAATTTATAATGAAAAAGGTAAAGTTATTTCAGGCGAAGATAGATTAGCTAAAGATGAAGATGTTTCAATAAATGAAAAAATAGATGAACCTTTCCGTCAAGGTACTAACGGAGATTGTTGGTTATTATCTGCTTTGTGTGCTTTTTCAACTTCAAAAGAAGGCAGAAAAGTTATCGAAAAAGCAATTAGCAAGGTTTGGTTTTCGGATGATTATAATGTTAAATTAGGTGGTAAAAAATATAAAGTTACAAATGAAGAGCTTGAAAGAGCAAAAAATAATGCAAGGTATTCTTATGGTGATGATGACGTTATTTTAATGGAGCTTGCTTTTGAGAAGTACTTAACTGAAATTGAAAAAGATAAGCAAGAATCAATGCAATCTGAAGGAAAAAGCTATGATCCTTTATATGGTGGTACTTTTGAAAAATTTACTCTAGCTTTGACAGGAAAAGAACCACAAAGTGTAAATCAAGATTTATATGATTATATGGGTAATTTTGATAATGCAATTAATTATATAGAACAATATCCTGATTACGGTGTTGCAATTTTATCTTTTATTCCTGAAGATGAGAATTCAAAAATTATAGCCACAGATAGTTCCGGAAGAGATGTTGTAATGGCGAATAGTCTTGGACATGCTTGGAGTGTTCTAGATGTAAATGGTCAATATATAACTTTGGTAAATCCTTGGGACACCACAATGATGTATACATTTAGAAGGGATGAATTAAAAGAACAGTCTTCTCAGTTAAGTTACTTTGGATTCTGATAGATCGAGTAATTTAGTCTTAATAAAAGTTAATATTATATGGTTTTCTTCTTAAGAAAAAGCGACTTATTGCCGTATAAACTGATATAAGGAGAAAAGGATGAAACTTGATAATCTAATTTCAATAATTTCAAATTATGCAAACTCATACATATCAGGTGGTAAAGATGAGGATAAAACCGGAGATATCGCTGATGATGAGAATATTTTTGCTAATGATAAGGGTGAAAAGATTGTAACAGGTTTATTTTCCATATGTGATAAAGACGGAAACGGTGATTTATCAAGTGAAGAATTAACTAGTCTCATTCAGAAATTGGAAAGTTATTCTGAATTTTCAGGAATTTCTTTTGAAGGAATTGATGATTTTTCAGATGATTTTGATCTTGGAGATGATTTATTTGAAGATTCTGATATTGAAGACGATACAGTGTCTAAATATCAGGATTCAAATAATATGTTTGAGTATTTGTTGCTATCTGACGAATCAGTAGATATTAAATTATTGTCAGATAGAAGCAAGGTTTTAGAAGATTTGCAGGCGAATTATGAATTGATTAATACACTTGAAGAAAAAACAGACTTGACCGCTGAAGAGAAAGAGCAACTTGAAAAATATATAGCTGAAAGAGAAGAACTTTTAAAGAAACGTGATGAGATAGAAGCCCAAATTCTGGAAAATTCTTCCGATGAAACAAAAAATGCTCTTAAAGATATGCAAGGACTTAGAGGTTCTTTAGATGATAAACAGCTTGAAACATCAAAATCTTTAGATTCTCTTCGTGAAAAGATAGGTATAAAAACAGATACTGATAAAGATAAAAAAGTGTCTGAATCTGGTGGTTCTTCCGGTTCAGGTGGCGTTGGAGGAGTAGGCGGGGGTAGTGTCGGAGGTGTAGGCGGACAAACAACAGTACCCAATACAGGTGGTGATTCAACTGATGAAACTGTGGCGTCTTCTGAGCTAGAACAAGAATTAATTAATAAACAAACAGAATTAGAAACCAAGGAAGGAGAGCTTTCTGCGGTATTAAACGGTTCTAATTCCGAACTTGTCGATTTAAAAAATTTAGAAAATGAAGCTTTTGCTAATTATAAAGGTAAATTAAGTACAATAAACGAGCAACTTGCAAACAATTTAGAAACTAAAAAAGGAGAAATAGAGACTAAAAACCAAGAAATAGCTGAAAAAGAAATAGCTATATCAGAATCTAAAGGTAATATTACTGAAATTCAATTAAATATTGATTCTATTAGCAGTAATATTGCTTCTTGTGAAAAGACAGTATCATCACTTGAACAACAAAGTCAATCCTCTGAATTATCTGATGAAGAAAAAAGTTCTATTTCGGTTACTATTCAAGGCATAAAGGACACCATAGAAGAGTTAAATAATCAGAAGGCTGAATTGGAAACTACTCTTGCAAGTGAAAACGAGAATCTTTCTAATTTAGAAGGAGAGCTTGCTACTCTTAATGATGAATTGCAAGTTTTAAATTCTGAAATGTCAACAATAGAAGGAGAAATTGCTTTAATAGAAGACGAAGAATTGCAAAACTTAAAAGAACAATATGAAACCAGCAAGACAACTTATACTGAAAAACAAAATGAGTTAAGAACTCAATTGGAAGGTGAAATTGCTCAGCTAAAGAACGAAATTCAAATTTTACAAACAAAAGTTGATGAGGAAACCAATATTCAAATCGAAGCTCTAGCAGGTATTTCAGAAGAAAAAGATTCATACACTTTGGGTGATGAAACTTATGATACTGTTATAGGTAGCGAAGAATTACAAGGAGTTGCTTCAGGGATAGCTCAAGGAGAAGATAAGGAATCAGAAGATGGAGAAGCAGAGGATAAAGATGACCTTTCTTATGCTTTAGAAACTAATGATAAATTTTTCGGTTCTTCAACTGAATCAGAAGATGAAGAAGGAGAGGCTGATTCAGAGTCAGAAGCTTATGTTTATTTTGATGAAACAGATAAAGAAAATATACTTGCTGAAGTTCAAAAACAATTAATTAGTGGTAAACCTGCATTAATGAAGGTAGATAGCGATAGCGGAGAATGTTATGTTTCGGTTGTCGGTGTAAGACAAGGAATAGGTTTGGCTACTGAAAAAGATTTGTTGGTTGTAGATATTAGCGATGGAACAATTAAAAACTTAGGTGATATTCTTCCTGAAAATACTGATGAAGAAGAAAATCAAGAATATACTTTGGGATTATATATAAAAAAATAATATTTTCTAAATAGTTACTATACAAAAATTAATAAATTTACACATACGAGAATTGTATTGTAATATGTAATAAATTAAGGTAGTTGTGTTTGTTATTGTTTAAACATACTATTTTTGTTGTTTATTTTACAGTTTGGAAAAATGTGTTTAGAGGTGTGTTTTGAAAGTACAGGGAGTTTCTTTTAATTTTAATAAGGGTGTTAGTTTAAAAAACCATAATTTGATTAAAAATGATAATGTAAATATTGGTTCTGGTGTTAATAATATTTATTTTTCTGATATTCCTTTTAAAAGAAGCTGGAAGGAACACAAAAGCTGGGGTGCTTTTGTTGATCCGAAAACAAAAGAAGTTACGTTTAAAATATTTACATATCCTGATACTAAAAGAGTTAGCGTTAGTGTAAAAAAAGCTGATAACAGAATAATAAGATATGATTTAGAAAATAAAGGCGGGGGTATTTTTGAAACACCATATAAGATTTCTCCTGATGAAATTCAGCATGGCGATTCATATTTTTATACAATAGAAAGAGTTTCTAAAGATAAAACCAAAAATGCTGTTAATGTAAAAGATCCTTATTCGTATAGGCAAAAAAAATTAACAGATGAATCTGTTATATATGACCATTCTTTGTACAAATGGGAAGATAGTAATTGGTTTTTGTATGATAAAAGAAGAATATCGAGGACTGCAAGCAATAAAAACGGTTTAACTCCTTTAGATAAAGCAAGGATATATGAATTTAACACAGTATCTTTAACTCAGGGTGGAACGTTTGAAGACGCTAAAAAAGTTCTTAAAAATCTTCCTTTATTGGGTTTTAACGCTATTGAAATTATGCCGGTTGAAAATACATACTCTTTTAATTGGGGATACGATGGTGCTGATAAGTTTGCTCCAAGCGAACATCTGGGTGGCCCTGATGAGTTAAAATCATTAATTGATTATGCGCATAGTATTGGTTTGAATGTTATTATGGATATGGTTCCAAATCATATTTCAGATGACGGACAACAACTTGATAAAACAGGTCCTTATATTGATTGCAAGAATTGCTTTGGATTAGGTTTTAATTATGAAAAAGAAAATTCTCGTTATGTAAGAGATTATATGGTTAATGCTGCCATAAATTGGCTTGAAAATTATCATTGCGATGGTCTAAGGCTTGATATGACGAAATTTATGCTTTCAGATTATACTATGAAGCAAATTGCTGCTGAAATAAATTACCATAAGCCTGATGCTTTTTTAATAGCAGAAGATGCAAGAGATTCAATGAGTGTCAGTGGTGATAATTATTGGTATAATAGAGATGAGGTCCATGATAGAAGAGTTGTAAATCCTTTAAACGATAAAGAAAGTGCCATAAATAAAACCGAAAAAGAGCATATTGAAGCAATTGAAAATATTTCAAATAATCAGACTTCTTTAGCTAGATTGGGTTATGATAGCGAATGGGATTTTAATTTCTTTCATAAGCTAAAACATACTATATTTGGAAGTGTTGACTTATCTGATATAGAAAAAGCAAGTTATTGTGCACAAAATAATGTTAAATATTTAATGAGTCACGATGAAATTGGAAATATGGATGGTACTCGTTTGATTGCAAAATTAATGAGTTCCATGCTGCATTTAAAAGAAGGCATTACTTTGAATGAAGAAGAGGCAAAGAGAATCCAGCAAATACAAAAGTTATGGAATTGTTCAGCCGAAGAAGCTTATGAAAAGGTTACCAATCAAAAATCTGAGATGCTCTCAAATAAGCTTGCAACCATGTTCCAGACAGGAGAGCTTGATAAATATGATTTAAATATAAATGATAATATGCAAAATAAAGATGAAATACGTAGAAAATTTGAACAAGAAATTATAAAACCATTAGGTATAAGTCCGGATTTAGGAATTACTTATGATAAGATAAAAGCGATGTTCGATAAGAGTTTTGATATAAATAAAATGGCGATAACTAGGGTTTTTGCAACCCCTGGTCCTAAAATGGTTTTTCAAGGAGATGAAAGCTGTGATTTAACGCCATTTAAGTTTTTTAGAGAGCTTGGTTCGAAAAAAAGTGAGCCTAATTTATATTTAGAAAAGGGTTATAGGACCGATAAAGAAGCTTTGAAGCAATCAAAATTGTTTGGAATAGAATACAGTCAAAGAGCAAGAGTAAAAATGAATGCTTTTAGAAGACTTGTAAGAGATTTAAATATTATTAATGCCAATAATTCTGCACTATCTTGCGGTCGTTTTGTTTTAGAAGATACTATAAAACATCCATATTCTCAAGTGATTGCTATGCATGCAAGAGATGATATAAGAAATAATAGTTTGTATTCAATTACAAATTTTGGAAATCAAACTTATCCTGATTATGATTCAGAGTCTTATTATATTGAATTCCCTGAAGGTGAATGGGTTGAGATATTGAATACGGATGATAATAAATATTCAGGAAAAGGGAATATAAATCGAAAAATCATAAAAAGCGATGGAAATAAGAAATATCCAATAAATTTATCTGCAAAAACCACAACTATATTTAAAAAAATTGATTAACTTATATACTGTAACCTCTTTGCGCAAGCTCTTCTGCTGTATAAAATTCTGTTGATTCATAAGAACTATTTTCGCTTGTGTATAGTGTCTTAATACAAGGGTATCTTTCTGCAATTTCTTCTTCTTTTTCTGAGTCGCTTAGAGAAGGGTCGTTTAAAATGGACCTAACACCACTATCAAGTTGGAAGTGCCATCCTTCTTTATATCCTTGCCAATCGCCACCCCAACTTAAACCTACTGATTTTCCGATAGTTGCAAGTTGTTCATAAGAACAGCCCTTTGGAGTGATATCGACTGCCAAGCCTAATAGATGGAATGATGAAGTTCCATAAGGGTTAGGTGTTCCATATCTTGATGAATTTCTGTTGTGTAGTTCTTCTTGATAACCTAAAGTTCTTACTTGTCCGCCACATTCAAGTGTAAATTCAAGTCCTGCTTCTTTTGCTTTTTCAAAAAATTCAACCATTACTTCTTGCATTTCAGGATGAAGTTGTTGAATTTTTATTTTATCTGAGTCAGGTATGAAATCAGGAATTTCTACTGAGCCTTCATCTGAAATTTTAGAAGCTTTTTCAGCTTGTTTTGTTGCTATTAGACTGTTTATTTGTTCAAGATTTGCTTTTTTGGTTTCATAAGTACTTTTTGCCTCTGTTGTTTTTTGTTTTGCTGTATCTAGAGTTTCTTTAGCTGTTGTTAGTTCTGTTTTTGCTGTTTCATAGTCATTTTGTGCTTGCTGATAATTATTGATTATATCCTTAGTTGCATCAGTTGCATTTGTTGAGATTTTTGCAAGTAAATTTGTTTTTTGATTTAAGATTTCTGTTTGTTCAGTATCTAACTCGGCTTTTGTTCCTTCAAGTTCCGAAAGCTCACTTTCAAGTGCTTGTTTTTCGGTTTCTAAGTTGTTTTTTTCTTGTTCCAATTGAGCTTTTTCGCTTTCTAATTCCTGCATTTTTTGTTGTGCAGAACTTATTTGGCTTTTAAGTTGTTGTCTTTTTTCTATTGCAACTTGACGTTCTTCATCAGTACTTCCTGATGAAACATTTTGAAGTTGGCTGTATAAATCAGAAATGGTGCTTTGTTGAGCACTTATTGCACTTTCTTTCTGAGTTATCGAACTTTCTTTTTGAGTTATCTCGCTTTCTTTTTGAGTTATTGAACTTTCTGTGCTTGAAATTGAAGTTTTTGTAGTTTCTATTGCTTCTTGGTTTGTATTTAAATTTTCTTCAATTTCTGCAAGAGCTGTTTTTTGTTCTTCCGTTATGTTTTTATCTTGTTCTATTGCATTTTGCATTTCTGTGTTTAGATTTTGCATTTCTGTATATTTTTTTTCAGCATTCGTTTCTGCGGTGTCATAAGCGTTTTGTGCTGTGACTTCTTGTTGTTGAGCAGTATCAAGCTCGCTTTGAGCAGTACTTAATTCACTTTCAGCTGTTGATTTGGCGCTTTCAAGTTCACTTAAGTTCATATCCGAATATTCTTTTGGACCTGAATTTTCTTGAGTTGTAACAGAACCCATGTCACCGGATGAATATGTACCTCCAACTCCTCCACTTGAGCCGCTTGCAGTACTTTGTGGAGTGTTTTTAACTTCCGGAGTTTCTTGAGTTGGATTTGAATTTATGAATTTTTTTTCAAATTGTTCTAATTCTTCTTTGTCAATTTTTCCATCGTTATTACTGTCTGCACAATCAAAAAATTGACCTATCATATTATTATCAAAATTTGATAGACTTTGATATTTTTCAAATATTTTATCAAAGTCTTCTTCAGACATATCTTGTGTCATATATTCAAAAACGTTATTTATGTCTTTTGAATAATTTTCTTGGTACGTTGAAAATTCCGATTCTTCTAGCTTTCCATCGCCATTAATGTCAAAGTTTTCAAATATTTGTTGAATATCATTTTTTGTGAAATCAGAAAAAATAGATGTGTCTTTATCATTGTCTTCAGAAGTTTTTTCGCTTTCTTGTAATTCTTCAAACTTTTTGACAAATTCTGAATAAGATATGTTATTTGATATAAGACTTTGAATTTTAGAAAATATATTTTCCATATATTCCGCTCCCAATTTGTTATATCGGCATTTTTTTGTTATTTTTTATTAATTTTTAGGGTTTTTTAATAAAAATTTACAATTCTTTATTAATTTTTCTAAATTGAGACAAAAAAAGCACCTATTTTGTTTTAAGCTAATTGTGGAGAATATTAAATGAAAATTTCCAAAATTAATTTTGCTGAACTATATGATAAAGAAAATAAGAGAAAAAAGGTTGAATTTCGCTCAAAGATTCAACCAAATCAAGATTCTTTTACAAAGAATAGTGAGGTATCATTTAGTTCTTTGCATGATAATGTGTTGGCTTCTTTTGTAATAAAAGAGTTACATCAAGAAGAAGTTATGAATGCTTATATTAATGTTTTAACAGAGAAAGGGTTTGCAAATACAATAAGTAAAATTTATAACAAAAGAATTGAAGAAATTTTTTATAAATTAGTAGAGATTAATACCGTATTACCTTTATTAAATGCATCCGGAATATATAATATAGGTCAAATGGCAAACTTTGCGAAAATTTGCCATAAAAATCAACACTCTAAAGAAGTTTTTGCTAATCAAAAGGTGCAGGCAGTTAAGATATATGGAATATTGGAAAATAAAAAGGATTTAGCAGATTTTCCTGATATATTATTATATTTGTATAGTCATGAAGCTACAAAAGAGAATCCAAATTTTAATAAATTGAATGAGTATGTTAATTTTTTAAGATGTATTGGAGTTAGTAAGTCTGAAGATTTTGATAAAAATTTTGCACACTTAAAACCTGAATTTAACGATTTTGAAGATGTTTTAAGTAGAATTCAAGCAATAGATTATTTGAAGCAAACTTATGATAAGAAAATATCTTATTTTAGAGATTTGCTAAATCAAAATGGTATGAACTTAGGAAAAGATGCTGAAAAATTTTATCAACAGCATGCTGAATGTATTGATTATTTTTATCAGAAAAATGATGGTAAAAATTTAGACGGTTTATCTGAAATATTAAATTTAGTACTAAGTCAAAAAAAATTAAAGACAACGGCTCTGCAAACCTTTGGTTTCAACAATAATAATTTTGCAAGCTTAGAATCAAGAATAAGATTTTTTAGATTGTTGTCTAAAAATAGAGTTTCTGTTGATGAATTTAATCGAATTAGCAAGAAATCTTTTATAGAAGATAATGACAAAGATATTTTAAGGCAAATTGCAAATAAAAATCTTATATCAAAGCTTATTAAAGATATTGTAGGAACTGATAATAAAGAGGCATCTGAATTTTATAATAAATTTAGCGATGTAATTAACGCAGTTTATGATGATGAACAAGGTAATGCAGATATTTTAATACTTGTATATAAACTTGCTGGTAATTTTAAAATAAAAAATTCGGATGGTTTTTTGGGATTATATAATAATTTTACTCAAGATAAGAGAAAAACATTAACAAAAGATGAGTTTAGAAGTTTTCTTGAACTTTTTAAATATTGTTATTCTTTTGATATTTTTGAACAAGCAAAAAAACAGAAAAAAATACTTGCAAGTGTTTTATTAAATGAAAAAAATAAGTTTGAAGCAGTAGAGGTTGATATAGAAAATTTTTTGAATAGCCCCAAAGGAGCTTATTTTGCTGGTGAATCCGCATTAAATATTTATAAAAAGTATTATAATTTATTTCAAAATAAAAAAAATTCAACATTTGAAATTTTAAAAAATATTGTAAGACTTAATATTGAAAATGAGGTTTCATATCGTGAAAAAATCGGATTAATTGATGATTTTGTGCCTTATTTTGGTTATGAAGAAACTATTAAATTTATAAATGAAAATAAAATAAGTACAGAAAGAAATCCCGAAGATGTACAATACAGGGCAAATTGTTTAGAAATCTTAGAAAGTATAGATGATAAAGAATCATCTGGACAACAAGTAATTGATTATTTAAAGGATACAGGATTTTTGTTGAAATCAAGGGATAGGCTTGATGAATTTTTATCCGGAGTTAAAGATAAAGAAAAAAGAAAAGAAATATTATCTTTAATTGCAAAGATACAAATTCCTTCATTTGGAGCTCTTGAAAGCTTTTTTAAAGAATATGAGACTTCTGATGATTCAAATGAAAAGTTGTTATTATTTTTGAAAAACTTACCTGAAAATGTTGATTTTGTTGAGTGTATAAGATTGTTAAACAAATTGAAATCTAAAATCAGGAGCCTGGAATTTCCTTTGGAAATTAATGCTGATAACATAAATTGTGTTGATATAAAAGAACTTTTAAGTTCTCCTATGGTTTCAGATAATACTTATATAGAATTTATAAATAGGGCTTATGGGGTTCCTAAGGATTCTTGTTTTGTTGGTGCCATGACAAACGCAAAGACAAATGAATGTAATAAATTTAGTTCTAAAAATATAGCAGAAGAAATTGTATTTAAAATGAAAAAATCAAGTGAATCCTACCAAAATATTATAAGGTTATTGCAGTTGGATAAAAAAACTTTAGGGCTTGATGAAGAAATACCAGATTATTTATATATAAGAGCTTTAATTCAGGTTTTACCTGAAGAATTTGTTGATTTCGTTAATTCAAATGATTGGATAAAATATTCAAATGATGATGTGGCTAATTTATCTTTACATGCCAGATTGAGGGCAATAGATAGATTTGCATTATCTGAAACGGATGATATTTCAGATTTATATTCGGATGAAACAAAAGAAAAACTTAAGAATGTATTTGAAACAGTTTATACTAAAAAACCTCTTTATGCAAAAGGCAGCGATTACACTCAGAGAATTGTTGTTGATTATAGTTATAATTCAAATATTATAAAAGCTATTTTTGCACCTAAGGGTGAGTTGATTACTCTTTTTAAAAAACAGGCAAATTGGAATAAGGTGTAGTTTATTCGATATTTGGATTAGTCTTATAGACAATTAAAAATGAAAACCATAACTTATATTATTATTAAATGAGGTTGAGGTTATTATTTTTATTTTTTATTTTAGTAATTTCGCATAAATCCATAGCTAACAATATTTATGTTGGTGATTTTAACGAACTTATTTTATCAGGTAGCCAAAGTATAAACGGAGATACTGTAACTATTATAAATAATTTAATTTCTGATGAATCAATCGGAAATAGTTTTTATACAAAAAACATAACTTTTCAAGGAGAAAATCATAGTATAGATGGAAAAGACATTTTTGGTGGTTTTGTATTGAGTGAAGGAAGTGAGTTTAATAATCTAAAAATCATTAATTGTAAAGGTCAAAATTATAATAATTCTTATTTTGCAGGAGCTATCTATAATACAGGCGGTGATACAATAATATCTAATTCTGCTTTTAGTGGTAATTATGCAAATGCTTTAGGTAGTAATTTTGCTGTTGCTGGTGCTTTATATAATATGAATGGCGGAGTAATTAATATAGATTCTTCTCTTTTTAATAATAATTATGCATATGGTGCAAGTGCGGAGGGTGGCGCAATCGGAAATGAATCTGGAGCAAATAGTATTAATATTTCGAATTCTGTTTTTAGTGATAATTATACAAATGGTAGGAGTGTTTCTTATGGTGGAGCTATTTATAACTCGAATAATGCAACAATGAATATTGTTAATAGTTTATTTAATAATAATTCTGCTATAACAGATGACAGGGGGGTTTATTTGTATGGTGGCGGTATTTATAATACAGGAAATATGAACATTGAAAACAGTTATTTTTTAAATAATCATATTATAGGGAATAATGACTCATTCTCTTATGGCGGAGCTATCCATAATAATTCAAATTTAAATATTTTAAATAGTATTTTTAAGGGTAATTATATAGCCTCGGATATAGATTCATCAGGTGGTGCTATTTATAATTATGTTGATGGAAATCTAACAATTCAAAATTCAATATTTATAGAAAATTCTTTAAATGCTCAAAATACAAGAGGTGGAGCAATAGGAAATGAAGGTGTTTTAACCATTATAAATTCTACTTTTAAAGATAACACTGATTTAAGTGGATTAAATGATATTTTTAGTGTTAATACTATAAATTTTAATGGAGATGGTACTACAAATATTTATGGAGGTATCCGGGGAAGCGGCGAGATTTATAAAAATGACAATGGGGTTTTAAATTTAGGAGGCAATAATTCTAATTATACAGGTAATTTTTCGTTAAATGCTGGAACTGTAAATATTCTTGCAGATTGTATTTATTTTAATGCAAAAATGACAAATTTTTCAAATGATGTTAATTTTAATATGCAAAATAATCAAATAAATAATATAAATTTTGGACTGCTGACATTAAATGGTGAATCAAATGTTTATCCTGATGTTGATTTTTCAATAAATAAAATGGATACAATAAGTGCAGATAGCTTAAATGGCTCAGGGACGATTTTTGTTCCTAAGCTTTCTTTAATTGGAGTTCCTAAAGAAGAATATATTGCAATTCCTTTTGCAGACAGTGTTTTAAAGAATTCTGTTAAATATAATAATAGAGTTATAGAAACGCCAATTTATGATTATTTGTCAACTTATAATTCATCTAACGGGTATTTTTCTTTTACAAGAGAAGGCTTTAATTCATCAGTTTTTGCACCTGCTGTCGCGACTCAGCTTGCTGGTTATCTTAGTCAAGTTGATATGTTTAATAATGTTTTTTCGAATTTGGATATGGTAAATATTATTGATAGAAAAAGAAAAATTGCACTTAATTTTAATAATAAAGTTGCTGATTTTGCTCAAAATCAGTTCATATATTCGCCTGTTTCAATACCGGAACAAAATAAGGGTATTTGGTTAAAACCTTTTACAATTTTTGAAAAAGTCCCTTTAAGAAATGGTCCGGATATTTCTAATGTTTCTTATGGTAATATTTTTGGGGGTGAAAGTGGGCTGTTAGACTTAAAAAAAGGTTGGAAATATTTATATGGTGGTTATGGCGGATATAGCGGTTCTCATCAGGCATTTGATGGAGTTAGTATATATAATAACGGCGGTTTCATAGGAGCATTAAGTGCTTTTTATAAAAATAATTTCTTTTCTTTGTGGAGTATTTCTGTTGGTGCTAATTGTGCAAAATCATATACAAATTTTGGAAATGATAATTTTTCTATGTTAAGCGCTGGTGTAGCTCAAAAAACAGGTTTTAATATTTCTTTGTTTGAGGATAAATTTGTAATTCAACCGAATATTTTGACATCTTATACTTTTGTAAATGCTTTTGATTATGTTGCCTCGCAAGGTGTTTCAATGGATTCTAAACCTTTAAATGCTTTACATATAGAACCTCAAATAAAAGTAATAGGTAATTTTAAAAATCTTTTACAGCCATATATGGCATTTTCTGTTGCTTGGAATGTTATGGATGAGTCAAAATTTTATGCAAATGATGTTTATTTACCGGAATTATCTGTAAAACCTTATGTTAGGTATGGTGCTGGTATCCAAAAACGCATAGGCGATAGTTTTCTTGGTTTTATCCAGGCTTATATAACAAATGGCGGGAGAAATGGAATTGGCTTGCAAATAGGTTTAAGATGGTCAATAGGTAGAGAAAAAGAAACAAAAAAAATAATCAAGCAAGCTAAAATGCCTGAGTTTAAAAAACCCGAGATAATATTAAATAATATTAGATTTTCTAATATTTAAATTAAAAGCCGTTAGTTTTAACAAGGTATAAATACTCTATAACTTCCACCCCAATTATAGAAATTTGTATTTACACCATTTCTTATATAATCGCTTACTTCAATAGTATTTCCGTTTTCGTCATGAGCTACTATGCAGGCATGTCCGGCTTTACCATTGCTTCTTGTATGTCCTGCTTCATATGAACTCCAGCATATGATTGCTCCATCAGGCAAGCTATTTAAATCATTTACTGTTACTTCATCAGTTATTTCAGTAAAATCAGATCTTCCTTCTAGATTTGTTGCTGCGAAGTCTTTAGCTTTTACAGGTGTGAGTCCTGTATAACCAAGATTTTCCATAGCAACTCTAACTCCTTTAGCGCACATTCCGGTCGAGCTTCTGTTGCCGTCAACGTATGCAAGTACACTTGCTGCAAGCGCCTTGCCTTTTTCTTCGTCATACATTGACAGTCCGCCAAGGCTATATTCTGTTGATTTTTCTTTATCAGTTTTTTGTGAAATTGCAGTATTAATTTCATTTATTTTTATTTGTATATTTGCAATTTCGTTTTCCGTATCTGAGATTAATTGTGTTTTTGTGTTTTCATAATTTGTTTTAGCTTGTTCATAAGCTGTTTGCAAGTCTTTTATCTCAGGATATTTTTGTGCAATTTTTTCTTCGATGCTTGTTTTGGTTTCATTTAGTGAGGCAAGCTCTTCTTCTAATTGATTTTTTGTTTCGTTTAATTCATCAAGTTTGTCTTGTGCGTTTTGTTGTTCTTGTTGGGCTTGTCTAAGAGTGTTTTCTGTTGTTTGTATTTCTTGTTTTAAATTAGATATTTTATTTTTCAAATCTGCCTTATCGTTATCATCCATTGAACTTGTGTCTGCTGATTCCAATGATGAAAGGCTTGAATTTAAGCTGTTTAGAGTATTTTGAGTATTGCTAACTTTTGTTGTGTAATTTACAAGGGTAATTTCTTGATCTGCTATTAAAATTTGTTGATTGTTTATTTCTGATTCTTTTGAGTTTATGTTTGAAATAGCATTATCGAGTTCATTAGCCATATCATTATCAAGTAAGCTAAGTTCTTGTTGATATGTTTCATAAGATAAATCTATTTGTTGTTGAAGTTCTGTTAATCTTGAATCTGATCCGCTATATATTGCTTCAAGGACGGCTTGTTTTTCTTGTAATGCTGCGTTTTGAACGCTGAGTTCACTTTCAAGCTGCTCTTTTGTCATGTTGTTAAGATTTGCTTCTTGTTGATTTATTGTGCTTCCGCCATTATAAGGTCCACGTGGACTCTTTCGAGATATGCTTTGAGGCTCATTTTTTGTTTCAAGTTCTTCTTGAGTTTCTTTTTTATTTTCTTTTATTTTTTCCAGTCCGCCAAGAATATCTTCAAATGATATGTTACTTTCGTTTCCATCGATATTTTTAATATTTTCAAAAAATATATTCATTTCATCAGCATCTAATGTGCCGTCATTATTTTTATCTAGCGATTTTATAATAGTTTCATCTTCAAAAATGTTGTTTAGAATTTCTATAAAGTCATTATTTTGGTTTAAGGTATTTATTGAACTGTATTCATCAGCTCCAAAATTTAAATTTTCTTCTTCAGATTCATTATTAGCTGTATTTTTGTTTTCTGGTGTTTTGCCGTAAAGTACATTTTCTTGCTGGTTTTCATCATCAAGTAATGTTAATTTACCATTTACGATATCCATTTCTAATATTTCATTTATGCTTTTTGTGAAAATGGATTCTGTTGTATCATATTTTTCATCTAGAAAATTTTTGAATTCTTCGCTGTATTCAAAAATGCTTAAATTGTTGACAGCATTCTTCTTATCATTGGTATATAAACCCAAATCAATTAAATAATTTTTAAATTCATTTAAAATAGAAGCGCTGTACATTATTATATCCTTTATATATAAAGGATATATGCAGATATAAATTGACTTTTTTATTTAAAATAGTTAAGTTTTTGTAACATATTGTTAATTTTTTTTATTTATACGTTTTGTAAGCGTATAAGATAGTAGGTGTAGTATGATGTTGCCGCTTTGCGATGTTAAATTAAATACTGGTTTTAAGATACCTCAGAGTAATGTGGTAAAGAATGTTCGAAAAGCTACTTGTGATAGTGTGAATTTTACAGGCAAAAATTCTTCGTTTGATTTTTCGGATTTTGATATAAAAAAGAGTGTAAAAATATACCCTGGTGAAATAAGGAAAATGGAACAAGGGCAATGGGTTTTGCTTCCGGATTGCGGCGCAACATTTGAATTGGCTGATTGTGAAAGATTAGACACAAAAACTAAAGACTTTGAGAAACGTTTAAATAGTTTAAAAAATAATGAAACATTTACAGTTGGCAGAGGCGATTTTGAAGATGAAAATAGAAAAATTTCAAGAAAGCATTTACAGTTTTTGAAATATAATGAAAAAATATATGTAAGAGACATCTCTTTGAATGGCACAAAAGTTAACGTTGATGGCGTATTTAAAAATTATGATTTTAAATATTTGCAAGAAAAATATGCTACAAACCCGAATTTTAGTGAACTTATAAATGAAAAATATTATTTTTTAAGAAGGTGCAGGTACTCTGATGCTACAACATTTGTATCGGGGGCCGAACCTGTGCAGAATGCTATTAATAGTGAAGTAGAATACGGGTACAAAAAAATCTCAAGAGATTGGGTTTATAGGAAATTTGATAGAATCTCATATCCAAATAGTAAGGTTTTGCAGAGGATGTCTTTAAATGTCGTTGCACATGCTCATTTGATTAAAGAATTGGATGATTTTTTTGCAACCGGCTTTTATAAAGATAGATTTGGCCAGTGGAAATATATAAATAATCCAGATACTATTTGTGCTTATTACAAAACTCCTTCAAGAGCTGAGAATTGGGCAAGAAGACATGATCCTATTACGATATATAGTTTTAATAAAATTACAGATGAATTTTATAGTGCAATAGCAGAAATAACAAGAAAATATAGTAGAAAATCTGAAAATAATATTCCTTTGCAAGGAGTTCATTCAAAAGATAGTTGGATTTCACTTGAGGATGAACCAAATAGCGAAAATGTTGCTCCAATTGTTGAAAGGGCAGCTAATATTGATAGAAATTTAGGACAAGCGGTATATGAACAATGCTATAACAATCGTTTAACACCTTTGGTTAGTACGGGTACTTTGGGTGCTTGTAGGATTGTAATTGATGAATATGAAGAATATTTGAGACAAGATAAAAAAAGATTTGCAACAATTTCTCTTAACGGATTGCGTAAGTACTTTAATAAGTAATTTTTTATGTTTTAGATTGGTATTTAAAATAAAAAGAGCCTTATGTAAGGCTCTTTTTAAATGGTGGGCCCGGATGCTTCAGTTGTAGGCGAAGAATGAGCCTTACAAATGAAGTATGCGCAGATTTTCGTAAAATTCAAGCCACTTTGTGGCGTAGAATTTAGAAAAGCCAGAAGAGACGCAGTCTCGACGAGTAACAAAAAAAGACTTCCGAAGAAGTCTTTTAAATGGTGGGCCCGGAGAGACTCGAACTCTCACACCGAAGGCACTAGATCCTAAATCTAGCGCGTCTACCAATTTCGCCACAGGCCCATCAACTAATATTTAATTTTCAATTTCAGTCAACAATGAACACCATAAGCTCATTGCTTATTTATAATACAATAAGCAAGATATGTCGTCAAGATTTTAGTTTCTTGCCCAATATTTATCAAGCCATTTAGTAGGTTTTACATATCTAAATCCACCCTTACCCATAAAACCTTTGTATGCTTGTTCAGGTGTCGGACGCCCATGGAAAATTATTATTTTAGCATTTATTGGGTCTTTAGGTTCCAAGAAGAAATTTAGAGGGAAAGGTCTTAAGCAATTTCTTTTAAAACTTACACACCAACTTTTGTCCCAATATTTTAGAATACCTTTATCATTCATTTGATGAGATAAGAAAGCTTGTTCGTTTTTATACCTTTTTCTTATATCTTTACCCTCTTTGTAAAAGTTTTCAATTATATCTTTGTGTTTATTAACATTAAATTTAAAAACAGAAGAATTGCCTATTATATCATCCGGAAAATCCCAATCTTTAATAATAAAGAATTCGCCTTCTTGCCTAAAGAAGCAATCAATGTTATCTCTAATTACTATATCTAAATCAAGAAATAACGCTTCACCTTCAAGATCAGTAAGTTTATCCGTAAATAATCCCAGTTTTTTCCAAGCTTTTTCAGGTAATCCTTCATCATTTAATTCCGGTAAAGGTCGAATTTCAACTCCTTGAACAATTCCTTCGGGTTTATCTGTAAAACAAACAAAGCGGTGTTCTAGGGTTAAATTTCTTTCAACCATTTTATAAAGACTATTTACGTATTCGGGTCCAAACTTGTCTCCCCATTTAATACAAATGACATTTCTATTCATAAACACCTCTTTATTTACCGATTTGTCTCATTGTTGGAAATGCTATAACATCTCTGATTGAAGGAGAGTTGGTTAAAAGCATAACTAATCTGTCGATTCCCATACCCATACCCCCTGTTGGTGGCATTCCGTATTCAAGCGCATTGATAAAGTCTTCATCGATTTCCATTGCTTCTTCATCTCCATTTGCTTTTGCTAAGGCTTGAGCTTCGAAACGTTTACGTTGGTCAATAGGGTCTGATAGTTCAGAAAAGGCATTTGCTATTTCCCAACCGTTGACTCTTGTTTCGAAACGTTCTGTTAAGCGATCGTTATCTCTGTGTACTTTTGCCAATGGTGAAATTTCACGTGGATAATCGATAATATGAACAGGTTGAATTAAATCTGGTTCAATTTTTTCTTCAAATACTGTTTCTACGATTTGACCCCAATTAGCATTTTCATCAGGATGGACACCTATGCTTTTTGCTAGTTCTAAAGCTTCTTTTGCACTATAAACTTGTAGAAAATCTATGCCTGTTGCTTCTTTGATTGAGCCTAACATGGTTTTTCTATCCCAAGGTGGTGTCAAATCAATTTCGTGTTCGCCATATGTTATTTTTGTAGTCCCCAGAACTTCTTGTGCAACATATGCTACCATATTTTCGGTTAAAGTCATCATGTCATTGTAATCAGCGTATGCTTGATATAACTCAATCATTGTAAATTCCGGATTATGACGAGTGTCTATTCCTTCGTTTCTAAAACATTTTCCGATTTCAAAAACTCTTTCTGAAACTCCACCAACAATTAGTCTTTTTAGATAAAGTTCAAGAGCAATCCTTAAGGTTAAATCCATTTCAAGCGCATTGTGATGAGTGTAAAATGGACGAGCATTAGCACCTGATGCTGTTGTTTGAAGAGTAGGAGTTTCTACTTCCATAAAACCATCTTTAGCCAAAAATTCTCTAATTTTTTGTATAATAAGACTACGTTTTCTAAAAGTTTCCCTAACTTCAGGATTTGCTATCATATCAAGATATCTTTGTCTGTATCTTATTTCAACATCAGATAACCCATGGAATTTTTCGGGCAATGGTAATAAAGACTTAGATAATAGCTTTAAGTCTGTGGTTTTTATGGAGAGTTCACCTCTTGGAGTTCTTCTTATTGTTCCTTTAAAACCTACTATATCACCCATATCTATTAATTTTAGTAATTTAATTTTTTCTTCGGGAAGATTTTGTTTGTGTGAAAAGATTTGAATTTTTCCGGTTGAATCCATTAGATCTATAAACATTCCGGAATTTCTGATTGCCATAACCCTTCCTGCAACCGAATAGACATCTTGTGTTTCAACTCCTGCTTCAAGGTCTTTGTATTTTTCTTGTAGGGTTTTAGCATTTGCTGTTTTATCAAATGTATAAGGGTATGGGTTGATTCCCATATCGATTAAATCTGTTAATTTTTGAATTCTTCCTTCTCTTATGCTTTGTGAAGAACTTGTATTTGCTTCCATTTATATTCTCTCCTTTAATTAAAATTCATATTTTGGGACAATAAACTCACGCTTATCTTCATCTTTTGTTGAATATTTCTCATAAACTTCAAAAGATTTTTCTTTAGAATTTTGTACATACTCGTCGCTTAAATATTTTTTGTATGTATCATTTAAGTCCCCGTTATAATTTCCTAGTTTGTTTGCCCATTTATTGAGTAGTTGCTTATCGGAACCTCCTGCGTAGGCTTTTGTTTTTGCATCTGTTCCTGATGGCCTTATTTCGATAAATTTATCATCAAAATCCAAATATGTTCCATCTCCAACAAAAATAATATCTTTTAATGAGCTAAAATCTAAATCATCAAATGTTGATGATAATATTTCTTTAACATTATCCAGAGTAATTTTGCCTTCAAGCTTTGCAATTGCCAGTGCAAGATAAAACAGGTCATTTTTTGTTCTTTGTTTTTCACCGATTTTCTTAGCTTCTTTGAGCTTGTTAATATCGGGTTCTGATTCGTTATAATATGCTATATCTGCTCTTACGTCATATCTTGAAATGATATTATTGTCGTCATATATTTTTTTAAGGTGTGTAATCAAAGGAACATTTATTGATGATATTAGAGCACTTGCAACTATAATTGCTTCTGTTGCTGATTTTTCACGCATAGCAAGTGCTGTTCTGTTATTTAAGGATTTAATTGGTTCAATTGCACCAATAATCATTCCTCCTGATTCTTCACCACCAAAAATCATTCTTGGATTTTTTCCAAGTGAAACTTTATTGTTAAAAACATCTGTTATTTCAATGTTTTCAATTTTATTTTCGAACTGATATTCGATTTTTCTGATTGAGCCTGCTATTTCTTTGAAGCCAACAGGCGTATTTATTATTTTTATTCCGTTTGCTTTCGCCCATTCGTCCCAAGATTTTGAGCTTGCAGTTGTTTTTATTATAAAATATTCGCTACAACCGTCTTTTTCTAAGGATTTGTTCCAAAAGTCCATAATCATTAAGAAGGATTGGTTTGCGCTGAATATACAAAGCAATCTTTCATCATCTAATTCAATAAAATCTACTCCTGTTGCTATGATTTCATTTTTTAATTCTTTTGAAACAACCTGAACAATGTTTAGTCTGTCATGGTCAGGGTCTGTAATTAAAACAACAGTATCAAGAGGATAATTCTTTAATTTTTCTTTATAATTTAGGGATTCTACAACAGGAAAATATTCTTTGTTATTTTTATCTTTTCCAATAACAGTAACATCTAAAGACCAATCATAAAATGCTTCTTTGCCTTCTTTGTCTTTTTTGATGTCTTTTCCTATTCCATGAAAGAACGGGTCTTCTTCTTTATTCAGCCAATCAAATTTGTTATCTATGTTTAAGCATTTTAGTATTTTTGATAGAGTATTATATGCACATCCTCCAACTGAATCTATAATAATTTTTTTATTAAAAGCTTGAATGGATTGGATGTTTTTTTTGTTTGCAACCCCGCTTTTTAAATACTCGATGTATAAATCAAGACCGTTATTTATCTTTTCCATAGCTTGTTCATCAATTAATGAATCTTTTGAGGAACTAAACTCAATTTCAAAAAATCCTTTTTCATCAACTGTATTTAAAATTTCTTCAATCTTATTTACAAATTCTATACTTTCATCGGGTAAAAATTGAGAACCTTGGTTATTCAAGTCTTTTGTAGCGTTTTTAACTGAAATACCATGGGAGCTTGTTATGTATTCTGCACCGACTAAATCTAATTTAAATGCTAAAAATGAAGCAAGCCAAATCGGAATTGTTTCACGATTGACAGGTGTCAGTGTTCTGATTCCAAGAGAAGCTTGAATTCTTGTTATTATATCTAAATATGTTTTTGAATTATATCTTACTTCACATCCGACCAGTTTTACCAAATTATTATTAGGGTATTTTTCTTTAAGAACGAGAGCTTTTGCAAGAGTAGCAAGGGTAATTCCTATTGTGTTAATGGGAAATCTTGTATCATGAGGATATAAAATATTTTGAGGTCCTCTAATACCTGCTGTTGAAACCATTGCTTCTTTTTTATAGCCTTCAAACCAGTTTTTAAGATTTAGCTTTTCAACAGTTTCTTTTGTCAATTTAAAAGTAAATTTATTATCGTCATTATAATTAAAAATTTTATTTTGTTTTATATAATCAGGTGTATTATTTTCAACACTTTCTTTTAAAAGCTTTTCTAGATTATTGTTTATCATGATTTATTTTACTCTCTTTTTGTGTTGCCATTAACAATGGTAACACAAACAAACAGTTTTTATACATTTTTAGCTTTTTCTTGTTTTTCTTTTTTGATATCAATATGAGCTTTTTCGGTTAAAGTCTTTTTGCCTGTGATTTTTTTGAAAAATCTTGACCAAGCGCCCATTAATCCTTTTTTGGATGTTTGTTTATCTTCCCATTCAATTATTTCATCTCTTGATTTCATTTTTCTAACAGGCTGACAAATTGATTTTCTGACTAAAAATTCATTTGTCATTTCGGTTGCACCTGCTATAAGTGTAGCTTGGGTTAAGCTGTTGTTAAGAGCTTTAACAAATACGGAGTTAAATATGTTCATTAATGTTCCGTTTACTACGAAATTGGATAATTTATGTGCTATTCTTTCATTTCTTTCTTCTTGGGCTTCGTGAATGTTTTTGCCTTCAGATTCAATTAAAACTTTATTATAGTAGTCATTTACAAAGAAATATGAACTTATCATTGTTACAAAAGCACGTGAGTAATTTGCAATTTTTCCTGTTTCAGATCCTGTATCAAATAATCTTGCATTTCTTCCAATCATTTTTGCACATTCATTTGAATTTTTGTATTTGCAGATTAGTTTGTGTAAGCCATCCAGACTGGCTTTTGGATTTTCAGCCTCCAGTTTTTTTGAAGCTTTTGTATATACATCATATCCGTTTTTATTTATTATTTTTTCAATACCATTTTTAATTAAAGCCCCAGGAGAGCTTAAAACAAGCCATGCTGTGTCGAATATTTTTTTAAACCCGTTAAACAATCCTGAAATGAGCTTTCTTTCTTCTGTTCTTTGGATTTTGTTTTTGCCTCTTTCTGCAATTTCACGATATTGCTCAAGAAGCTCTTTTATTTTTGCTCCTTCTTCTGTTTGTTTCATATTATCAATTGCACTAATAATTTCTTCTTTAGTGTATGTTATTTTCTTTTTTGTTATTTGCCCAAAGAAAGAGCCTATTTTTTTACAATAATTTTCAAATGAAGTGATTACTTTGTTTTTAGGATTTGTATTTTTTAAATTGTTTAATTGATTACATAAACTTTCGTCTAGGTTTGTTGTTTTTCCATTAACGTAATCTGTAAGTTTTTCATGGTTATCTGTAACAAATTTAGTTATTTCTCTGCTTTTTTTAATATTACCCTTTAAAAAGTAATTTAAAAGAAGAATTGCACTTGCTGAACCGAATGCAAGCCCTGCAATTTTAGTGATTTTATGATCATTTTTTTGCGATGTTTTTGAATTGGTTTGTGGTTCATTTTTTTGATATGAACTTGAAATCATATTTAAGGGAGATAATGTACCGTCTGCGCCTGCAAAAGCAGAATATGTTTTATTATTTAAAGATAATATTTTATTTTTAAAAGAAACATCGTTTTTTGTTGTTTTATTGTCAGGTGAATCGTTTAAAACTTCATTATTTTTCGATGCAGTTTTCGCAAGTTTTGCTTTTTTTGCTTTTGCAATTTTTTCTGCTTTTTTGGGAGTTAAAGGTATTAATGAAACTTTATTAATTAATCTTGAAGCAATTTCAGCTATTAATGAACTTCCGACAATTGTTCCAACTGTCCAGACTAAGCTGTTTTTAGTATATTTATTTAATGCACCTAATGTGAGAAAAGTCATTGCTGCGCTTATGCTTGTTCTGGTCATTTCTTGTCTGAAACGTGATTTTTTAGCTCTTTTTGCATCTTTTTTGTTATCTTTTTGTAACATGGAGATATTATAAAAATCTCTTGAACTGTACACTGCGCTTACTGTTGATGTAATAAGTCTGTTTAAAGTTCTTTCATCTCTTGAATTGTAATTTTTTACTGTTTTTGATAGATTTTTAGCTGTTTTAGTTGAGAACAGTTTTTTGCATTTTTCGGCATCAAAAACAACCCCTTTTTCTCTATCGGGTATCAAACAATTCTTGTCTGCAAATGCCTCAAGAATATTTCTTATAATATCTTTGCTTTTTTCTGTTTCAATTATTTGAGTTCTTTTTGTAAAAATATCTGCACTTAAAATTTTATCTGCATAATCTGATAAGAATGGAACTTTTTTTATTGTTTTTAATAAAAAACTAACAAAATCAACCGGCATATCTACAAAAGGATATTTTACCGTTTTATATATGTCAGTAAGTATGCTTGAATCTTTAACTGTATAATCTTTTATGGAGTTAACGTCAATACCTAGCTTTTCAAATTTGCTCCTTAAAAAATTCTCTCCAAGAATATCGTCAATTTTTTGAGTTATTTCACCAATATTGGTATATACAATACCACCGTTTCCTTTGTCTATAATTTTTTCAAATGACCCTCTGAATTGTGGATTGTTTTTTTGAGAGTTTAAGTTTTTCAATATCGGGTTTGTGGCAATATTGTTTTTATTGTACCGTATGCTGTTGTTTAGCATTAATTTCATTATATGTATAAATTCAATTTATCTTTCTCTTATTTTTACATTAGCATAAGCAAAATCATGAATATACTTTTTTGTGTTAAATTTTAAGTTTTTTGTATTTTTGTTAATAATTTGTATTACTTATAAAAATAATTTATCCTTTTATTATGGACAAAATGGGGAAAATTCTAATAGTTGACGATGAATCCATGGTAACCAAAACTCTTAGTATGCTTTTAGGCCTAGAGGGTTTTAGTAACGTTGAAACATATAACAATCCTAAAGAAGCATTAAAATTTTTAGAAAAAAATGAAGTCGATTTAATAATCAGTGATTTTATAATGCCCGAGATGAACGGAATTGATTTTCTTGAAATTGCAAAAAGATATCAGGAAAAAGTTTCAATGATTTTACTAACAGGATATGCCGATAAAGAAAATGCGATAAAAGCAATAAATACCATAGGTATTTTTAAATATATAGAAAAACCTTGGGATAACAAGCAATTAATAATGAATGTAAAAAATGCTCTTATTCAGACAAAACTTAAAAAAGAATTAGATAAGAAAATAATTGAGCTTGAAAATGCAAATAAAAAGCTTGAAGAATATTCAAAAAATCTTGAAGACATAGTAGAAAAAAGAACAGAAGAATTGTCTGATGTTAATTCAAAATTAAACGCAATAATCACTGGTTGTGCCGATGGAATAGTAACTTTTGACTTTAATTCCAACATTATAGATTTAAATGATGCTGCTTTAAATCTTTTTGGACAAGAAAAGAAAGAAGTGATTTCAAAAAATTTTTTTGAACTTGTCGTAAATGAAAAATATTCAAAAACTAATTTAAACAATAAAGAAAACGTTTTTTTAAGAAATTATTGTTTGATTAATTATAAAAAAGATATAAAAATTCCTGTTGAAATTAGCATAGCTCCTGTTTTTAACCAAAAAAATAATTTTTATGTTGCAGTTATAAGGGATGTAACATATCAAAAAGAAAACGAACGCTTAAGAGATGATTTTATAGCTACGCTCACGCATGATTTAAGAACTCCTTTGCTTGCAACGATTTCCGGATTGGATTTTATTCTTGATAAATCATTGGGTGAAATAAATGAAAAGCAGTTTAGTTTGTTTTCTGCGATGAAAAAAAGCTCAGAGGATATGTTGGGACTTGTGAACACTCTTCTTGAAGTTTATAGATATGAAGCAGGAAAAACTTATCTGTGTAAAACAAAGTTTGATATTTTAAAGTTAGCACAAGAGTGTAAATCTGAGCTGTCTCCTTTAGCTAAGAAAGCAAATATGGAAATTAAAATTGAAAATAATAATAGTGAAATATTTGTTAATGCTGATAAAAATGAAATTAGAAGAGTATTGATTAATTTGGCGGGAAATGCTATAAAACATTCTCAAAAAGGGACAAAAGTGTTAATAAATTTAGAAAAACAAGAACACGATTTAAAAGTTGATGTAATAGATGATGGTATTGGTTTTGAAAAAGGTGATTGCGAAAAGTTGTTTAATCGTTTTTCACAAGGTACAAATCAAAAGCGCTCCAGCTCTACCGGTCTCGGGTTATATTTGTCAAGACAGATAATAGAAGCCCACAATGGAAAGATATATGTCGAATCAGAACTGAATAAAGGTTCAAAGTTCACTTTTGAATTGAAAAACTCAATTAATGACTGTAAGGTAATTTTATGAAAAAAGAAAAAAAAGAAATAACAATATTATTGGTTGAAGACCATGAATTTACAAGAATGGGTCTTTCTATGAAAATTGAAAATACGCCACATTTTAAACTTTTAGCAGAGGCGGTTGATGGTATAGAAGCCGTTTCTATGGCTCAAAAATATAATCCGGATGTAATTTTGATGGATATTGGATTACCAAAAATGGATGGTATTACTGCAACAAGAAAAATTAAAGAAGAATTAAAATTAGATAGCGCCATCTTAATGTTTACATCAAGAGATAGCAAGGAAGACATATTTGCAGCTTTTAAAGCGGGTGCTGATGGATATATCATGAAAGATTCAAGTTCGCAAAATTTAATAAATGCTATCGATACGGTTTCTGAGCATGCCGCTTGGATCGATTCTCAAATTGCAAGAGTCGTGTTGTCAAATATTCAAAACGAAGAAGACAATCAAACTACAAGTATAAAAAATCAAAAAGAGGCTAATAAAAAATATGGGCTTACAAAAAAAGAATTAGAAGTTCTTTCTTTGATTGTAGATGGGCTTTCAAACCAAGAAATATCTCAAAAGTTGGTTGTTTCAATTTCAACAACAAAAGCTCATGTTCATAATATTCTTCAAAAATTATATTTAACAGATAGAACAAAAGCTGCTATTGTTGCTTTAAAAGAGGGCTTAGTTTAATTATTATGAAAAAAGTTTTAATTGTTTTTGTGCTTTTTTTAATAATAAATCCAGCAAATGCGTTTGAATTTAAAAAAATTAAATTTTTTAAGAAAAAACAGCCCGAACCAAAAGCCAAAATGGTTGAAACAAAGCAAGAGTGGCTAATTGAAGCGGCTGATGTACCTTTAAGTGAAAGAAAAGTTGAAATAAAAGAAGAACCTAAAAGTGATAAGAAATTTTATTATCCGGAATTAAGATATGTTTTCGATAAATATAATTATCTTCCGGGAAAAAGAGAAATAAATATTGAGGATGTAAAAAAGAATCTCTATTCTTATCCATATGTTGTAGTAGATAGTAGTTGCAAGTATGTTGCATATCCCAGATATTATTTTTATCCTGAAGTTAATCAAATATCATCTGAGTTTTTTGTTGAAAAATTAGATTTATCAAAGCCAAGAGTTAAAAGAATACTTGATTATAATCATAGTCAGGCAGAAAGACTCCCTGTTGTTCAAGCTGGCATGAAAGAAAGATATAAAAATTTATTTAAAGGGTTAACTCTTGTTGATTGGAGCAAAGACGGTAAAAAACTTTTGATAAAAGAGAAAGTAGGATCAACTTTAAACGGTATTTATAAAACATATCTGTATGTTCATTTTATAGAGGAAAATATTGAAGATAGTTATACAATAAAACTTGTAAATTTTGATAAAGTAATTAAAGATTATTATCTTGATTATGAAAATAAGCAATTAATTAAATATCGGTATGATATAATGCCCTTGGGCTTTAGTTTGGATAATGATAATGTAATTATTTGTCTTTGTTATGTATATGATAAAGATGGTAAAAAACTTTTTATGGGAGCATGGGGATATGATTTACTCAGTGACAAGACTATGCTTATTTCAAAAACAAAGACAGATTTTCCAATTAGTACAAATGGCTTAATTCTAAAAAGAACATTGGATTAATCTTTTTTACCCTTAAAATTTTAATATATAAAAAATAAAATTTAAAAATGAATTCAAAGAAGATAATTTTTTTAATTTTATTTTTTATTATAGTAGGCGTATTGGCGTCATTTAGCGATATAAAAGCACAAAAACCATTATTCACTATTCAAGCTGTGGCGGTTAAAAATGAAAATAATAAAAAATTTCATGGTATTGTTATATCTCAATTTACAACTGATTTAAGTTTTCAAAGCGAAGGAAGAATAAACTATATTCCATATTCTAAAGGTGATTATGTAAGAAAGGGACAAGTCCTTGCGAGGTTGGATGGAATTTTGTATAAAATTAAAAGAAATGAAGAACAAGCAAGGCTTAAAGAGAACCAAATTCAATACAATAAAGCAAAAAGTTATTTTAAGCGAATGGATATTTTGCACAATGAAGGTGCAATTTCTGATAATGATTGGGAAGAAGCTTATTTTAATTTAAAAACTACGGCAGAAAATATTAAAATACAGAAAGAAAAATTAAACTATCTTGATAAGGAAATTGGCTATAATATGATAACTGCTCCTTATGATGGATATATATTTGAAAAATATGCACAAGTTGGTGCATTTGCAAAAGTCGGAGAAAAGATTTTAACTATAATCGGAACAAATAAAACGCAAGTTGAAGTCATGGTTGATTCGGATACAATCAACAAGGTTGATGTTAATAAGATTGTGGTTGTTGAATATAATAATGAAAAATATCAAGGCAAAATTAAGCATATATCGAAATCAAGTATTAACGCAGGTGGCTATTTAGTAAAGATTGAACTTGATAATATTAAACCACAATTAAAAGATGGTATGGGAATAGATGCTCTTATACCTCTTAATAATGATGCTATTACATTGGTTCCTTTGAATAGCGTTTTTGAATTTGAAAATAATAAATATGTATATAAGCTTATAAATATCAAAGATGGCATAGGCGAAATTAAAAAGGAAAAAGTTGAAACCGGGGATATTTTGGAAAATGAAATAGAAATTTTAAAAGGGTTAAATAAAAGTGATTTTGTAGTTGCAAACGGACTTGAGAAAATTAAGCCCGATACTAGGGTTAAAATTGAATATTTAAAATGAAAAAAAATATTTTTATATTTATATCGGGTATATTTTTTATATTTTTATTTGTATTTATAATTGTTTTTAACAATAGAAATAATTTTGAAATAAGAATAAAAGCTGAATTTGAAAATGTTTCCGTTGAGGATATAAATAATAATTTTGCAGAAAAAATAAAAGACAGGCTAATTGAACTTAAAGAAATTAATAAAGTTGTTCTTTTTTCAAAAGAAAATACTTGCAGCGTATACTGCAAAATAAATCCTTTTGTAATAAATAAAAAACAAGTTATAGAAAAAGTACAAAGAAAAATTCTTTTTAATAAAGACGAGATATTATATCCGAATAATATCGAATTTGATGATATGTATAATAAGAAATATGATACTTTTTTAGTAATAAGTACACAAAGTTTAGATAATGATTTTTTTAATAATTATTCAGAAGAGATTTTAGATAGGTTAAACAATCTTAAAATAACATCTAAAATACTGAAACTGGGGGAATTGAAAAAAGCAGTTTATATTAATTTTGATGATAATACATTATTAACTTATAATATAAATTTATCAGATATAAAAAATATAATTAAAAATAATAATTCGATTGAAAATTCTTTTAGGAAAAACAACGATAAAAATTTTTTTCTAATAAATACAGACGATAGTATAAAAAGCGTTTTTGATGTCGGAAATATAGCAATTTATTTTAAAGGAAAAAAATTTTCAATAAAATTATCGCAGGTGTTTAATATTGAACAAAAAATAAAAGAGCCTTTTGATTATGCGATAAATTTTGATGATAAGAAAGCTCAAATTTTTGCAATATCTAAAAAGAGATGCTGTTTAAATTTTATATACAACTATAAGTTAAAAAAGCTTGCCAGAGAACTAAGTAAAAATTCTTACAATGTAGATTTTGACATAATAAATACATCTGAATTGGGAAAAATAGAGATTTTCCTTGATAATAATTCAAATATTTATAAAACATTTGAATTTAGTAAGAAAATAGATGAATTAATTAAAAGTAAGAATATAATTTATTTTATAGGTCAAGAAATTCCCAAAATATCAAAGAATGAAATATATTTTGAAAATGATAAAAATAAACTTGTGATTCTTGCTAAGAAAAGAGAAATAAAAACTATAAAAAAAATTTTAAAAGAAAATAACATTGTATATTTAGATAAAAATTACATAAAAATATATCTGCACAATCAAAATATCAAATTGCTTGAAAAGAAAATTTTAAAAACAAAAGAGTTTTTAGATAAAGATGAAATGGTTTTAAATTATATAAACCAAGATACTTTTAAGGTTTTTAGCATAAATTATATTATTGATCCTTATTCTTTGAATGATATTGGGCTATCAAAGAAGGAAGTTTTTGATACAATTTTAGCCTCTGGTAAGGGTGTTATTTGTGATTATTTTTTTGAAAATTCAAAAAAAATTCCAATAATATTAAAAAATAAAAACCAATCAAACAGAATGTTTATTTTAAATAAAAACACTAAAATACTGGCAACAATAGATTCTATTGTTGATACTGAAATTAAAAATGAGTATTGTGGAATTTCGATAGAAAATGATGAATATTTTTCTGTGTTTTATGTGAATTTGAAAAATAAAAATTTATTTGAAAAATATATATTTCTAAACAAATTGAAAAATTTATAAACTAAAAAACCCTTCTTTTAAAAGAAGGGTTTACTCCAATTCCGCCAAATATTTATCTTATTTTAAAATTAATCATAGCTTTATGGTTGACTGCAATTAATTCCATTGAATTCCAAAATTGATTAGGATCAAGTGTTGATTTAGCTTCTAGGTTAACAGTAACTTTAGAAGAATAAAGTTCTGCAAGTTTTTGATCAAAATTATCTGTAATTTGTAGTTTCATCTTTATTTTCCTTTAATCACTGCTTACATATATATAAAGTATATAAAGATTATCTAATTTCAAATTAAATATTTTTTGTTACAAAACTTAATATATATTTTAAAAGTTTAATGTTATAGTCTAGAATTTATATATGAAAAATATTTTTTTGTTTGTTTTGTTTTATTCTTTTATTAATTGCTGTGCGTTTGCATCACATTTATACTCTGAAAAGTATTATCAAAATGCTTGGTGCTCAAGATGGAATGGAAGACAAGAAGTTAAATTGATTGATTCGACTAGAGTTGATTGCATTACAAAAAACTATGCAATTGAATTTGATTTTGCTCCTAAATGGGCAGAAGCAGTCGGACAAAGTTTGCATTATTCAAGAATGACAGGAAAAAAGCCTGCAATAATTTTGATTATTGAGAAAAGTGATGACTTTAAATATTATAATAGAGTAAAACCTTTATGTGAAAAGCATAATATTGCACTTTGGTATATGAGACCGCCAAAAGCTCAAAGCTATGAAAAATACGCACCAGCAGGGAGCGATGATATTATAATTGCTCTTATAAATTATCTAAAGGAAATAATAAACTCAATAATGTAATTTCTATATATAATTTCCGCCATATTTGGCATTTTTTCCTAAAAGTTCTTCTATATATAAGAGTCTATTGTATTTTGCTGTTCTTTCCGCTCTGGATAGGGAGCCGGTTTTAATAAAACCTGCATTCATGCCAACTGCAAAATCAGCTATAAATGTTGATTCGGTTTCTCCGCTTCTGTGTGAGATTATGGTTTTATAACATGCTCTTTTTGCTATTTGTACAGCTTCTATTGTTTTTGATATAGTGCCGATTTGGTTCGGTTTTATTAAAATAGAATTTGCAACTTTACTGCTTATACCGTGTTTTAACAGCTTGGGATTTGTTGTAAAAAGGTCATCTCCTACAAGTAAGATTTTTTTGCCTAAATTTGATGTAAAGTTTTTCCAATATTCGAAATCATCGGGACTTAATCCGTCTTCGATAGATATAATAGGAAATTCTCTTAATAAAGAATTTAAATATTCTATCATTTCGCAACTTGAGAGAATTTTGTCTTCACCTTTTAAGTTATATTTTCCGTTTTCATATAGCTCTCCCGCTGCAACATCAAGAGCCAGTTTAATATCGTCAGTTGTATATTCAGCTTTATTTATTGCTTCAATCAAAATCTCAAGTGCCTCTCTTGCATTGTTTAATTGAGGCGCAAAGCCGCCTTCATCTCCTACATTTGTAGATAAATTTTTCTTTTTTAGTATATTTTTTAAGTGATAAAATACCTCAAGAGACATTTTCATTGCTTCACTAAAGCTTTTTGCTCCGATAGGAACAAGCATAAACTCTTGAAAATCAAGTGAATTATCACTGTGAACTCCGCCATTTATTACATTTATAAATGGTATAGGTAATATATTTGAATTTATACCTCCTATATATTGATAGAGTTCGGTATTTAAAGATTTGCAAGATGCACAACAAGTTGCCATTGAAACTGCAAGAGCTGCATTTGCTCCAAGATTTGAAAAATTCTCGCTTTTATCTAGTTTTTCAAGTTTTTCATCAATTAAACCCTGATTAAAAGGGGATATACCAATTAATTCAGGTGCTATAATATTTTGAACATTTTTTACTGCTTTTAGAACACTTTTTGAAAACAGATAATCAGGATTGTTATCTCTTAATTCAACTGCTTCCGTTGTTCCAACAGATGCACCAGATGGCACTGAAGCAAAAGCCTTTGTGCCGTCATTCAATATGACTTCAGCTTCGATAGTTGGGTTAGCACGTGAATCAATTATTTGTCTTGCTTTTATATTTTCAATTAAAACCGCCATATTATTTTTTATATGACGATTCTTTGGAAAATATAATGTTTGATTGTATAATAGACTATTTTCCTATTTCAAGGGCGCTAACAGACATTGCTTTTGAAATTGTCATAACCCCTAATGATGCTTCATAAGCACGTTGAGCTATTGTAGCATCTGCAATATCTACCATAGCATTTGTGTTTGATGTTCTTATATAGCCAAATTCGTCAGCATCAGGATGACCTGGTTTATATATTTTTGCTCCCGGAGTTGGGTCTTCTACTATACCGTCAAAATTAACCCCTCCCATGTTGCCTGATAATGCTCCCATACCCATCGAAGAGAGCACTGTTGCAAAACTTTGATCTTGATTTGATGATATAATAGGTATTTTTCTTGTGTAGTTTGGTGTATCAATATTTGCTATGTTTTTTGCTGCAATTTCAACACGTTTACCATGTACTGAAAGTCCTTCACGACCTATTTGAAAAGCATTCATTAAACCCATAAATTACTCCAATCTTATCCGTTTGCAGAGACATTAAGTGCTGTTTTAATTTCTGTTATTGTGCTTGATAAATGTCTTACTGCAATGTTGTACAAAAGATAGTTTTGTTGCATTAAAGCAAGTTCGTCTTCGGTTGATATATTTTCGCTTGAATTTGAACTGCTTGATATTGGTGCCGGACCATATTTTTGAATAATTTTATTTTCAAGACGAGATGATGTGCCACTATTTAGATATTGAGAAAAATCAACATCTTTTCTTCTATATCCTTTTGTGTGCATGTTTGCAATATTGTCTGATAGCGCTTCTTGTCTTTGAGAAACAAGGCTTAATATTTTTTGTGGATTATTTAACAGTTGAGTTGGCACCAGTCCCATAATTTACCTCTATTCAGTTATATTAATTGCTTGTTGATACATTTGATCAACAGCTTTCATTAATGAAGTTGATGCTATAATAGACGCATTTATTCTTGAGACCATATAAACTTCTGAAATAACATCTAAGTTTGAGCGTTCTATTCCATATTGCTTTATGTAGTTATGGTCCTCAACAAGTTTCATTTCGCCCGAGTTTTCGGTTGCTATAAATTCGTTTGCACCTACATCTTTTAATGCTTCGGGATTTTGGAATTGTACAACTGGAATTGTTCCGACATATTCAGGCTCGTCGATTACTCTTTTATATGAATAAACATCTCCGTTTTCTTTTATTTCAATTTTCTCTGCACTTCCGTCTATTTTAATTCCCGAGCCGACCAAATCTCCTGTTTTTGTGATTAAATAGCCGTCTTTATTTGTTGTAAAAGCACCGTCTCTTGTGTATCTTATTTCACCGTTTAATGTCGTAACGGGAATATAGCCTGCTCCTTGAAGCGCTATATCAAGAGGGTTATTTGTGATGAGAAATTCTCCTGTTTTTGTGTCTGTTCGTTCAATTCCATGTACAGAACCGTCTGCATCAATCACGTCTTCAAAACGGACTGCTTTATATCCGTTAGTGTTTATATTTGCTATATTTTGTGTTGCATAAGCAAGTCTGTCAAATTCAACAGTCATGTTTGTGCTTGCTTTTCTTATTATACCTTGTAGATTATATGCCATATTTTATCCTCTAAACTTGCCCTAGTCTGGATATTGCGGATGATAATTTTGAATTTTGTAATCTGAACATTTGTCTGTTTGCTTCAAAACTTCTTTTGTAATTTGCCATTTCCAGATATTCTTTTTCGAGTGAAACATTGGAAGATTCAACATATCCTTGTCTTACGCAATTTGTTGCAATGTTAGCTCCGTCTGCTGAAACTACCCCTATTACGCCTGATGGAATGAGACCTCTTTTTTCTTTATCAAATACTCCTATTTTGCCGTCAAGTCCGATTTTTATTAGATCGACACTTTCTGGAACAAAAGGAAGTATTATAGGACTTCCGCCCATTGACAGGACTTTTTGGTCGCTTTGAGTTAGAAGCTCTCCGTTTTTATTAATTTTAAATCTACCATCACGTGTTAATTCGATACTTCCGTCTTTGTTTAAAACTTGAAAATAGCCTTTTTCGGATAATGCTAAATCCAGAGGTTTTTGTGTCATAACGAGTCTTCCCACTTGGTCGTCAACACTATGAGACAGGGCATTTGTTCCTAAAAATTCTGCAAAAGATGAAATGACAGCTTCTTTTCTTTGGTAACCGATTTTATCGAAACCAACGACATTTTCACCGAAAATGCCCATAATATCCATTTCCATTTGCATTGCATTTATGGATTGGGCTATACCGTGTGCATCAAAGTTTATTCCTGCTGCAAGTTTCATTGTATGACCTAGACTCCTTTTTTATAGGACAACGGATTTAAGAGTTTTTTCTTTAAAGAAAAAAAGAAAAATACATTATATGATTTAGGTTTAATGATGTTTAATTTAAAGTCAAGTAAGATTATTGAATTAAGTAAGAAAATAAAATATAATAAAATTTATGGAAGATAGTAAAAAAGAAAAAATAGAGTTAATTAGAAAATCTTTTGAACTTAAGCATTTAAAAAAATATAAAGAAGCTATTGAAATGCTATATAAGGCTCTTGAATATGATGATTTGGCACAAGATAATGTTGAGCTGCTTTCTCAAATAGGTGATTTACATCTTCTTTTAAATAATTATGATAGGGCATATGACGAGTTTCAAAAGGCTCTTTCAATAAATAAAAATCATACATATAGCCAAAAAAGATGTTTCGATATTTATTTTGAAACGGATCATTTAAATAAGGCGCTAAAATTGGCTCAAAAAATGTGCGAAGAAAATAAAACCCCTGAAAATTATTACAATTACTTAAAGACGCTTATAAAACTTGAAAAGTATCAAGATGCAATTGAAATTTTTAATACTCTTGATGAAAACATAAAGCTAGATATTGATATTTTGTATTTAATTTCAACTATAAGCAGAGATAAAAAAGAATTTATTTTGAAAAAAATAATTGAATTGGATGAAACTAATTTAAAAGCAAATTTAGATTTGGCAAGTATTGAGTTTGAAAGAAAAAATTTTAGCAAAGTTGTTGAATATTGTACTAATATAATTGAAGATAATGCACTTGCCTCTTATTATTTGGGGATGGCAGAATCCAATAATCATAATTATATTAAGGCAATTGAATTTTTTTCAAAGGCAATAGAATTAGATTGCGATGAACATGATTTTTATTTTGATTTAGCAAAAGCTTATACTGATATTTCTTGGTTGGATGAGGCTTTAAGCGTTCTTAAAAAATCTATAAATTTTTCTTTAATTAAAAATAAACTTGAAAATATTGATGAAAAATATTTTCTATCGGGATGGATTTTAATTAAAAAGGGTGAATTTTCGAAAGCTATTTTAAACTTAAATTCTATAAAAGAAAATTCAAAATTATATTCTAAGGCACAAGTTTTGATTCAAATAATTAATTTGAAAAATATGAATCTTGCAAAAGCAAAAACTGTTCTTGAGCAATATTTACAAAAGGAAACAGACAACCCTCTTTTGCTTGATACTTTAGGTTCTGTGTATAAAGAATTAAAATTGTATAAAAAAGCGATAGAAATATATTCAAAAGCTCTTATACTATATCCTGATTCTGTGTATTATACGCTGGAGATAATTGATTTATTGATTGATGATAAAAATTATACTGAAGCATTAGATAGAATTGATGATTTTTCTAAGAAATATCAAAATTGTGCAAATATATTTAATTCTCTTGCCCGTATATATTATAGACTGAATGATTTAAATAAGGCTCTTGAAGCTCTAAATTCTTTTATAGAACTTGATAAAAATACTGCTGAAGCATATTATTTTAAGGGTTTAGTGCTAAATGATTTATCAAGATTTGATGAAGCTAAAAATTCTATATATCAAGCAATAAAGCTAAATCCGAATGTTGCAAAATATTATTCCCAGATGGCAAGAAGTTATCAAGGACTTGAAGAGTTTGAAAATGCTTTGTTATATACAAAAGAAGCTATTGAGCTAAATCAGAATGAAATAAGCTATAAAAAACAAGCCTATGATATTGCTTTAAAAATTGGAAATGATTCTCAAATTAATTTATTTAAAAATCAATTAAAAAGAAGCGAAGAAATTTTAAAATTAAAAAGATAGATTTATAAACCGGAGAAGGAGGGATTCGAACCCTCGGTAGAGTCACCCCTACAACGACTTTCGAGGTCGTCACCTTAAACCACTCGGACACTTCTCCATGAAAAAAACGGAGAAAGAGGGATTCGAACCCTCGAGGCAGATTACTCCACCTAACACCTTAGCAGGGTGCCGCCTTCA